>CAJOHG010000046.1 GCA_905234395.1 uncultured Selenomonadaceae bacterium
GGGCATGATGCGAATTTTGCTGTCCTTAGTGAATTCGTAATTGCACATGCGCCGAATCTGTTCGCGAGCCGAATCCTCAATGATTTTCGCAAAAGAAATTGCCGTGTTGTACTTTCCGCGAATCTCTTCCATAAAAATTCTCCTTTCCTGAGTCGTGCAGCCGCGTTTAAGCATAATAAAAGAGCTTGCCGCCTTTGACAAGCTTTTTAGAATAAATTTTTTCAGTTCAAAGGCTTAAAACCGTAATGATTTAGCACTTCATTGAGCAAAGTTAAGTCGTAAATCTGATTCTCGAAGAAAAAACTAAGGAGAACCTCGTTTTTATTAAATTTTGAAAATGTGTAATGTCCTCGACGCAAAAGTATTTTTGTTTCGTCCAAATTAAGTTCCAAGGCAAGTGCGATTTTTATAACAGTCTGTTTTCTGGGTCTGTAATCATGTTTGTTACGGAGTTTAGATAAAATTCTTCGGTCAAGGTGAACTTTTTTACAAATATCGACTTCGTTAATCCCGCGTTCAGCTATGAAGTTCAATAAATGTTGTGGAAAAGTCTTTTTTTCTTGTTTCCACCGTTCCAAAATCTTTTTACTCTCATCACGTGAATAATAGTCAATGCACACATGTCCGTTTGTTATTGCCGCTCCACGAAATACCAAGCCGTTATATACTGTTTTGAAGAGTGATTTCTTGTTATTCGGCTTTTTAAGATTTTTCCTTAGATATGATTCGATTTGTTTAAGGAATTTTTTAGTCAGCAATGAATTTACCTCCGAAAATCACTCCGATCCGGCTTTGAAGTTGTAAACGGGTTTCATGACTTCGATAATGTCAACGGTGTCGCCGATAACGTCAATGATGTCGTCGAGAGATTTGTAAGCTTGTGGCGATTCGTCGAGCGTGCCGGTGCTGATTGAAGTCGTATAAATTCCCGCCATAGATTCTTTGTACTCATCCATGTCGAGGAGTTGCTTGGCATCTGCGCGTGAAAGAATTCTTCCTGCGCCGTGCGGAGCGGAATAATTCCAATCGGCATTTCCTTTGCCGACTGCCAGAACGGAGCCGTCGCGCATGTTTATCGGTATCAAAACTTTTTCGTCCTTGTGAGCGGCAATGGCACCTTTGCGGATGATTAATTCGTTTGTGTCACGTGGTGTGGAAGGCGTCGATTGCCGTCAAGCCAGCCTTTTCGATTAAAACCTTTGCAATGATTTCACGATTGAGCCGCGCGAAGTTCTGACAAATCTCCATGTCGTGCAGATACTGTTCAAAATATTTTCCGTAGACAAAGCAAAGATCTTTGGGCATTGAAAGTGGTCTGCCGCGATATTCTTCTTCGAGTTTTTTAATCGTGGAGTTGATTTTTTTCTTCAAACTGCGCGATTTATAAGTTGCAATGATTTCTTCGCGCTCTTGGAACATTTTATCCTTGCCTTTAGCCAAATCGATTGCGAGTTGCTGATAAATCTCCGCGACTTGCCCGCCGAGATTTCTTGAGCCGGTGTGAATCACCAGATAAAAAGTTCCGTCCGATGAGCGGTCAATTTCGATGAAGTGATTGCCGCCGCCGAGCGTTCCCAAGCTGTTTTCGATGCGACGAACGTCCGTAAGGACTTTATAGCAAAGCAGCTCGGTTAAATCGAATTTTTCTTGCCGATTGTTCCAAACATTTCTTCGCGACGGAATGTAATGCGCCGCCTCGTCGACTTGTGCAAAGTCAATCGATTTGTCCGCAAGCTTTACGGTGTACATGCCGCAACCGATGTCAAAGCCGACGATTCCGGGTACAGCTTTATCGGTGACGGTCATTGTTGTGCCGATTGTGCAACCTTTGCCGGCGTGCACGTCGGGCATGATGCGAATTTTGCTGTCCTTAGTGAATTCGTAATTGCACATGCGCCGAATCTGTTCGCGAGCCGAATCCTCAATGATTTTCGCAAAAGAAATGTTGTACTTTCCGCGAATCTCTTCCATGAAAATTCTCCTTCCGAAAAAATTTTTTAACGTGCAGCCGCGTTTAAGCATAATAAAGGAGCCTGTCGCTTTTGACAAGCTCCCGAAAAAATTTTTAAGTGACATTTCAATCGCCCAGAGGTTTGAATCCGAAATGGTCGAGGACTTCATTTATCAAAAACAAATCGTAAATTTTATTTTTAATAAAGAAACCGATAATAACATCGTCCTTTTTGTCAATTCCCAAATGATAGCCCGCGCGATGCAACAAACTTGTAGTTTCTTTGTAGTCCAATTCGAGAGCAATCGCTATCGCCAAAATCGTCCGCTTGCTCGGCATGTAATTTTTCTCGTTGCGAATCTTGGAAAAAATGCGGCGGTCAAGGTGCGCCTTCTTATAAACTTCAACGTCCGTCATATTTTTCTCGTCAATAAGTTTCCAAAGATAATCCGAAAAAAAATTGCCCGTCATGCCAATTATATCTTTGAGCTTGCGAATTATTTTCTCCGAAGTTCTTATGTCGTCTTCATATTCGTTGCTGTAGGAAAGTTTAACTCCGCGTTTCCGCAACGCCTCAACGTCAAGAAAATATTTGCTTATGTAATCTTCTACTTGCCGAAGAATTTCTTCGTTAATCAAATTTTTCATCACCCCAAAACAATATAAACGAGCTTGCCGCATTTGACAAGCACCGAAAAAATTTTTTGCCGTCAAGCTCAACAGGAATATAATTGCCTTGCTTGAATTCAATGTTTGAAAGGAAGTGGAGCAATGAGTTACTTTTTAAAGCGCACGGAAAATAATTTGTGGCACGGGAAATTTTCGACGTTCCCTGAAGATTTGGTCACGCACGCAATTTCAACACGTTTCGGCGGAGTAAGTCAATTTCCGTTTGAAAGTCTCAATCTCGCGTTGCACGTAGGAGACAATCCCGCAGACGTTATCGCAAATCGCAAACGTTTCATGCAGTCGTTGGGCTTCGGCATTGCTGATATCGTCACGCCAAATCAAGTTCACGGCGACAAAATTTTCCGCGTCGACGAAAATTATCGCGGGTGCGGTTGCGAAAATTACGCCGATTCAATTCCCGAAACCGACGCGCTTATCACCAACGTCCCGAATTTGCCGCTGATGTTGTGCTTTGCCGATTGCGTCCCGATTTTTTTTGTCGACGTTGAGAATCGCGCGATCGGACTTGCTCACGGCGGTTGGAAAGGCACGCTCAAAAAAATTGCCGCGAAAACTTTGCTGACCATGAACGACGAATTCGGCACGCGTCCGCAAGATTGTCTGATTGGAATTGCGCCGTCAATCGGCTCGTGTTGCTACGAAATCGGCGGTGCAGTCATCGACAAATGCAAAGCTGCTTTTCCTGCGAATCACGACGAACTTTTGATTGAACGCGACGGAAAAATTTTTCTCGACCTTTGGCGCGCGAATGTCCTGCAACTTTTGGAAGTCGGCGTTCCCGAAAAAAATATCGACGTTGCGAACGAGTGTACCTGTTGTCAAAGTAAATGGTACTTTTCGTATCGTGCCGCGCAGAAAAATCAACTTGACCGCACAGGAAGAATCGCCGCATTGCTTGCGCTGAAGACTGCAAACAAATTTTAATGTCGCGGTAAATCATATCACGGATTAATTTTGCTGGAGGAACGATTAATTGCACTTGAAAATTTTGGGACTGAATCACACGACGGCACCGATTGAAGTCCGTGAAAAATTTTCCGTCGACAAAGATGCTCTGCGGCGCGGACTGGACAATCTCGACGACTACGACGGCTTGAGCGAGGCGGTTGTATTGTCCACGTGCAATCGCACTGAAATTTATGCCGTCACCGCCGAAGGTTGCGAAGTTGCCGTTCATCAATTCCTAAACGATTTGATTGGCGGCATTGACGAAAAATTTCTTTACGAGTACGACGACGAACATTGCGCGATACATTTGTTTGAAGTTGCGGCGGGACTGGATTCGCTCATCGTCGGCGAAGGTCAAATTCTCTCGCAAGTCAAAGAAGCTTACTCAATCGCCAAAGCGGCTCAAGCGACGGGCACAATTTTAAATACGCTGTTCAATCGGGCAATCGCGGCGGGAAAACGTGTGCGCACGGAAACTCGAATCGCCTATAACTCGGTGTCGGTATCATCGGCGGCAGTTGAATTGGCGGCTCGGAAACTCGGCGGCTTGTCTGACAAAAGCGTTTTAATCTTCGGCGCGGGCAAAATGGCTCAACTTACGGCAAAACATCTGCTTGCACACGGCGTGAAAAAAATTTTCGTCGCCAATCACCACATCGAACGCGCAATCGAAATGGCGTCGCGAATCGGCGGGCTGGCTGTCGCGTGGGAAGAAGCACTAATCGGAGCGGCTCACGTCGACATAATCATCACTTCAACCGGCGCACCGCATTACGTCATCAAACCGTGGCAAACTCAACAGCTCATGGCACGTCGAAACGGACGCGGAATTTTTTTTATCGACATTGCAGTTCCTCGCGACGTTGATCCCGAAGTCGGCAAGATTAAGGGCGTCACGCTTTACAACATTGACGATTTGGAAAGTGTCGTTGAAAAAAATTTGCAGGCTCGGCAGCGCGAGGCTCTGTTGGCAAAAAAAATCGTCGCTGAAGACGCGGCGGCAGTCATGGAGCGTTTCAAGTATTTAAAATTTCGTCCGCTGATGGCGAATTTGTCGGAACGTGCGGAAAAAATTCGATTGCGAGAAATTCGACGCGTGTCAAGCAAATTGTCCGACCTGACCGACGACGAACGCAAAATTCTCGACCAAATGACGCGCCGCATTGTCCGCAAGCTCTTGCGTCTGCCGATGATGAAACTCAACGCCTCTGCCGGCACCGACGCCGAAAATTTTTACGCTCAAGCAATGCAGGCACTCTTCAACGCTTGACACGATTTTTTTAGCGACTTATATTTGAAATGCAATGCAGTTTTTGTAAAGATTTTTGATTTGGAGGCGATTGTCATGAAAAAATTTCTCTCGGCGTTGATTGTTATGCTCGTCGTCACGTTCACGGCAAATATCTGCGCGGCAATGGAGTATTATTCCGTGCCGGTTACACACCTTAAAAGTATTATCGGCAACTGGTACGACACAAACGGCAACCTCGTGCTGAACATCAGCAACGACTACACCATTAACGGTTACAGAATCGTTTCCGTCGGCTACACCGGCGACACCGTGGCATTTTACAAAGTCCGCATTACCGACGGCAGTTCCTACGGAGATGTCTACTTGCAGACAATGGGCAGTTACGATGGATATCACTCAATGCTTGTGCTGAACGAACAATTTGCCTTGCGAAACACTCAAAGCCCGCGCTACGTTGAATCGGTCGGCGGAATTTATCTGGGCATGGACAAAAATCAAGTCGCCGCGCTTTACGGTCAACCTTCAAGCATAAGCAACCAACGCAACTACACCACGTGGAAATATATCAATGAAGGTTTTCACGTAACGTTTAACTATGACGTCGTGTCGGAAATAACCATCTACAAATACGGCAACAGACGTTTCGATAAGTCGGGACTTTCCGCCAAGAGTTCAAGAGCCGATTTCGAGTACAAGTACAACAGCAGCGTGAGTCGCAGAGGAAGTATCACCATCGGGCACGGTGAAGTGATCTCAATCGGAAATGACGGCGTTTCTTTACGGTTTTTAACTCCGGGCTACGTGCTCTGAGTTGAGGCGGTTGTCATGAAAAAAATTTTTACGGCTATTGATTGGACGTCTCTAAAAATAAATCAGCCTCGGCAAAACGTCGAGGCTTAAAATTTTTTGACGGAGGGATTGTATTGCAAAGAATCAGAATCGGAACGCGGGCAAGTCGATTGGCACTGTGGCAAGCAGAATTCGTCGCGGCGGAGCTGAAAAAATTTTTCCCCGCGCTCGACGTTGAACTCATCAAAATTCATACGACCGGCGACAAAATTTTAGACGCACCGCTTGCAAAAATCGGCGGCAAAGGATTGTTCACAAAGGAGCTTGAACTTCAAATGGCACGCGGAGAAATTGACGCGGCAGTTCACAGCTTGAAAGACGTTCCAACGGAATTGCCGGCAGGATTCAAAATCGCGGCGATAACTCGGCGTGCGCAACCGTTCGATGCGTTCGTGAGCAATAAATTTTCGTCGTTCAATGATTTGCCGCGCGGAGCAGTCGTCGGAACGTCAAGCTTGCGTCGTGCGGCTCAAGTGCTGAATTTGCGCCCGGATTTGCTGATAAAAAATCTGCGCGGGAATGTGGAGACACGGCTTAGGAAATTGGACGCGGGAGAATTCGACGCGATAATCTTGGCGGCGGCGGGATTGGAACGTTTGGGCTACTCGTCACGAATCGGCGAATTGTTGACGCAAATAATTCCTGCGGCGGGTCAAGGAGCATTGGCGATTGAAATTCGTGACGGCAACGAAAAAATTTTTTCACTCGTGCAAAAGCTCAACGACGCTGAAACTTGTACGGCGATTGATGTCGAACGCGAATTTTTATCGGAAGTCGGCGGCAGCTGTCAAATTCCCGTCGGAGTTTTCGCGCAGATTGTCGGCGGTCAAATGGTCGTCAACGCATTAATCGCCTCGCCCGATAGTCAACGCCTCGTCCGTGATTCGCTGACGGCTCCGCTTGAAAAAATTCACGTCGGCAGAGAAATTGCGCGTCGTCTTTTAAATTGCGGCGGTCAAGAAATTCTGAACAGCTTGCCGTGACTTTTTCTTGACACTGCACGCCACTTGATATATATTACCGATAATTATCATGAATTTTTACTGAAAGACGCTCGTGAGGAGGTGTCGGTCACATGAAAAAATTTTTGCTCGTGATGCTCGTGTTGATATTGGCGGCGGCGGGATTTGTATTATGGTTGTTTGAACGTTCGGCGGACGGCGTACCGATTCTGGTTTATCACCGCGTGAGCGACACCGATAAAAATCCCGCAACGTTGACCGTGGCTGACTTCGACGCGCAGATTAAATTTCTCGTCGACGACGGCTATCACGTCATTTCGCCCGACGATTTGCTTGACGCTTGGGAGCAAGGCAAAACTCTTCCGACAAAGCCGATTATAATAACCTTCGACGACGGGCACGCCGACATTTACAACAACGTCTTTCCGATTCTGCAGAAACACAACGTTCGCGCGACTGTCTTCATCGTCACGGATCATGTCGGCATGGCGGACTATTTGACGTGGGATCAAGCTCGCGCACTTCAAGCCGGCGGATTCGTCGACATTGAAAGCCACACAATGAGCTACAAAGATTTGACGACGCTAAAAGGTGACAAACTCTGGAATGAAATTTACGGCTCCAAACAGGCGATTGAATGGGCACTGAAAAAGCCCGCGAAGTTCATCGCCTTTCCGAACGGCAAATACACCGTCGACGCCGAGGACACTTCAAAGGAAGTTCATTTCCGCGCAGGATTCATTGAAGACTACGGACTTGCCGATAATGACGCCAACCGCTTTATCGTGACGAGAATTCCCGTTGTCGGCTCGAATTCGCATACGCTTTCGAGATTCAAGTTGCGATTGAAAGGTGCGCCGATTTTCGCGCCGATTCACCGCTTTAAAGTCGACATTGCCGAAGGTAACCCGGAAGTTGCCGATTTGATTTTTATCCCTTGAGGTGACGATATGAGCGATAATTTTTCGGAGCTGACGACGGAGAAAATTAATCCCGCGACGGCTCACATTGACGAGTGCACCACGCTTGAAATGGTCAAACTCATCAACGACGAGGATAAAAAAATTGCCGTTGCCGTTGAACGTGTCTTGCCGGAAATTGCTCGCGCTGTCGACGTTATCGCGGAAAGTTTCACTCGTGGCGGAAGGTTGTTTTATATCGGCGCAGGGACTTCCGGGCGATTGGGTGTGCTTGACGCGTCCGAATGCCCTCCGACTTTTGGCGTGCCGTATGAAATGGTGCAAGGTCTTATCGCCGGCGGTGAAGGTGCGCTGATTCGTGCCGTCGAAGGTGCGGAAGACAATCGTAACCTTGCCGAACGCGACTTGACCGAAAAAAATTTCTGCGCGGCTGATGTGCTCGTCGGTATCACTGCGTCGGGCAGAACGCCTTATGTTTTGGGCGGCATTGAATTTGCAAAAAATCTCGGCGCGATAACTGTCGGCGTGTCCTGCGTAGAAAATTCCGCGCTGGCAAAAATCGTTGACATCGCAATAACGCCTGTGACCGGTGCAGAGGCTTTGACGGGCTCCACGCGCATGAAAGCCGGTACCGCGACAAAAATGGTGCTCAACATGTTGACGACGGCGGCAATGATTAAAATCGGCAAAGTTCGCGGCAACTTGATGATTTGCGTGCAGGCGACCAACGATAAACTCCGCGACCGCCTCAACAGGATTAACTCAATGCTTGACCGTGAATAAAAATTTTTTAAGAGGATTGTCTTATGCAGAACGGATTCGATTCAAACGGAGTTCCTTTGCGGTCTGCTGCAGGCAACCGACGACAAGCTCCGTGGCACATTAACTCAACGATTCGACTTGAATAAAATTTTTCGCACATGAAGGAGATTGTCTCATGAAAAATGGTATATCGATTTACGCCGGGCTTGACTACGACATTGAAGAAAATCTTTCGTTGATTGAGCAAGCGGCGGCTCTCGGATTCAAGAAATTGTTCACGTCCGCGCTTATTCCCGAATCTGAAAACACCGAGACTTTTCAAGACGACTTCGCGGATATTTTGGCGACAGCCGTTGCGAATGGCTTTGAAATTATTTTGGACGTGAACGCGGAAAATTTTTCACAATACGACGTTGACGGCTTGACGTTGCGGCTTGACGACGGATTTACCGTTGAACAAGTCGCCGAGTTGAGTCACAAGCGCAAGATTCAGCTCAACGCGTCGACAATCACCGAAGAATTTCTAGACAAGTTGCTTGAGCTTGAGGCGAACTTCAAAAATATTTCCGCGCTCCACAATTTTTATCCGCACCCTTGCACCGGGCTCGACACGTATTTTTTCGACAACCAGAATCGAATTCTTCACGACTTCGGAATTTCTGTCGGAGCGTTCGTGCCAAGTCAAGACGGCAAACGTCGTCTTCCGTTGCGTGCGGGACTTCCGACGCTTGAAGACTGCAGAAATTTTTCTACCGATTTATCTGCGCGATTTTTGGCGGCACTCGGCACCGATTTTATCATCATCGGCGACGGTCAACCTACGCAAGACGAGTTGCAGGCAGTTGCGGCGATTCAAGACGACGAGATTGTCTTCCGCGCACGACTTTTGAGCAACGATTTGACTGTCGCCGAAATTTTGAGTCGCAAATTCACTCGCCGCGCAGATGTCGCAAAATCTGTAATCCGCGCCGTTGAAGGTCGTCAATATCTTAAAGAGATCGGCGTGACAATTCCGCCCGATGATTTGGAAATTGAACGGACTTTCGGCGACGTGACGATTGACAACGAAAACTTCGGACGGTACGCCGGCGAAGTTCAAATAGTTCAGGATGTGTTGCCTGCCGACGGGCGTGTCAACATTGCGGCGCGTGTTCTGGACGAGGAAATTTTTTTGACCGGTTACCTTAAGCCGCGACGAAAGTTTTCGTTCAAATTCATTTAGCAATGCGCAATGGCAGCTTTCGGCTTGAGCTTGGAGCTTTTAAGGAGGAGATAACAAAGGACATTACGCATTGCACCTTTGGAGGTCGATGCGATGAGATTCAAATTTTTAGCGACCGTCGTCATTGCACTGACGCTGATGAGTCCGACGGCACTCGCCTCGCCCACGCTGTCGAAAAACTCTCGCGGCAACGACGTGCTTATCCTGCAGAAAAAACTTTTCCTTGTTGGTTACAACATCACAGAGCTTGACGGCGTTTACGGTGCCGAAACTGAACGCGCAGTTTCCGCATTTCAACGCGACAACAAAATCAGCGTTACCGGCGTCGTCACTAATGTCACGTGGCGTGCTCTGCGAAAGGCTAAAGAGAAAAAAGGACTCATTCTTCCGCCCGTGAAACTTGCGCCTAATCCTGCTCCGAAAGTCACGGACAATCCGTCGACTGCACCGTTCGGGAAAAGTTTTATAAGCGTCGAACAGGGCAATGCGATTGTCGCGACGGCGCAGACTTTCATGGGCGTCCCTTACGTTTTCGGCGGCACGACTCCAAACGGCTTTGACTGTTCGGGACTCTTGCAATACGTCTTCAAGATGAACGGCTTGACGATTCCGCGCCTTGCCGATGAACAATACAATCTGGGTGTAGAGGTCGGACGCGGTCAACTTTCGGCGGGCGATCTGGTTTTCTTCACGACGTACACGGAAGGCGTTTCACACTGCGGAATTTACGTCGGCAACGGAAAATTTCTGCACGCGTCATCAAGTCGCGGCGTCACCATCAGCGATTTGTTTGATGATTATTGGAAAACTCGATTTGTCGGCGCGAAGAAAATCGTCATGGATTAGAAGTTATGAGCAAACAATTTTCGGCAACGGCAACTGCTTAGGAGTTATCATGGAAAAAATTTGCAACGTGACGAGGCATCCAATGAGCATGCAATTTTCGGCAACGGCAACTGCTTAGGAGTTATCATGGAAAAATTTGCAACGTGACGAGGCATCCAATGAGCAAACAATTTTCGGCAACGGCAACTGTTTAGGAGTTATCATGGGAAAAATTTTTGTCGTCGGGCTTGGACCCGGTTCACTCGACGAATTAACACCGCGTGCACGTCGGGCGATTGAATCTTCGCAAGTCGTCGCAGGCTACAACACTTACATCAAGCTCATTGAAAAAATTATCGGCGGGAAAAAAATTATCGGGCGCGCGATGATGCAGGAAGTCGAACGCGCTCAACTTGCTGTCAACGAAGCTTTGACGGGTCACTGCGTGGCGGTCGTATCAAGCGGCGATGCGGGCGTTTACGGCATGGCGGGACTCGTCCTGGAAATGATTTTGGATTTACCCGAAAACAACAGACCGCAATTTGAAATTATCGCGGGCGTCTCTGCCGTCAATGCGGCGGCGGCAATTCTGGGCGCACCACTCATGCACGATTTTGCAATCATAAGTTTAAGCGATCTCATGACGCCTTGGGAGCTTATCAAACGTCGCGTTTATTCGGCGGCTCAAGGTGACTTCGTTATCGCGCTGTACAATCCCAAAAGTAAACGCCGCGTCAATCAACTGGGCGAGGTGCAAAAAATTATTCTGCAGTTCCGCGACAAAAATACGCCCGTCGGCATCGTGACCAACGCGGGACGAATCGGCGAAACAAAAATTCTTTCCACGCTGGAAAATTTCACGGCGGAAGATGTCAACATGTTTTCGCTCGTCATAATCGGCAACTCGCAGACTTTTATCAAGTCGGGCTTCATGCTCACGCCGCGCGGCTACAAAATTTAATTCATACATGCAACAAAAAAACTCTCTTCTTCGTGCGGAAGGGAGTTTTAGTTTTATTCTGCAGTGTTATTGACAGAAAATTTTCAATAAGCAGGAATTTTTTTGCCCGTCATAGAAAAGTGCGGCATGGAATTATTTTCTTTCTGGTTCATAAGGAGGTCGGGGAAATTGATGTTTCTACTTGCGCTGTCGCCGATTTTGTGGCTGGTGATTGCGCTTAGCGTAATTAAAATGCCGGCGTGGAAAGCGTGTTTGGCGGCACTGGCAATATCTCTGGCGGCAGGTATCGGCGTCTGGAACATGGAAACTGTTCGGGCGATTGAATCCGTGCTCGAAGGCGTTGCGCTGGCGTGTTGGCCAATCCTGTTGGTTATCGTTGCGGCAATTTTCACCTACAACTTGACGCTGCACACAAAAGCAATGGACACGATTAAAGACATGTTGACGAGTGTCAGTCACGATAAGCGCGTGCTGATTCTGTTAATCGGTTGGGGATTCGGCGGCTTCCTCGAAGGCATGGCGGGCTTCGGCACGGCTATCGCGGTTCCTGCGGGAATGCTCGCGGGCATCGGTATCAATCCGATTCTGTCCGTCTCGGTCTGTCTGATTGCAAACTCTGTTCCGACGGCTTACGGTTCAATCGGCATTCCGCTCGTCACGTTGGCTTCCGTCACGGGCTTTGATCCAATGCAGTTGGCGACGTTCACTTCACTTCAGCTCGGCGTCTTAACGTTGCTGTGTCCGTGGCTGATGGTTATCGTTACCGGCGGCGGACTCGGTTCACTGCGCGGGATGACGATGATGTGCTTGGGAGCGGGACTTGCATTCTTTTTGCCCGAATTCGCGTTGTCAATGTTCGTCGGCCCGGAATTGGCAGTTGTCGCCGGCGCGATTTGCACAATGGGCACGATAGTTTTCCTCGCGAAGAAATTTCCCGTAAACGATCCCGAATTCGCAATGGAAGACCAAGCTCACGCGAAAATCACGACGGCTCAAGGTCTCAACGCTTGCCTGCCGTTCATTCTGATTTTCTTCTTCCTGCTGTTCACGAGCAAACTTGTCCCGCCGATTAACTCGTTCCTCATGCAATTCAAGTCGGCAGTTCCGATTTACAACGGCGAAGGCGGCGCACCGTATACTTTCGTCTGGATTAACACACCCGGCGTGCTGATAATGCTCGCGGCGTTCATTGCCGGTGCCAAGCAAGGCGCAAGTTTCGGCGAAATGTTCGGCGTGCTGAAAAAAACTGTCAACGGCTTAAAATTCACGATGGTCACGATTATCGCGGTTATCGCCACGGCAAAAGTTATGGGCTACAGCGGCATGACGGGACAAATTGCAGATACGGCGGTTGCGGCGACTGGCACGGCTTATCCTCTGATTGCGGCGTTTTTAGGTTCGGTAGGAACTTACATAACAGGTTCGGCAACGTCAAGCTGCGTTCTTTTCGGCAAGTTGCAAGTCATTGCCTCGCAAGCTATCGGCGCGAATGACACGGTTCAAGCTTGGGTTGCTGCGGCAAATGCAACGGGTGCCTGCGCGGGCAAGATGATTTCTCCGCTGTCAATCGCGATTGGTTCTGCGGCTATCGGCGTCAAAGGTGCTGACTCTCAACTTTTGGCGTTCGCGGTGAAAATTTACATTCCGTTCGTAATTTTTATGGGCGCGGTCGTTTATTTCGGACAGGTGCTCATCGGTTGACTTATCAACGACATTGCGTAAGCCGTGCACAGTGCGGCTTATTTTTTTTTGATTGACAGTCGCGCTTGACTGTGATAAATTTTCCGCAGTCAATAAGACAAAACGAAAGGCAGGGCGTCGGGTTTACCGCGTCGACTCCCTCCCGATTAATATAGGTGAATCGTTAGGAAGCCGCGTCGCGAGCGGCTTTTTTCGCACTTGATTAATCCAAGTACATAAGTAACATCACGATGGTTTGAATAAGATTGAGTATAAGGTTGATCCGGTCGAATTTGTCCATGATGTCACCCCCCTCTCTTTTCGAGAGGAAGCCGAGCTACCGAGCTCTGTCTTTCGCGCGAAATAATACCACACGTTCAGAAAGTTTTCAACTGTCGGAGGTGCGCTGATGAAAATTTACACTAAGACCGGCGACGCAGGTTTGACGAGCCTTTATACCGGCGAACGCGTCGAAAAAAATTCTCTGCGCGTGCAAGTTTACGGTGCGATTGACGAAGCGGACTCTGCATTGGGATTGGCGCGGGCATTCGTGACCGTCGACGATGTGCGCGAAAAAATTTTCAACGTGCAAAAAATGTTGCCGCGATTAATGGCGGACTTCGCGAGCTTGAATCGTGAGCCGACAATCACAGCCGAAGACGTTGAAAAACTTGAATCGGAAATGGACGCATTGGACAGCACCTTGCCGCCGCTGAAAGAGTTCATAATTCCCGGCAACACAAAAGGCGGAGCGTTCTTGGATTTGGCACGAACAATCACTCGTCGCGCCGAACGTCTTGCTTGCGAGCTGTCGAAATTGGAAAAAGTTCATGCGTCGGACAAAATTTTTCTCAATCGTCTTTCAGATTATTGTTTCATGCTCATGCGCCGCGAAGAGCTCTGAATTGAACTTGTAAATTGGATTTGGCACGGACAATCACTCGTCGCGCCGAACGTCTTGCTTGCGAGCTGTCGAAGTCGGAGCAAATTCACGCGTCGGACAAAATTTTTCTCAATCGCCTTTCAGATTATTGTTTCATGCTCATGCGCCGCGAAGAGCTCTGAATTTATTGAACGACCGCAAATTAAAAGGGATAGGAGCCGTAAAAACTCTTATCCCTTTTTGTTTTGCCAATGTCGTTTAAAAAACTGCCTCGACCGCCGCGAAAGTCAATGCGCCGATTGCCGCCGTGATTGGAATTGTCATGCCCCAAGCTTTGACCATTTGTTGAGCGACGCCCCAACGGACTGCGTTCACTCGTTTAGCTGTGCCCACGCCCATTATTGAGCCGCTGACAACGTGCGTCGTCGAAACGGGCAAATGCAGCAGCGTTGCGCCGAAAACTACGCAAGACGAATTCAAATCAGCCGCAAAGCCGCTCGGAGGCTCAAGCTTGAAAATTTTTCCGCCAACGGTTTTTATGATTCGCCAGCCGCCGGACGCCGTTCCAATCGCCATTGCACCCGCGCAGAGAATTTTGACGTAAAGAGGCACCTCGAATTCGGAAATGTAGCCGCCGCTGAAAAGTGCAAGCGTGATAATGCCCATTGACTTTTGCGCATCGTTTGAGCCGTTTGAAAAGGCGATCATTGCCGCAGAGACGACTTGCATTTTGCGGAATTTGTCGTTGATGAAATTCGGCGGGAACTTTTCAAACAGGCGGAAGATGATGTTCATGATGATAATGCCCGTGACGAATGCGATTGCCGGAGACGCGATAAGTCCCGCGACGATTTTGCCAATGCCGTACCAATTCAAGCCGCTCATGCCGACGGAAATTAGCACTGCACCGATTAAACCGCCGATTAGCGCGTGCGACGAACTCGACGGAATGCCGAACCACCACGTAAGCAAATTCCAGATTATCGCTCCGATTAGCGCGGCAATGATGATTTTTTCGTTGATGAGACTCGCCGAGCTGACAATATCGCCGCCGATTGTCTTCGCGACGCCCGTTGAGACCATTGCGCCAAAAAAATTTAAACCCGCCGCCATCATTATCGCATGATTCGGATGCAGGGCGCGGGTGTTTACGGATGTTGCAATGGCGTTGGCGGTGTCGTGAAAGCCGTTGATGAAGTCGAAGATTAACGCCAGAATTATCACCATGAAAATCAGATATTGAAGCTCCACAATAAATCGGCTCCTTAAAATTATTTTTTCAGCACGCTCTGAATTGTCGTCATCATTTTGGGCAAGTCAAGCGGTTTGGCAATGTGGTCGTTCATTCCCGCCGCATGAGCACGTTTAACGTCTTCGGGCATTGCGTTCGCCGTCATTGCGATAATCGGCACCGTGATACCGAGTTCGCGAATTTTTTTCGACGCCTCGTAGCCGTTCATAATCGGCATTTGTACATCCATCAAAATTAAATCGAAAGCCGACTTCGACGCCTTGTCGACCGCATCTTGTCCGTTAATCGCCGTTTCAATTTCAAAGCCGAATTCGCCGAGCATCATCATTGCAATTTCGCGGTTGACTTCAATATCATCGACGAGCAAAAGTTTTATGCCGTTGAAGTCAATCTGCGCGGGCTGAGCGTCAATTTCGGGCTTATCGACGACTTCAGGCTCCGTGACGACTTCGGGCTTGTCAATGATTTCAAAGGCGACGTGAACGATAAATTCCGTGCCGACGCCTTTTTCCGTGATAACGTCAATGGTGCCGCCCATAAGTTCGACGATATTTTTTGTTATCGCGGTGCCGAGCCCGGTGCCTTGAATGCCGCTGACAGTCGACGTGCGCTCGCGTTCAAAGGCATTGAAAATTTTCTTCGCGAACTCCTGCGACATGCCGATTCCCGTATCTTTGACGCTTAGAGAAAATTTTCCGTCGTCAAGCTCCGACATCGTGACAGCGACACTTTGACCCGAAGGCGTGAATTTGTAAGCATTGCCGACGAGATTCAGCAGGACGCGATTCCAACGGCTCTTGTCGCAATTAACAAAGCGATGACGAATTTTTGACGCGTCGACGGTGAACGAAACGCCCTTGGCTTCCATTTGCGTTTGAAACATCGTTTTAAGGTCGTCGAGAATTTTTTTAAGGTCAACTTCCGACGGCTCCAATTCCATGCGCCCGGATTCGATTCGGCTCATTTCGAGGATGTCGTTTATCAAATCGAGCAGGTGCTTGCCGGAAACGTCAATCTTCGCCATGAACGATTTCATCTGCGCAAAAGTCGTGTCATCGCGTTGAGCAAGTGTCGTGTAGCCGATAATCGCGTTCATCGGCGTTCTTATGTCGTGGCTCATGTTTGAAAGGAACGTTGATTTTGCGCGTGAACTTTCTTCCGCGCGACGTTTCTCTTCTTCCAATGCGTGCATTTCTTTGCGTTGAATTCGCGTGTAAATCTGCACGAGAAACAGCAACGCGATAAGAGTTACCGTCAGCAGAATCATCGAATTTTCCAGCAAAACGTCCCGCATTTCGGCGATTTGTTTGCCCATGAATGCATAGCGCGGCGCGATTGAATTGCTTGAATAAAATTCGTTCGTCCGCTCAATGAAAATCACCAGCTCATCGTGCATTTTTTCGCGCATCCACATCAAGCCGGAGAAAAAAATCAGGAAGAACATAACCAGCCACACGACCGGCGACGTGCCAAAATTTTTTTCGTTGTGCTTGAAGAGGAAGTTAAAATACGCAAGACCGAGCAGTCCCCAAATCGCCAAGATAAAATAACTTTCCTGCGACAAAACATTGATTGACCACAAGTTAGGAATGATTAGGAAAAACGTGAACAGAATCGCGAAAATTATTCCCGCGAGTCCCGTGAATTTTGCAAGCCGATTATTTTCATCGCGAGCAAGTCGATAAGCGCAGGCGGAAGTATAACCGTAAGCAATCGTCGCGCCAATCGTCGTGACGTCCGTCAGCCAACCGACAACCGTCCGTCCGAAGAACGGCACAATCACCGACGTGACAAAAATAAAAATCGCGGCGTGTCTTTCAAATGAGAACCAGCCGGGCAAAATATTTTCTTTGGCAAATTCGACCGTCAAGTTGCCGACGGCGCGATAGTAGCCGATCATGCTCGTTATCAGTGCGGACAAAACTACCACGCCCAACATCAAAACTCCGCCGCTGCCAAAAGTTTTCGACACGACATAAAAAGTCGGCACCTGTTCAATGCCCGTCAAAGTCTGCAAATTTTTAAGATACGCGGCGGAACTTGTGAAACGTTCGGGAAAATTCAACGTCGCCAAGAGCGTCATCAAAACGTAGACCATCGCCGCGCAGATTATCGCCGCAATCATCAGCGGGAAAATTTTTCGCACGTTTGCTTTGAATTCGGGCGTGTATTGCGAAATCGTCTCGAAGCCGATGAATGCCCACGGAATCAGCGCGAGAATCATGGCGACTTGTTTCAGCGGAGATTCGTCGTTCGTGAAAAAAAATCGTGGAGATTCGGGCGCGACATTTGCGGCGGAAAGGAAACATGCCGTCACGCCGACGAACAGGACTACCGCCGCAATTCTAACCAGCGATTCGGACAGCGTGCCCAATCTTGCAAAGAGGACGCCGAAAATCCACAGCAAAAGGATTGTGCAAAAGACTTCGCCGCCGTAAACGTCGTAGCCCGCGAAATTGTAATGGAAACCGATTTGCAACGCGTCGCCGATTAAATTTCTGCCCATGAGCGTTACGGCAGTCGCATTGGCCCACAAAAGCGAGACATAGGCAATCCAAAGGAACCATGCGCAGAAAAAAGCGTTGTCGTTGCCGAAAATTTTTTTCGTGAACGTGAAGACGCCGCCCGCGTCGGAATTGCGTTGCATGACGAAATGATAGTTGTAGGCAGTAAGAATCATGATGAGTGCGCCGATTAGAATTGCAATCGCTGTGCCTGCAGTGCCCGCCGTCGGCAAAAAAGTCGTGCCCGGCATCATGAACGATCCCCAACCAATGCAACAACCGAATGCCAATGCCCACAATGTAAATAAAGAAAGTTTGCGCCGATTCATCAGAGTCCTCCGCAATAAATTTCATACGCTGTGATTCTAAATACATTGCCGCCATTTGTCAAAAAATTTTTGAGCGAATGATTCGCAGCAAAAAAAAATCCCGTCGCTCGTTTGAACGTCGGGAAAATTTTTATTTCAATCGTCCTCGTCTTTATCGGCGAAGAGCTGACAATAATAACCGTTCTTTCCGTTGTTCTTGACGTGATAAACTGCTTTGTCCGCCGCCTCGAAAAGACTTTCGTAATCGCGACCGCTGTCGGGAGCAATGGCAATTCCGATGCTCGCCGTGACGAATTTTCCTTTGCCGTCGATTGTCAAGTTCAAGGCGATTTG
>CAJOHG010000047.1:0-28655 GCA_905234395.1 uncultured Selenomonadaceae bacterium
AGACCTATTAAACAAAACGTTGACAAAAATTTTTTCATGCATCGCCATCTCCCAAAAGTTTTCCGCCAATTTATCACAGCGAAAATTTTTTGGCAAGGAGCGGCGTATTGATAATATCATGGGGTGATACTTTGAAAATTTTATTGACGAACGACGACGGAATTCAGAGCGCGGGACTTTGGTCAATGGCGAACGCGTTGAAGGCTCACGGGCACTCCGTGACGATAACTGCGCCGATGTATCAGCAGAGCGGAATGGCTCATGCGTTGAGCGTCCTGCGCGAAGTCGAATACAAACGCCTGGACAATCCCGACTTTGACGGCTGGCTTTTTGACGGCACACCAACCGATTGCGTCAAGATTTACCTTGAGGCTTTGAGTACTGAAAAATTCGACGCTTTAATCAGCGGCATAAACGACGGAGCAAATCTCGCCACGGACGTTTTGTATTCGGGAACTGTCGGCGCGGCATTGGAAGGTTTTCTGCATGAAATTCCGTCGATTGCCGTTTCGCGTGACAGAGAGTCAACAATTCCTTTCGACGAGATAGCGGAGCTGACGATTTACTATCTGGAAAAAGTTTTAGCCGTTCAAAACGAAATTTTCCTGCACAACGTCAACTTCCCGAAAAAATTCCGCACGAACAAGGCTGAACTGTTGCTGACTCGTTTAGGACGCCGCGATTATCTCAACGCCTTCAAAAGCCGCACCGATGACGAAGGGCGAACGTATTTTAAAATCGGCGGGACTGCTTGCGACCTTGACGACAGCGAAGGCACCGACATTCACGCGGTCAATCAAGGTTATGTTTCCGTCACGCCGCTCAATTCCGATTTCGCCGATTATTATTCGCTCGTTGAGCTTAGAAAAATCTTTCAGGGTTAAAATTTTATGGACGATTATACATGGAGAATGCGGCTTGAGGCTCGGCGCAGGCGTCGTCGTCGCGAAAGGCTGTTCGTTTTATTTTTGTTTATTCTGGCGTTGAGCGGTGTATTTTTGTATCATTCCGTTTACACCAAGACGCCCGAATATGCCATGCAAGAAATGATTTCTGCTTATAAATCCGGTGACGCGGAAACTTTTCGTCGGCACGTCGATTTGAACTCAATCACGCTCAAGGCTTACGACGATTTGACGAGCGATTTGTTCAAATACGACACGAATCTTTCTGAACGCGAGCGAAGTCTCTTTGAAAATTTTTACGTGCTGATTCGTCGGCAAATGTGTCAAGGTGCGGTCAAAGTCATCAACACTTACATCGACACGCGGCAATGGACACTGCCCGGCGAAATTTTGAAAGGTCGACAGCTCGGCATTGACTATGATCTTTTGCTTGACCGCAGTTTGATTCGCCAAACGTCGCTGATTGAACTTGAGAGCGTCGAACATCTCGGCGAAGAGGCTGCCGCAACATTCAGCGTCGTTGAAGAATATACGCAAGTGCCGTTCGTGCTGAAGGTTACGTTAAAAGATTTGGCGAACGAAAGTTTTAACGTCGGCGGCTCTGAAGTTGAATTCTTCGGGCAGAAATTTAATTTGCCGGGCTTTACGTTCAACCTTAGCGGCAGCGATTGGAAAATCGTCAGCGTCGACAACTATCGCGGTTATCTTGACGCCGTCTCGCCGCTCCTGCGCAAAAATCTTGCCGATTACATTGACGCCACGGAAGAAATTGTTTACCGCTACAATCAAACGTTTGAGTCCGCGCAGAATACGTTCATTTCAATGCAAAAATCATCTTACGGAATTATGACGACGGATCAGCGCGCCGAAGTCTCTGCTTACATCACGGACACGCTGATTCCCGCACTTGAGAGCCGTCAAGCTGAACTCGATGAAGTTCCGATACCGCAAGGCGCACAATATTTTGCGGGATTGCGTCAAGAATCGACTCGCGTCACGATTTTGGCGTGGCAGTCGTACATCAAAGGCATCACGGAGAACAGCGCGGCGGATTTGGACACGGCGGCAAGTCTTCACAAGCAAGAACTCGTTTTAGAGGCAGTCACGCGAAATTTGCCGGAACTGCCGTAATAACTCGTTACGACAAATCGGACGTTCGATTATTAAATCAGCCACGCGACACAAGTCGTGGTGCATGGGCTTTTACTGCTTCGCGACGTTGGATTTTACGGCAGAGCGATTGGACTGCCAACCGCACGCCTTAACCGATAAAAAAATTTCCGTCATGCATTGCCTAAAAAAATTTTCGGTGATATAATTCCTGCCCGTCAAGCAATTACTCTCTGCTCGTTGAAAGTTGACGAGCCGACAGACCAAAGGGAGGTGTTTCAGTTGAGGAAGTACGAAGTTATCTTCATCATCCGTTCAATGGAAGAAGAGGCAACCAACGCCGTTATCGACAAATTCTCCAAACTTATTGCGGCTAACGGCGGCAAGATCACTAAGGAAGATCGTTGGGGCAAACGTCGTCTCGCTTACGACATCAAAAAAGAGTCCGAAGGCTTTTACGTGCTGTTCTACGTGACGTGCGAACCTGCGTGCGTTGCCGAATGCGATCGCGTCATGAAAATCACCGACGAGATTCTCAAGCACATGATTGTTCGTTCTGACGAGAAAGAGGCTGGCGATGAATAAGGTTTTTCTTTCCGGCAATTTGACGCGCGACGTTGAAGTTCGCTACACGCAGACGGGCAAAGCTTTTGCTCGCATGGGCATTGCAGTTCGTCGCATGTTCAGCAAAGACAAAGACGCCGTAGATTTTTTTAATCTTGTCGCGTGGGAAAAGACTGCCGAATTTTGCGGACGCTACATGATAAAAGGCACGCGTGTCCTCGTCGAAGGTCGTTTGCAAACGTCAAGCTACGAGAACAAGGACGGCGTTAAAGTTAATGCGGTTGATGTTTTAGTCGACAACATTGAATTTGCCGGTTCCAAACGCGCTGACAGCTCAAGCGGCGACGATTATTCCAGACCGCGCGACACGCAACCTTACGAGGAACGCAACACTGCTCCGCCAAAAAGAAACGATTACGGATTCGGCGGCGAACCAATTGACCCGGAAGACACGCCGTTTTGAATTCACAGCTAAGGAGGATTGAAGATGCGCAGAGAAAGAGGTCGACGCCCGCGCAGGAAAGTTTGTGCGTTTTGCGTCGATAAAATTGAGAACATAGACTACAAAGACGCGGCAAAGCTCCGCCGTTTCACGACTGAACGCGGCAAGATTCTTCCGCGACGCATTTCGGGCAACTGTGCCAAACATCAGCGTCAAGTGACAATCGCCATCAAACGTGCTCGCAACATCGCGCTCTTGCCGTTCACTGCCGATTAAAAATTTTTTTCGCAAACAAAAATCCCTTGCCAAGAAATTGACGAGGGATTTAATTTTGTCGTGACGAGTTCATTTCAAATTGTCGCGGAAGAATTTTTCGAGCTTGTCGAACGGAATTTTGTTCGTGTTGTCGTAAAAATCAATGTGATTCGCGCCGGGAATAATCACGAGCTCTTTGTTATCGCCCGTCAACTTTTTGAAGGCGTCCTCTGAAAAATATCGCGAGTGAGCTTTTTCGCCGTGAATTATCAGCACGGGATTTTTTATTTCGTCAATGTAAGTTAAAAGCGGCATGTTCATAAAGGATAAAGCCGTCGTCGTGTTCCAACCGGCATTTGAATTCAGCGAACGTTTGTGATAGCCGCGAGGAGTTTTGTAATATGCATAATAATCTTTGACGAACTGCGGCATTTGCGAAGGATCATCAACGACACCGCCTGCACGCGTATAAATTCCGTTCGCATAATCTTTGGTGCGTTGACGATTCAAATTTTCGCGATTGGTTTGACGTTCGGCAGCAAGCGTCGCTGAATCTTTGTCGTAGTCGAAATAACCGTTCGCCATAACGCGGCTCATATCGTACATCGTTAAAGAAGCTGTCGCCTTAATTCGCGTGTCAATCGCCGCCGCATTGAGAGCCAAGCCGCCCCAACCGCAAATTCCGATTATGCCGATTCGATTCGCGTCAACATTCGGCAACGTGGACAGGAAATCGACCGCCGCGCAAAAATCTTCAGTATTAATATCGGGCGAGGCAACAAATCGAGGATATCCTCCACTTTCGCCCGTGAACGACGGATCAAATGCAATCGTCAAGAAACCGCGTTCAGCCATAATCTGCGCGTAAAGCCCTGAACTTTGCTCCTTGACAGCTCCAAAAGGCCCGGCAACAGCTATCGCCGCAAGTTTGCCCGAATAATTTTTCGGCTCGTACAAATCGGCGGCAAGCGTTATTCCGTAGCGATTCACGAACGTAACTTTGCGATGATTGACCTCGTCGCTTTTCGGAAAGACTTTGTCCCAATCTTTGACGAGTTTGAGATTTTCGACTTTGATTTTGCTCGTGGAAGAATTCGTCGCGTCGGAAGGATTTGCCGCATCAACGCCGCCAATCGGCACGCCAATCACTCCGGCACACAGTGCGGCAGTCAAAATTTTTTTTAGTGAAGTCCTCATGCTCAAGACTCCTTTACTTGTCGTTTTGCCGATTATAAAATTTTGCCGTGAAATTTATTTGAGATTGTCGCGGAAAAATTTGTTGAGCTTATCAAACGGAATTTTATCCATTTGGTCGTATAAATCGGTGTGTGTCGCGCCGGGCACAACGATAATTTCTTTCGGAGACTTCGCTTGAGCGTAAAGATTGTCGGAATGATATTTCGAGTGCGCTTTGTCGCCGGTGATTAACATAATCGGACGCGGCGAAAGTTCTTCAACGTGAGTATCAAACGGGAAATTGAAGAATCCGTAAGGAGTCGTCGAAGACCAAATCGCATTTGAATTTATTGCGCGAGGATGAAATGCTCTGCCGCGATAGTAATCGAAAAATTCTTTGGTGACCGAATCGACATTTGCGGGCAATTTTTCAGGGAAAAGTTTTCCGTCGGCGTGAACAGCCTCACCGTTGACGACGGGCACCTCGTGATAGCCGGGCAAAGTTTTTCCTGCCGCGACTTCCTGCCAACGCATATCGGCGAGATATTTTTTGACGACTTCGCGCTGTTCGGGCGTGTAGTAATCGCCTTGATAGTGGTTGCGAATGCTGTCGACCATGTCATACATTGCCGAGACCGCAACGGCTTTGATTCGCACGTCGTTAATCGCCGCAGTGACCGCCGGGCCGCTCAAGCCGCAAATTCCCATCGCTCCGAGTTTTTCTTTGTCAACGTAAGCCAAACTTCCGACAAAATCAATCGCCGCAGAAAAATCTTCCGTGAAAATTTCGGGCGAACCGACATTGCGAACGTTGCCGCCGCTCTCGCCCGTGAATGACGGATCAAACGCCACTGCCACGAAACCGGCTTTAGCGAACTCCTGCGCGTAAAGTCCCGAATGTTGCTCCTTGACCGCACCGAACGCGCCGCTTACGACTATCGCGGCATATTTTTTATCGGGATTGAAATTTTTCGGCAGGTAGAGATGCCCGGCAACGTCAATGCCGTAACGGTTGCGGAACGTCACGAACTTTGTTTGAATCGACTTGTCGACTTTGAAAACGCGCGTGTCGTCCGACAAATTTTTTATCGTGCAATTAACCATCGTCGTTGAAGTCACGGAATTCATCGGTGCCGCCGAAACTTCGCCGAAACTTCCCATTGAAATCACTCCCGCCAATATCGCCGCCAACATCACGGACTTTTTAAGCTTGAACATGTTGCCGCACTCCTTTACTTGTCGTTTTGCCGATTATATAATTTTTGCGTCGAAAGTAAATTCAGCGTTGCTTATCGTCGCGCTAAAAAATTTTTATGGCGGTGGAAACGTGGAGATAAAAGCTCTGGAATATTTTGTTAAGGTGGCTCGCGAAGGCAACATGACTCGCGCCGCAGAAAAACTTTTTGTCACTCAACCGAACGTCACGCGGCAAATTCAGCTGTTGGAAGACGAACTCGGCAAGAAACTTTTTGAGCGCGGGAAATATTCCGTCAAGCTCACGGACGCCGGCTTGCGACTGCTAAAACGTGCCGATGAAATTTTGCAGCTCGTTCACGACGCCAAACTTGAGTTCACGGCTGATGAGATTCGCGGCGACGTTTACATTGGCTGCGCGGAGTCCGACGCGATAAAATATCTTGCTCGTGCCGCAAAAGCTGTTCATGAAAAATATCCGCACGTCCGTTTCAATTTGTACAGCGGAAATTTCGAGGACACGTACTTTCGGCTTGATAACGGCTTGCTGGATTTTCATATCACGTTGCAGACTGTTGACGCGTCGAAGTACAATTCGCTGACTTTGCCCGCGCAGGACGTTTGGGGAATTATTTTGCGCCGCGACGATTTACTTGCCGAGAAAAAATTTTTCACGGTCGAAGATTTGATTCACTTGCCGCTGATTTTGTCGCGTGAGGCTTTGCGCGAAGAATATCCCGCATGGTTCGGCGATTCGCTTGAAAAATTTAACGTCGTCGCAACTTACAATCTGCTATACAACGCGGCGATTTTGGCGCGCGAAGGTTTGGGCTATCCAATTTCAATCGACAAGCTGATAAACGACGCGGAACTTTGTTTCCGACCGCTTGAGCCGCCATTGAAATCGAATTTGAATTTTATATGGCGCAAAGACCGACTTTTGACGCCGCAAGCACAAATTTTGTTGGACACGATGCGAGGCAATTTTCATGCGCGATAAATTTTTCTGCCGCAACGAGAAATTTTGACGACGGAGCTTGAAACGCGGAGACTTCGCGAATGTCACGAAATTTTTTAAACGACTGGAGGCTTTGACGTGAACGAAAAATTTTTTCTGCCGCTGACGCTGACAACTTGCGCAATAAATTTTCTGTCAATGCAACGAGAAGTTTTGTCTGCAGAGTTCAAGGCACGTCACGAAATTTTTTAAACGACTGGAGGCTTTGACGTGAACGAAAAATTTTTTCTGCCGCTGACGCTGACAATTTGCGCGGGCAACAATTTTTCTACGAGCCGATGCAACGAGAAATTTTGACGACGGAACTTGAAACGCGGCGACTTCAGCAAATCGAACAGGAAATTTTAACTTTAAAGGAGCGTCACGAAAATTTATCGGCATTCGTCGAGGATACGGAGCGACAACTTGACGCGGCACAAATTTTTTTGCCGACGACGCTCATGCCGGACAAATTCATCGACGAACTTTATCAAGCGGCGGATTTTTCTCAAGCGCGACTAATTTCGGTGCAGGCAGGCGACATTCACGCGGCGGACGAAATTCAATCGCAGGTCGTGACGGTCAAATTGCAGACGAATTATATTTCACTGCTGAATTTTATTCGCGAAGTGCTCGACGGCGGACGCTTTGTCAGTTTGGAAAAATTTTCCGTTGAAGGCGGCGACATTCTCACTTGCACGCTTGACTTTAAAATTTTTTCCGCACCGTCCCAAAAAATTAAAAGTCCCGCCGCAAAAAGTAAGTGAATTGTTTCAGCGAAGTTTCATTAAAAATTTTCTGCAAATTCGACAGGAAAAAATTTGGAAACAGGGAATAGGGAACAGGAAAAGTTTTAAAGGAGCGTGGACAATTTGGCAGTTAATACTTCCGGCTTCGGCGCATACGACATTCGCGGGATTTATCCCGAAAGCATCAATCAAGAGCTTGCTTATCGCGTCGGCAGAGTTTTTCCGGAAATTTTTGGCGCGAAAAAAGTTGCGGTCGGGCATGACATTCGCCTTTCCGGTCCGACGCTCAACGACGCACTCACTCGCGGCTTGACCGAGGCAGGTTGCGACGTTTACGACATCGGACAATGCGGCACCGAAATGATTTACTTCGCCACGGGCTTTAACGATTTCGACGGCGGAATTATGATAACCGCGTCTCACAATCCAAAAGAGTACAACGGCATGAAATTTGTCCGTAAAGGTGTGTTGCCTGTCTCGCCGAAAACCGGGCTGCTCGACATTAAAGCGGCGGTCGAAGATGAAACTCGCGATTGGTCGTTCCGCAAGGCGACGGGCACGATTTATAAGATTGACATTCAGCCCGATTATATAAAGCGTTTGCTCTCTTATGTTGACGTGAAAAATCTCAAGCCGCTCAAAGTCGTCATCAACACCGGCAACGGCGCGGCAGGTCCGATTATCAATGAGCTGGAAAAATTTTTGCCGTTTGAAATTGTCAAAGTTCACAACAACACCAACGGTTACTTCCCGCACGGCGTCCCGAATCCGTTGCTGCCCGATGCTCGTCACGAAACGGCTAACGTTGTCATTTCAAGCGGCGCGGTCTGCGGCATTGCATTCGACGGCGATTTTGACAGGTGCTTTTTATTCGACGAGAAAGGCAATTTCATCGAAGGCTATTACATGGTCGGCTTGCTTGCCGAAGCGTTTTTGATGAAACATCGCGGCGAAAAAATCATTCACGACCCGCGCGCCATTTGGAACACGATTGACATTGCCGAAAGTCTCGGCGGCACACCGATTATGTGTCGTTCCGGGCATAACTACATGAAAGACACTTTGCGTGCGGAAAATGCGGTTTACGGCGGCGAAATGGCGTCTCATCACTATTTCCGCGATTTTTATTATTGTGACAGCGGCATGATTCCTTGGCTTTTGATTCTCGAACTTTTGAGCAAGACCGATGAAACTTTGTCGCAGTTGATGGCGGAACGGCTTGCGAAATATCCCGTCAGCGGCGAGATTAATACCAAAGTCAGCGGCGTCGACAAGGTCAAAGAGATTATGGCGAACATTGAAAAAATCTACGGCGCGGAAGGCAAAGTCAATCACGTGGACGGCTTGAGCGTCGACTTCCCGACGTGGCGTTTCAATCTGCGCGGCTCACAAACTGAACCTTACATTCGCTTGAACGTCGAATCACGCGGCGACAAAGCTTTAATGGAGGCTAAACGAGACGAATTGCTTGCAATTATTCGCGGCTGATAACGGAGGTGTATCGAAGTGTCCGATACGTTTGAAAAAAATATTTATGGCCTATCGGAAGGCGTCTTCAAGGCGTGTCAATTCTTAGGGCTGAAATTCCCGTCCGAAGTCCCGAAAGAACTTGATCCTTCCGCTGAACACGTGCCGAGCGATTATTTCGGCGATGATTTTGAATTGGACGCGGCAACGATGAAAAAATTGCGTTCCGAGCGCAAATGGACGGAAGAAAAATTACAAAAAGAATATGCAAAATTCTCTAAAAAATATTTTCTGCAAAGATGTTTCAAACTCACTAAAACCGATATGAACGTTTATTTCTGCGATTATTTGTTGTTCGCCGCAAAACAAAATGGAGTTGCAATCAAAAATTATTTTTACTTTGCCTTCTACAAAAAGTCCTTTGCATTAAGGAGTACATTTTTTACACAGAGGCATAAACGAATGAGAGAAGTATTATCTAACGACCGTTGCTCAATACCTTTATTGCGAAATAAAGCAAACGCTAACGAACTCTTTGCCAATTTTATTCATCGCGATTGGCTTAATACCCGCAAATGTTCTTTCGAGGAATTTCGGCTTTTCGTAGAAAAATATCCGAAATTTTTCTCAAAACCCATTGCCGGAGATTCGGGAACAAACGCTCAAATTATTCATGTCGACTCAAATCAAAATTTAAATAAATTATTTGAAGAGCTTACTTTTAGTAAAAGTATTTTAGAAGAAG
Source organism: uncultured Selenomonadaceae bacterium (assembly GCA_905234395.1). GTDB lineage: Bacteria > Bacillota > Negativicutes > Selenomonadales > Selenomonadaceae > Quinella. The sequence goes on from CAJOHG010000047.1 coordinate 9,605, forward strand.
TGATTGTACAACATGAAGATTTGGCGGCTTTTTGCCCCGATACGACAAATACGCTCAGAATATGCACTTTTCTTGATGTGCATAACGTCGTCCATATTTTGACTGCCAGCGGCAGATTCGGCAGAATGGGAACATCTATAGATAATTTTACCAGGGGCGGTTATTCCGTTATTGTAGATCCAAAAAGCGGAATAATCACGTCTGATGGAATGAATAATGCACACGAATTCTTCCAAAAGCATCCCGACAGTGGCAAAATTTTCAAGGGTTTTCAATATCCCTCTTGGGAAAAGCTACGCGCAACTGTCATTACGATGGCAAAACTTGTTCCACAGATACGCCATATAGGTTGGGATATAACTATAAATAATAAAACAGAAATAGTCTTTGTCGAAGCAAATGATAATGCCGATGTTAACATTCAACAGGCTCCCGACGATACGGGCAGACTTCATCTTTATAAGCCGCTACTTAAGGAAATACGAAATTACAAGCGGGAGCAAATGAAACTTTTGGGCTGGCGTGTCAACAATCTGCCCAATTTTCGTTCCGCTTATGAGATCGGTTTGCAGCAAAAGGATACGAGATTTCCGTTCGCAATAAGCAAATTAATTCCCGACTGCGCAAGTTTAATGGATGTCGGCTGCAGAAAAGACAAATTCCTTAAAACTATTACACCCCCCCCATTGCGTATTATCCCGTCGACTATGAAGCGCACGACGACGAAGTCATTGCCTGCGATTTTAACGAAGATTTTCCCGATATTAAAGTCGATATGTGTTTCTGCGCATTTACCGCCGAGTTCGTGGAGAATCTTCCGCAATTTCTCGCTAACATGTGCAACGCCGCTCAAAAGCAAATTCTGATGTGGTGTCGCCCTATCGATAGAGATCAGTCTCCTGCTTACAGGTGGAAAAATCCTTTCTTGACGGACTACACCGAAGAATTTTTGATTAAGACTATGTCGCTCCGTGATTCTGTATGACTTCAGGAGGATTTAAACGTGGATTTGGAGAAAAATATTTACGGCTTATCGGAAGGCGTCTTCAAGGTCTGCCAATTCTTAGGGCTGAAATTTCCGCCTGAAGTGCCGTCCGAATTGCAGTCTTCACAGGAACACGTGCCGAGCGATTATTTCGGCGACGACTTTGAATTGACCGAGGCTATGAAAACCAAACTTCGCCGCACACGCAAATGGACTCCGAAAAAATTTGCAACGACCTACAAAAGTTTTTCCGATTATTTCTTAAAGCAAAAGCCGCTTAAACATACCAAAACCGATTTAAATGTCTATTTCTGCGACCATGTTCTCTTTGCCTCAATACAAAACGGTGCCGCTGTCGTCGATTATTTTGATTATGAGTTTTATGCAAAGTCGTTTGAATCTCGCAAAGAGTTTGCAACGATGATATATGCCCGAACATTTGTCAAAACATTTAATGAACCGTGGGCAATAAAACTGGCAAAAGATAAAGCTGAGACAAATAAATTCTTCGCAGACTTTTTGCACAGAGATTGGATCGATGTCCGCAAATGTTCCTTCGAGGAATTTCAACTTTTTGTAAAAAAACACCCAAGATTTTTTTCTAAGCCTGTTAGAGGTATGCAAGGTAAAGGTGCCGAGATTATCAATGTCGAATCCAATGATGACCTTGAAAATATTTTTACTGATCTTAAAGGGCGCGGCAGACTTTTGGAAGAAATTCTTACTCAACATGAAGCTCTGGCGGAGTTTTGTCCCGACACCGTCAACACAATCAGAGTTTATACTATTCTTGACGTGCACAACGTTGTCCACTTTTTGATGGCGTTCGGTAAATTTGGCAGATTGGGAAATGTAGTGGATAATTTTCACGGAGGCGGATATTGTTTCATAGTAGACCCGAAAACCGGAATAGTTATTTCTGACGGAATAAATCGTTCTCATGAAAGAAGTTCAAAACATCCCGACACAGGCAAAACCTTCAAAGGTTTTCAATATCCTTACTGGAATGAGGTACTTGTTTCTATCAAGAAAATGGCAAAACGTATTCCGCAGTTGCGTCATATCGGTTGGGATATTACCATAGGTAAAAACGGTGAAACAATTCTCATAGAAATTAATTCGCATTCCGGCATGGATGCTCCGCAGGCAGCAGACGATACGGGCAGACTTCATCTTTATAAGCCGCTACTTGAGGAAATACGAAATTACAAGCGGGAGCAAATGAAACTTTTGGGCTGGCGTGTCAACAATCTGCCCAATTTCCGTCCCGCTTATGATGCCGGTCTGCCGCGTAAGGAGACGAGATTTCCATTCGCAATGAGCAAATTAATTCCCGACTGCGCGAGCTTAATGGATGTCGGTTGCAGAAAAGACAAATTCCTTAAAACTATTACACCCCCCCCCATTGCGTATTATCCCGTCGACTATGAAGCGCACGACGACGAAGTCATTGCCTGCGATTTTAACGAAGATTTTCCCGATATTAAAGTTGATACGTGTTTCTGCGCATTTACCGCCGAGTTCGTGGAACATCTGCCGCAATTTCTCGCTAACATGTGCAACGCCGCTCAAAAGCAAATTCTTATGTGGTGTCGCCCTATCGATAGAGATCAGTCTCCTGCTTACAGGTGGAAAAATCCTTTCTTGACGGACTACACCGAAGAATTTTTGATTAAGACTATGTATCCCGCGCCGGAAGCTCGCTCCGTGATTCTTTATGACTTCAGGAAAATTCACGACGAATGAGGAGGAAGATTTTATGCGAAAATTTTTCTCGGCAATGATTCTGATATTCGCCTTGATGATCGGGCAAAATCATTCTGCTCAAGCTTACAACTACGACTGCGGAGTTTTTCCTGAAAGCGGACTTCGCGGCTACTTGATGACCGAAACGATTAACAAATACTACGGCGGCTTTACTTGCACGGTCGTTTGCTATCCTTCCGGCAGACCGTATTACATCAACTACAGATTTTGGCTGTCCAATGGCAGTTATTATTTCAGTAATTCCGACGGCTACAGCGACAGAGTTTCAAATTATACGCCGGTTGAATTGAACGTCTGCAACGTCGTCATTTAACGTCGAAGTCGCTCTAATTGAGCGTGGCGATAAATTTCTTTAATCAAAGGAGGACTCATTATGAGTAAAAACGTTGTCAACCTTCCGTCCTTGATAAGCGATTACTACACTCTCGCGCCGGACCCGGAAAATAAGACGCAGGGCGTTGCGTTCGGCACAAGCGGACATCGCGGCAGCTCCAAACTTCGCAGCTTCAACGAGCAACACATTCTTGCCATCGCGCAGGCGGTTTACGAATATCGCACCGCCGAAAAGATTCAAGGTCCGTTGTACATCGGCGCAGACACTCACGCACTTTCCGAGCCCGCACTCCGTTCTTGCGTTGAAGTTTTGGCGGCAAATGGTGTCGACATCATTTTGCAGGAAGACTTCAAACCTGTCCCGACTCCCGTCGTAAGCAGAATCATTCTCGCACACAACTACGAACGCAAAGAGGCTAAACAGGCTGACGGTATTGTTATCACGCCTTCGCACAATCCTCCGACTGACGGCGGCATCAAATACGACCCGACAACAGGCGGCCCGGCATCTGCAGAGACGACCAAAATCATTCAAAATCGCGCGAACGAAATTATTGCTCAAGGCGTCGACAAAGTTGTTAAGCGCGTCCCGTTCGAGAAAGCCGTTAAAATGGACAACGTGCATTTCATGGACTACATGCGCCCTTACGTCGAGGCTCTCGGCAGAGTTATCGATATGGACGCGGTCATTAACAGCGGCTTGAAAGTCGGCGCGGATCCACTCGGCGGTAGCGGAATTTTCTATTGGGATCTCATCAACGAAGTTTACAAAATCAAAAATCCGATTATCGTCGTCAATCCCGACATCGATTACACGTTCAGCTTTATGCCGCCCGACCATGACGGAAAAGTTCGCATGGACTGCTCGTCGCCGTTCGCAATGGCAAATCTCATCGCGCTCAAAGACAAATACGACATTGCTTTTGGCAACGACACGGACTATGACCGCCACGGCATCGTTACGCCGCAAGGTCTCATGAATCCGAATCATTATCTTGCCGTCGCGATTAAATATCTCTTCACGCACCGCGAAGGTTGGAGCAAAGACGCAATGGTCGGCAAAACGCTCGTGTCAAGCTCGCTGATTGACAAAGTTGCCGCTGACATCGGTCGCAAGCTCTGTGAAGTTCCCGTCGGCTTCAAATGGTTCGTTGACGGTCTGTTTGACGGTTCAATGGGCTTCGGCGGCGAAGAGTCTGCGGGCGCGTCGTTCCTGTGCAAAGATGCAAGCGTTTGGACGACTGACAAAGACGGTATCATTATGGACTTGCTCGCCGTCGAAATCACCGCGAAGACCGGCAAGAATCCTTCCGAACATCACAAAGAACTTACCGACAAATTCGGCACGTTCTATTATGCACGCAAAGACACTCCCGCGACGCCCGATCAGAAAGCTGCTCTCGGCAAATTGGCTCCCGAAAATCTCAAAGCCGACACGTTGGCAGGCGCGAAAATCACCGGCAAATTCACCAAGGCTCCGGGCAACGGCGCATCAATCGGCGGCTTGAAAGTCGTCACCGATAAAGGTTGGTTCGCGGCTCGTCCCAGCGGCACTGAAGACATGTGCAAAGTCTACGCGGAAAGTTTCGTCAGCGCAGATCATCTCAAACAAATTCAGCAAGAGGCTCAAGACATCGTCGCTTCCGTTGTGTGATAAAAAATTTCTCAAGCTTGAAAGGAGATTAAACTTATGGCTCTTACTTTAAAATCCGGTTTCAGTTTCGACTACGATAATCTTTTCGGCGAAGGCAAAGTTACTCAAGCCGACCTCGACGAATGCAAAGAGGCAATTCAAGCGGCTCATGCGGCGACAAAAGTCATGCGCGAGAGCGGCTTCATCAAAGCGCACCTCAGCAAAGACGGCAATCCCGAAAAAGTTTATTTCAGTAAACTGCCTTACATCACCGAAGAAAACGGCAAGCTCAATCTGAATTCGCCCGCGTCAATCAAACGTCTGCACGACTTCACGGAACGCATTCGCAACAACGTCGACGCGGTTGTTTCGCTCGGTATCGGCGGCTCGTTCCTCGGCAACAAAGTTCTCTTCGACATTTTCTGCGGCGAATTTTGGAACACGTGGACGACTGAACAGCGCAAAGGTTTGCCCAAAGTTTACTTCAGCGGACAGAACATTGACCCGCGCAGAACCGGCGACATCATCAACCACCTCAAAGCTATGGCGGCGGCTCATCATCACGCAATGCACCATGAACTCGGACACGAACATTCGCACGACGGCGAATATCAGCACAACAAAACCGAAGTTGTTCACAGCCACGACCCGAACTTGAAAATCGATCATAAATTCAAAGTCATGCTGATTTGCATTTCCAAATCCGGCGGCACTCTCGACACGATGAGCAATTTCATGGTCATACTCGACGCGCTGAAAAAATGTGACGATATTGAAGTTGAAGTCGTCGCCGTCACCGATCCGAACATGGAAAAGAAGACGCTCCTTAAACAGCTCGCGGTTGATAACGGTTGGGAAAGTTTCGCGGTGCCCGACGGCGTCGGCGGACGTTTTACGGTTTTCTGCGAAGTCGGACTTTCAACGGCGGCTGTTATCGGCATGGACATTGAAGCATTCCTTCAAGGCGCGCAGGATATGGACAAGGCTTGCCAGAACGACGACATTTGGCAAAATCCCGCAATGCTCAACGCCGCGCTCAAAGTCATCGCTTACAAGAAATACGGACGCAATATCGAAGTCATGATGCCTTACGGCGATTATCTCAAGTCGTTGTCCGAATGGTATATCCAACTGCTCGCCGAATCTCTCGGCAAACAGTTCGACAAGGAAGGCAAGGAAGTTTGCGAAGGACGCACGCCGCTCGTTGCAGTCGGCACAACCGATATGCATTCACAGACGCAGCAACATCAGGAAGGCACGCTCGATAAAGTTGTGCAGTTCATCAAAGTTGCGAAATGGGCAAATGATTTGGTTATCCCGAACGTTTTCCCGGACACGAAGAAACTTGCGGACATCAGCGGCGTCACCATGAGCGAGGCTCTCGAAGTCGCTCGTCAATCCAACGCGGACGCTCTCAAGTCCAACAAACGTTTCAACGCGTGCTACACCTTGCCGGAGCTCAACGAATATCATCTCGGCGAATTGATGTATCTGCTTGCGATGTCCGTTGCTTATGAAGGCGAACTTCTCAACGTTGACGCTTTCAATCAGCCCGGCGTCGAAGCTTACAAGCGCATCATGGGTCCGAAACTCCAGGAGCTCAAAGCATCCAAGTAAAATTTTTCTCGTGAGATAAATTCAGCCGCTCGGAACTTTCGGGCGGCTTTTGTTTATGGAGTGATTGACATGAAAAATTTTTTCGCGACGTTAATTGCGTTGATGAGCTTGTCAAGTTTTGCCTGCGCGGACAATGAACCGTTGCCTGCCATTGATCCTGAACCGCCGCGCAATCTTTCAACAAGCGTCGACGAATTTTGTTGGAACTACTTCGGCACGCTCAACCGCGATGAAAATATTTTCTATTCGCCTTACGGGATTAACGCCGCGTTGAGCATTTTGGCGAACGGTGCGATTGACGACACGCGCACGGAAATTTTGCACGCTCTCGCCGCCGACAACGTCGACAATCTCAACGACGAGCACAAAACTTTTGCCGAGTTCGTTGCAAAAAAATATCGCGGCGACAATTTCTTTGCCGAGGCGAATCTGCTGCTGATTGACAAAAAATTTTTCACGCGCGGGCTTGATAAAAATTTCCGCCGAATCGTCACGACTGCTTACAAATCCGACGTGCGCGAAGCTGACTTTGAAAACGACGTTGACGGCGTGAAGAAAAAAATTTCCGCGTGGGTCAAAGATAAAACGAACAATTTCATTCCCGATTACGAATCGATTGCCACGCCCGGCACCGTCACCGATTTATTGAATGTCGTATATTTCAAAGGCACGTGGAAAATGCCGTTTAACGAACGCGCGACCGAACGTCAAGACTTCACGAACCGCGACGGCTCCAAGGTCAAAGTCGACATGATGAGCAAAACTTTCGACGAGACGATTGTTTATCGCGCGGACGAAAAATTTTGCGGGATTGAGTTGCCGTATTCCGATAACGCCGCAATGTATGTGATTCTGCCCGTTGATGAAAACGCTTTGAACGCCGCCGAACTTTGGCACAATCAGACGCTCGGCTATCGCGAAGATTTTTTGAACGGCTTGAGGAATTCTTCAAGGTTTAACGGTAAGGTCGTCGTTCATCTGCCGAAATTTGAGCTTGACGTTGAGAACAGTCTCGTTGAAAATCTCAAGGCAATGGGCGTTAAAAAATCTTTCACCGACGCCGCGCAGTTCACCAAAATTATCAACGGCACGACGTTAAAAATTGACAACGCCAAGCACCGCGCCAAAGTCAAAGTCGACGAACAGGGCACCAAAGCCGCCGCCGTTACCGAAGTCGTGATGGTTGAGACGACTGCCGCGCCCGATATTGAGCCGCGAATTGTTTACTTCAACGCCGACAGACCGTTTATCTTCGTGATTCGCGACGTTGAAACGAACATCACACTTTTTGCCGGAGCCGTCAACAAATTTTAAATCAGTTGCAGAATTAATCCTGCCGCACCGCTCGCAAGCAAAACTTTTATCACGCCGATTTTCATTCGCACGGCAACGAGTGCACCGATTAAAATTATCGCGCCGCGAACGTCGAAGGTTGCGATTAAATCTTGCGGGACTTGTTCGGCATTCCACACGGCAAGCAAGACGAAACTCACGCAAGCCGCCGCGATTAGAGCCATTACCGCCGGTCGCAAGCCGTTTAAAATTCCATGAATCGCTCCGAGGTCGCCGTACTTAAAAATTATTTTCGCCAACGCAATGCACAGGAAAATACTCGGCGTCACGAATCCGAACGTCGCACAAATCGCACCGGCTAATCCCGCAATTTTCATGCCCGCAAAAGTCGCCGCGTTTATGCCAATCGGACCGGGCGTCATTTGCGAAATCGTGAAAATGTCAATGAATTCGCTCAGGCTCAGCCAATGATAACCGTCAACGACAACGGCTTGAATCAACGGCATTGACGCATAACCGCCGCCGACGCATACCAGACTGATTTTGGCGAACTCCCAAAAAAGTAGCAGGTAAATCAAAATTTCCCCTCCGCTCGTCGTGATAATGGTGCGCAAATTATAATTCGCGCTGTCGAAAACTTCAACGCAAACTTTATTCGCCGCTTGACAGTCACAAAAATTTCGCGGTAAATTTATGGCACACGTGACTTGCTCGGAGGTGATTGTCTTGCGAATGTTCGGCGGTGCAATTTTTATTTTGAGCGCACTGTTCGCCGCAGTGATTTGCATTTTGCCGGAGCCGGAAGGTTTCCCGATACTCGAATATCATCAAGTGACCGACGCGCAACTTGATCCCGCCTTTGAAGTCTACAACGTGCCGCCGGACGAATTCGCCGCGCAGTTGGATTATTTGCAGGCTCAAGGCTACACGACGATAACGCTCAAAGATTTTATGTACGCCGTTCGCGGTTACAGACCGTTGCCCGAAAAACCGATTGTGCTGACTTTCGACGACGGCTACGCGGACAATTACACGAAGATGTTGCCGATTTTGGAGGCGCACAATATGACGGCGGTCGTTTACGTCATCACAAACGAATTGGGCAGACCGGGCTATTTGACGTTCGACAATTTGAAAGACATGCAACGACGCGGAATTGAAATCGGCTCGCACACCGCAGACCATTTGCCGCTGACATCACTGAACAAAATTACACAGCGTCGACAAGTTCGCGAGTCGAAGATTTTTTTGGAGTGGAGCGGGCTTGAGCCGATTTGCAGTCTGTCTTATCCAAACGGCGCGTTCAATGCGGAGATCGAAGAAATGTTGCGCGAAGAAAATTATTTGACGGCAGTGACGGGCGAGGCGGGCTTAAACACATTGGCGACGAATCCATTTGAACTTCGCCGCGTGCACATTCGCAAACCGCGTTTCGGCTTGACGGAATTCAAATTTCGATTGTTCAAAGCGACCTTCTTTGCCAAGCTGAAAAATATTTTCTAAAGTTTGATGCCCAAATCCCACGAAGCAGGCCAAAATCTTTCCGCGATGTCGAGAATCGGCGGGACAAGTTCCGCGACGTTTGCTATTTTGAAAAGCCGCCACTCGTTGCCGCGTTTATCAAACTCCAAAACAAAATTCAGCGTGCCGATCATTTTTCCGTAGCTTGAACTGTCGCCAACCATTTTGACCGCCAACGTCGCTTTGTCGCCCGAAATTTTTTCTTCGCCGAAATCTGCGCGGACAGCTTGCAAAAGTCGATTGAGTTCGGCGGCAAGAAATTTAATCGGCGTATCGGCAAAAGTTTTCGCGTCCTTGAAGGTGCCGTCGAAGTAAGCCGCGATGACCTTGTTAATCAGTCCCAAATGCACGCCGCGAAATTTGTCGTTGTAAAGGCGCAGAATCCTTGAGCCGAATTTAAAAAACAAATCGTGCGGATAAAGCTCGTGGAATTTTGCGCAGTTGTCGGCGAGAAAGTCGGTTGCCTCGTCGTAGCCGATATCCATCAGCGTTTTCAAGTCGACGCGGTCAGAAAAAATTTTCTCGTCACGAGAATTTATCGCCGCCAAAATTTTTTTCAGCTCGTCTTTTGCACTGTTCAAAGCAATCAGCTCCTTAGACAAAATTTTTCAAGCGTTGTCGACTTCGCCGTGTGCAATTCAATTCCTGCGCAAAAAACGTTGTGACAAATGTAACAGTGTGATACAATGCGGCGTGCTATAATCTTAAAAAATTTTAGCGGGAGGTGAGCGGCAATGCTCGGCGAAGATTTGCGGGACGTTCCGCTCTTTAAAGATTTGCGACCAAACGAAATTGAACAGTTTGTAAGATTCACCGGCACGACGGTCAAAAGTTATCCGCGCGGTGAACGAGTGCTTGAGGCGTTCGCGCCAAATGCAAATATCGGCGTGATTGTCAGCGGCGAGGCACAAATTTTGTCGCTCGACAGGCTAGGCAATGAATCAGTCGGTCACGCATTGGAAAGCGGCGCAATGTTCGGGACAGTCTCGGCAATTCTCGGCGAAGACGTTATCGCGACAAGCATTCAGCTCACGACGGACGCAACGATAATGTGGATACCCTATCGCTCGCTTTTAATTGCCGGGCCAAAACTCGGACGTATGCACGGCATTGTCATGAAAAATCTTTTGGAGACGTTCAGCCGCAAAAACGTCATGATGATGCAAAAAGTTGAGCTGCTGTCGCAAAAAAATCTGCGCGAACGAGTGATTCTGTATCTTTTGCAACGTGAACGCCGTCAACAATCGGAGCGCGTGAAAGTTCCCGGACGTGTGCAGTTGGCTAAGGAATTGGAATGCAACCGTTCGGCTTTGACGCGAGAAATTTCACTCATGCAGGCGGACGGAATTGTTGAGTGCGGCGAACGTTGGATGCGGCTCAATAAGGATAAACTTCAGTGACCGAAAAAATTTTCTTCGACGACGTGAGCTTGAGTTTCGGACGGCAAGAACTGTTCAAAAATATTTCGCTCGAATTGCGCGGCGGACAAGTTATCGGCATAACGGGCGCGAACGGCTCCGGCAAATCGACGTTCCTAAAACTCGCGGGAAAAATTCTTCGTCCCGACAGCGGAAAAGTCACGTTGCCCGCCGATAAAAAAATCGCCGCCATCACGCCCGAATTGAAAGTTTACGACGGCTTGACTGCGACGGAAAATTTGACGTTCTTTGCCAAACTTCGCGGCAAAACTTTGACTGCCTCTGACATTTCAGATTTGGGCGCACGCATCGGCTTGAATATGAAAAATTTCGGCAACGTCCGCGCAGAAAATTTTTCGACCGGTATGCGTCAACGGCTCAAGTTCGCGATTCTTTTAAGCGTCAACGCCGATATTTGGCTCCTTGACGAACCGACTGCCAATCTTGACGACGACGGGCGCGAAAAATTTTTCACCGCCATTGACGCCGCAAAGTCCGACAAAATTATTCTGCTGGCGACTAATGATAAATTGGAAGAAAAGATCTGTGATGAAATCATTCGGCTTCCGCTGTGAACAAATTGTTGCCATTCTGCGTAAAGATTTTTTAATCGGCTTGCGAAGACGGGCAACTTTCGCGGCGATGATGATGTTCGCGCTGACTGCAACGGCGAGTTTGTCTTTGTCGACAGGCGGCACATTTCTCGAACCGAAAATTTTGGCGGCGTTGTTATGGGTCGTGATATTTTTCGCGGCAAGCGCGGGCATATCGGGCACCTTCGACGACGAGGCTCAAGCAGGCACATTACCGACGCTTAAACTTTACGCCGACGCGCAAGCAATTCTTTTCGGCAAAATGATTTACGTCCTGCTCTCACTCGTCGCGCTGACAATTTTCATCCTGCCGATATTTTTAATCCTGTTCGATGTCGGCGTCGCGAACTTCTCGTTATTGCTCACGACAATTTTTTTCGGACTGGTCGGCTTATCGGCGGCGGGAACTTTGACGGCGGCTTTAACGACTTCGGCGGCTGTCAAAGGCGGTCTCTTCCCGATATTGCTCTTCCCTGTGACGTTGCCGATATTTTTGCCCGCGATTCAGCTGACGGAACTTTCATTGACCGGCGCAACGTTTGAATTCGGCTTAATCGTCGTCGTGATAATTTTCGACGCGATATTGATAACGGCAAGCTCCATTCTCTACGATTATTTGTAAGGAAAAATTTTCATGAACAAAATTTTACTCGTGTTGACGCCGGCGATAATCGCGGCGATAATTTTTTTGGTGCCGCCGATAAAAGGTCTCGGCGATTTGGCGAAAATAATTTTCTTTCACGTGCCGACGGCTTGGGTTGCAGTCGCAGCGTTCTTCACGAGCGCATTCTTCGCCGCGAAATTTTTACGCACGCAAAATTTTTCATTCGACACGTTGAGCGCACGAGCAGCGCGATTGGGATTTGTATTCGTGTTGCTGTCGACGATAAGCGGCGCGATTTTCAGCAAGTTGACTTGGGGAGCATATTGGAATTGGGATCCGCGACAGACGACGATTTTCGTGCTGATTCTGATTTACGGCGCGTATTTGACGTTGCGGGCAGCAGTCGCCGATGAAAAAATCCGTGCAAAAGTTTCGGCGGTCTATTCGCTGTTGAGCGTCTTGACGGTGCCGTTCCTGGTGTTCATTTTGCCGCGAATGTATTTCTCGTTGCACCCGTCGCCCGTGCTTAATTCGGCAGGTCGCATTGAAATGGATTCAGTCGTGCTGATTGTTTTAATTGCCGCAGTCGTCGACGCCACGTTGATTTTCGTGCGGCTCATGAAACGTTGAGGGCTTGTCGTGCGCGCTCGATTGTTGTAGACTGCATGTGAGGTTTTAGGTTTTGGGTTTTAGGTTTCAGCTGCTGCCCAACTCCTAAAACCTATAACTTGACACCTGGAAACGGAGGTTTGACAATGACGGCAAGAATTTTGCAAGGCAAAGAATTCGCGGCGAAGATCAAAGAATCTGCGCGGACGGAAGTTGAGGAGCTTAAGAAAAATTTCGGCGTCACGCCCGGCTTGGCAGTTATTATCGTCGGAGAAAATCCCGCGTCTCAAGTTTATGTTCGCAATAAGCACAAGACTTGCGCGGAACTCGGAATCGTCTCGGAAGTCGTCGCGTTGCCCGAAAATACGACGAAAGAAATTTTGCTCGCCAAAATCGACGAACTCAACGCCGATAAAAACATTCACGGAATTTTGGTGCAGTTGCCGTTGCCCGCCGCGATTAAAGCTCACTCGGACGAAATTTTGAATCGAATCGATCCGCTTAAAGATGTCGACGGCTTTCATCCCGTCAACGTCGGCAAATTGGTTATCGGTACGCCGCAACTCGTTCCGTGCACGCCTGCAGGTTGCATTGAAATGCTTGACCTCGCGGGCATTGAAATTGACGGCAAACGCGCTGTGATTATCGGCAGAAGCAATATCGTCGGCAAACCGCTGTTGCATTTGTTGATGGCTCGTCATGCAACCGTTACCGTCTGCCACACGCACACGAAAAATTTGGCGGAAGTTGCTCGCGAAGGTGAAATTCTCGTTGCGGCGTCGGGCAAACCAAAACTCGTTACGGCGGAAATGATTCGTCCCGGCGCAACGGTCATTGACGTTGGCATTAATCGCATTGCTCCGAAAAAATTGGTCGGTGATGTCGATTTTGATGCGGCAGTCGAAATTGCAGGTGCGATAACTCCGGTTCCCGGCGGCGTCGGACTTTTAACTGTCGCCATGCTCATGAAAAACGTCGTCAAGGCGGCGAAATTGCAATGTTCATAATCATGACGGCGGGCAACGTGACGTTGCATCCAACGGGTATGCTTTGCAACGTTTCGACAGATCAAAGTTTGTCACTGCGTCCACACGCAAAACTTACGACTTGCCGACTTCATTAGACGTTTTGGAGATCGATAAATGTTCATAATCATAACGGCGGCACTTCTCGGCGCGGTGATGGCTGTCGCGCTCGTGTCGATAAAATTTCTCTTCAGCGAACACATCGCCAAAAAATTTTACAAAATCTTCGCGCTGGCTGATTTGGCGGTCATCGTCGTGGTAGTCGGCGGCTGGGCAATTCGTTCGTTCGTGCCCGAAATGTTTGTATCAATCTTCGGCAACGTCGCCACGGTCTTTTTAATGGCGCAACTGATTTGCGGCGCAATGGTGATTGTCGCGCTCGTCGTGCGGTGGATTTATCGCAAATTCCATAAGCCGACCGAATTCAATCCTGCGCGGCGAAGAGTGCTCGCTTACGGAATGATTTATCCGCTGTTGAGTTTGGCAATCGCGCTTTACGGCAACCGAATCGAAAAAAATTTCGACGTGGAAAATTTTTACGACGTGCCGATAAAAAATCTGCCGTCCGAATTGGAAGGCTTCCGTCTCGCGCAAATTTCAGACATACATTTGGGCGCGTATTTCTCGCTTGAACGTCTTGAGGCTCTGTTGCAACGCGTTGCCGATTCAAAGCCCGATTTGCTCGCGATAACCGGTGACATTTTCGACGACGTGCCGATGAATCCCGCCGCAATTAAACTCGTCGACAGCTTTTGCGACAAATTCAAATTCGGCGTGTGGTACATTCACGGCAACCACGAACATTTTCGCGGAATTCATCAGATTGAACAGCTCCTCAAGCAAACGAAGATTAATTGGCTCGTCAATCGGTCGCGGCACGTCACGGGCAAACTTTATATTCTCGGCGTCGATTATCCCGCACGTTCGCCGATAACCAGTTCAAATGACGCGGAGCAGGCAAAAATTTTCGCGGAGGCTCGACACAGCTACGTTGAAGGCGCAATGCAAAACGTTCCCGACGACGCGATTAAAATTTTGCTCGCACATCACCCGGAATTTATTGACGACGGCGCGGAAAGAAATTGCGCGTTGACGTTGACGGGTCACACTCACGGATCGCAATTCGGCATTTTCGGCAAGCCGCTGTTCCCGGTTTTCAAATACACGCGCGGCATTGTCAAAATCGGCGACTCTATCGGCTATGTTCACGTCGGCAACGGCAGCTGGTTTCCGTTCAGAATCGGTTGTCCGCCCGAAATCGCTTACTTCACGCTGAAAGCTCAATAATTTTTCAAAGCCTCGTTCGTCGAGGCATTTTTTTTTGTAAAATTAACTTGACAGCCGTTTTTTTTTTTTATAATGCTTGCAACATTTTACAGCCGCACAATTCTCTTGAAGTTAAGAAAGGTTGATGTATATGGACGAGAATAAAGTTAAAACTGTGAGATTCGAGCAACCTATTACTCTGGGCGCAGAAAATTTTGACCGTTTTGTCGAAGATAAATTCCAAATGTTTATTAGAGAAGGTTATCAGTACGACCAAATCAAAGTTGAAACGTATCAGGAAGGCGATAATTTCATTGCTGAATTTAAATTGTGCGGAGATGCTAAATCTTAAGAGGTGACACGAAATGAAAAAGTTTTTGCTCGTAGTGACATTGGTTGGTATTGTAATCGGTCAGATTTTCTTCTCATCGACTGCAGAAGCATATAATGAGGGTGATGAATTATTTGTTCATCTTCACGAATGTCAAACGTGCGGTAAACAATGTCTGTCGATAGCTCTTAATGGTAAATTTATAAGAGATGACTGCCGCGACATAGAAGTAACAGGTTATTGTCCACATTATTATCCGGACAAACGTCCTCATCGAAATTGGTTGGACATAGGGCGGAGAGACTACGTTTATCGGAATGGGCGATGGTATGAATAGCTCGGACTTTAATACTGAAACAAAAAACGTAATAAAAATTCTCTTGGCAATCAAAAACGCGGCGCACGGTCGCAATCGGAAGTAAAAAACCCTTCGGCGGACGCTCGGAGGTTTTCTTCTGTTAAGCAAAAATTTTTTCCAAATGCCTTTCGCAGGCTATTTTTTTTTGCTAAAATCGTTTCAAAATCTTTGGAGGGCAAAAATTTGGAACGACTGCAAAAGCTCATCGCCCGCGCAGGCATTTGTTCACGACGAGAGGCTGAAAAAATTATTTTGTCGGGACGCGTGACTGTTGACGGCAAAATGATTACTGAACTCGGCGCGAAAGCTGACATCAATCAAAAAATTCTCGTCGACGGCAAACTTTTACGCTTCGACACGGAAAAAATTTATCTGCTGCTCAATAAGCCGCGCGGTTATGTCTCGACTGCTCACGACGATCGCGGACGCAAGACAGTTTTGGATTTGCTCGGCGAAAATTTTTCGGAACGCGTCTATCCTGTCGGACGGCTCGATTTGAATTCGGAAGGCTTGCTGATTCTTACAAACGACGGCGATTTGACAAACGCATTGATTCACCCGCGAAATGAAGTCGCCAAAACTTATCGCGCCAAAATTTCGGGCACGGTCACTGAAGAAAAACTTGACAAACTCCGCGCAGGAATTGAACTCGACGACGGCTTGACTGCTCCCGCCGAAATTTATTTGCTCGCCGAAAATTTGATTGAAGTCACGATTCACGAAGGACGCAATCGGCAAGTGCGACGAATGCTCGCGGCAATCGGTTGCGACGTGAAACGTTTGCGGCGAATCAAATTTGCGGGCTTAACATTGGACGGCGTGAAAGTCGGCAAATTCAGAGCGTTGACAAAATCGGAAGTCGCGGCACTCAAAGGAGCGTTGACGTGAAAAAAATTATCGTGGTCGGCGGCGGCGCGGCGGGCATTATGGCGGCTTGTCGTGCGGCGGAAAATTCTGCACAGGTCACGTTGTTTGAAAAGATGCCGCAAATCGGGCGCAAACTCCGAATCACGGGCAAAGGTCGTTGCAATTTGACGAACATCGCGGACGCGGCTGAAGTCGTCAAAAATTTGCCCGGCAACGGAAAATTTCTCTACAGCGCGTTGAAAAATTTTTCGTCCGCTGACACCGTGAACTTTTTTGAAAATCTCGGCGTGATGACGAAAGTTGAACGCGGCGGCAGAATTTTTCCCGCAAGTGACGACGCTTCCGAAGTTATCGACGCGCTCTTGAGGCGATTGGCGATTCTCAATGTTGACGTGCGCACGAATTCAACGGTGACGGAAATTTTGACTGCAAATAAAAAAATCGTCGGCGTGAAAGTCGG
The DNA here is from genome assembly GCA_905234395.1 of uncultured Selenomonadaceae bacterium. Lineage (GTDB taxonomy): Bacteria > Bacillota > Negativicutes > Selenomonadales > Selenomonadaceae > Quinella. The sequence goes on from CAJOHG010000047.1 coordinate 26,285, forward strand.
CGAAAAAATTTTTTATTGCGACGCGGTGATTTTGGCGACAGGCGGCATGTCATATCCTGCGACGGGCTCAACGGGCGACGGCTTCAAATTCGCGCGGCAACTCGGTCACACGGTCACGGAAATTTTGCCGTCATTGGTGCCGCTCGAAACGGAAGAAGACTTCGTAAAAAATTTGCAAGGCTTGTCGCTTAGAAATGTTCGCGTGAAACTTTTGGCGGACGGCGTGCAAATCGCGGAGCAGTTCGGCGAAATGTTGTTCACGCACTTTGGAGTTTCCGGGCCGATAATCTTAACGTTGAGCAGACAAGCCGCAAAATTTTTGGCGCAGAAAAAATTTGTGGAGCTTGAAATCAATTTGAAGCCGGCATTAACGCCCGAACAACTCGACGCTCGACTTTTGCGCGACTTCGCCAAATTCAGACGCAAGACGATAAAAAATTCCCTCGGCGACCTGTTGCCCGCGAAATTAATTCCAATCGTGCTCGACCTGTCGTATTTGCCGGAAGAAAAACGCGTCGACGAAATCACGGCGACAGAACGGCGGCGACTGATTGAAATTCTGCGCTCACTGCCGTTGACGATAACTCGCACGCGACCGATTGACGAGGCGATTGTCACTTCCGGCGGCATTTGCGTCAAAGAAATTGATCCGCGAACAATGCAATCGAAACGGATTGACGGGCTGTTTATCGTCGGCGAAGTGGCGGACGTTGACGGCTACACCGGCGGATTCAATTTGCAAGCGGCGTGGTCAATGGGCAATGCGGCAGGAATTGCAATCGGGAATTTTAATCGAGAGAAACAATGAGAAAACTTTACAACATTTTATTCGGGCTGATTCGCGACATCATCGCCAACCGAAAATTTTTGTGGCAAATGACTCTGCGCGACTTCAAACAGCGTTATCTGGGCTCGTATCTGGGAATTTTGTGGGCGTTCATTCAACCGACAATCACCGTTATGATTTTCTGGTTCGTCTTCCAAGTCGGCTTCAAATCTACGCCCGTAAACAACTTCCCGTTTATTTTGTGGCTCGTGTGCGGAATGTTCCCGTGGTTTTTTTTGAGCGAGAGCATTTTGAGCGCGACGAATTCCGTTATCGAAAGCTCGTTCCTCGTGAAAAAAATCGTCTTCCGCGTGGAGTTGCTGCCAATCGTCAAAATTATCTCTGCGCTCGTCGTGCACATGTTTTTTATCGCCGTGCTGTTGGCAATGTTCGCGATTTACGGCTATCCGCCCACAATTTACAATCTGCAGATAATTTATTACCTGTTCGCGATGATTTGTTTATCGCTGGGCATTTCGTGGCTGACAAGTGCGTTGACGGTTTTTGTGCGCGATGTCGGACAATTCGTCGGCATGATTTTGCAATTCGGCTTTTGGGGCACGCCAATCTTTTGGAACTTGAAAATGTTGCCGGAGCAATTCCAATTCCTCCTGAAATTTAATCCCGCGTATTATCTCGTCGAAGGTTATCGGCAAAGTTTAATCTATCGCGAATGGTTTTGGGAACACGCTTATTTGACGGCTTATTTTTGGGCGTTGACGGCGGCGGTTATGTTTATCGGCGCGTGGTGTTTCAAAAAGTTGCGCCCGCATTTTGCCGACGTGCTTTGAAACTTTTTCTTGACAAAATTTAACAAAGCAACTATAATGCGCCTTGTGTTAGTCAATCGACTAAGACGAGCGGAAGTAGCTCAGTGGTAGAGCACAACCTTGCCAAGGTTGGGGTCGCGAGTTCGAGCCTCGTTTTCCGCTCCAATTTTTTTTGACAACAAGTTGGCATCGGTTGGACCCGTAGCTCAGTTGGTCAGAGCACTCGGCTCATAACCGATTGGTCCCAGGTTCAAGTCCTGGTGGGTCCACCAACTTAATATATGGCCTTGTAGCTCAGCTGGATTAGAGTATTTGACTACGAATCAAAGGGTCGGGGGTTCGAGTCCCTCCAAGGTCACCAATTTTGATTATAAACGGGCGGGGCATCGTCCGTCGAAGGAGATCGAGTAAGACTTTCTTAAGAGAGCATCGATTGTTGATAGCGCAATCCTAAAAGGAGTATGTCAAGAGCCGGTTGCTCTAATTAATTTTGAGCAAGGCAACGGTGATTGTAGGGTAAAATCTCAATCACAAACGGGTAGGTAGCGAAGTGGCTAAACGCGGCGGACTGTAAATCCGCTCCCTCCGGGTACGATGGTTCGAATCCATCCCTGCCCATTATCATAAAAAAAGTGTCGTCGAAAGGCGGCACTTTTAGTTTGTTCATGCGCCCATAAAAAAAGCCGACGCCTTTTAAATGACGACGACTGCCAAATTTTTTCATTGGGTGCACGAATCACCATTTGAAGTGCGATTCCGCCTTAGTAAAAATATG
>CAJOHG010000047.1:28741-31930 GCA_905234395.1 uncultured Selenomonadaceae bacterium
AAAATATGAGCCTCGATGCTCAATTTATTTGCTCTGTTCATGCTCCCATAAAAAAGCCGACGCCTTTTAAATGACGACGACTGCCAAATTTTTTTCATTGGGTGCGCGAATCACCATTTGAAGTGCGATTCCGCCTTAGTAAAAATCAGCGGGATTACATACAAAATCGTAAAGAAAGGCAGGAACGCCTTGAAGAATTTGTAAGCCTCGACGCTCAAGAAAATTTTCAGCAAAGGATAGATCGCAACGGCTATCACTCCCAAAATTGCAAAGCCGATTATGATTCGCCGCAGTCTGATTTTTGGCGCAACTTTTGTCTTGAAATTGATGAATTTCTGTTCAAGGAACCAGCCGAGGAAAAATGCCAGTCCGAAGCCCAACGCGTCAAAGGCATCTGCGCGGGCAATGAGCGGGTTGACAATGACTGCACCGTTAAGCACGTCTTCGGGATACGGCTTGAAGTAGAGCCACAGGAAAATTATCGCGACCGTTATCAGTCCTCCGACAAAGAAAATAAATCGCCGCTCCTCGTCGCGATCAATCCACGCGAAAATTTTTTCCGCCGCAAAGAATAAGCCGACCGAATAAATTATCGCGATTAAAACGTCTTGCGGTGTGTGCACGCCCAAAAAGTTCCGACTGAAGGCGACAAGCAAAATTATTGCCGCGCAGGGAATTATCAGTTGCGGCAGAGTTTTACGGTAAAAGAATGAGAATCCGCCGTAAACCGCCGTGACGAATTGCGTGTGACCGCTCGGAAATGAGAATGACGACGCCTTTGCCAAAGCCTCTGCCGAAGGAATTAACGCCGCATCTTTTATCCACGGGCGATAGATACACAGCGTGCCCTTAATCAGCTCGTTGAAAGCGCGTCCGCATGTCGCGTTGAACAAGATAAAAATTCCCGCGTTCTTATTGATACACCAAAACAAAATTGCCGGAATTGCCGCCGTCAAAGGGCTTTTCGCCAGAGCCGATACCAACAGAAAAAAAGTTTCTCCGCCGTAACTTTCGCGCAGTCCTTGCAGAAAAATCAGATAGTCTAAGTCCACAATCTGTCCTCCGTTATTTTTAAAAGACCGCCTCAATCGTGCCGATAATTTCTCCGCGATGATTCTTGAGCACGGGCGGGAAAAGTTTATCGAGCTCCGACGCCTCGTCTTTAGTCAACAGATCAAGATATTTCAGCACGGCGATTGTCATTGGTGTGACTGCCGCATAAGAGCCGTCTTCGATCTTGAACGTGATGCCCAGGTCACCGTCTTTGACTGCCAGACAATAAACCGCGTCCGCGCCGATTTTTGCAATGATTCTGCCGTGCGTGACCTCGTTGACTGCCAAATCGATTCGACCTGTGCCCGAAACGACTTGCGGATATTTGCTCATTGCGTCGCGAATTTTCGTTGCGGCAACTTCATAATCGTTCCAATCGCCTTTTGCGGGCGTCGACAATCTCGCGTAGGCAAGCGACATGTTGTAAATCGGCAGATAGAACACGGGCACTCCGCAGCCGTCAATTCCGATCTCCAGCTTATCTTCGGGCACACGCGACGCCATCGCCACGTGCTTGAAGATAATTTTTTGCGCGGGATGTTCGGGACGGATATAACCTTCAACGTCGACGCCGAGCATCATTGCCAACGCGATAATCTGCGAATGTTTGCCGGAGCAGGCGTTGTGAACGGGCAAAACTTTTTCACCAGCAGCAATAATTTTTTTGAACGCCTTGCCGCTCATCGGGCGCACGACACCGCAATCAAGAACAGATTCGTCAAGTCCGAGCTTAGCCAAAATTTTTCTGACAAGCGCGACGTGATTTTCTTCGCCGCTGTGACTGGAAACAAGCAATGCAAGTTCCTCGTCGGTGATGTTGTATTTTTCAAGTCCGCCGTTTTTCACGAAAGGCAAAGCTTGAAACGGTTTCGCCGCACTGCGCCAGAACATTGGCAGATAAGCGTTGCCGATTGACGAAATAATTTTGCCCGCACTGTTGACCGCAACGAAATCGCCGCGATGAATGTTCTCAACGTGTCCTGCGCGGGTGTAATGCAATAAAACTTTACTCATAAAAATTCCTCCTGATTAAAAAAATGTGAGCTCTTCAAGAATCACACAATTAATTTCGTTGAATTGGCGGAGCTGTTTATCGTTGCTCAAAAACAAATTGCAATCGGCGACACAAGCCGACGCTAATTGCAAAGAATCAGCCGTCTTGAAATGCGGATAGTTTGCTCGAATTTGAGCTGCCTTGACCGCTGTAAGTTTATCGATTTTGTGAACGTTTACGCCACATTCGCCGAGAAATTCCCAAAAAATATTTATCGCCGACTGATTGTTTGTCCGATAAGGAAAAACGAGATATTCCATGCAAGTTATCGTTGAAGTGACCAGCGTATCTTGTGAGTTTAAGAATCGCGAAAAAATTTGCTCGGCTTTTGGACGCAACGGAGATTTTTCATCAAGCAGACAGATAATCGGCGAGGTATCGACAAAAATTTTATTTCCCATCTGAACGCAAATCCTTTATGTAATTTTCTACCGCTTCGACGCTGCCGAACATATCGCCGCCGCGTCCGGAGTATTTGCTTAAATCAACGTCTTTTGCTCTTGTCGACAGAAATTCTTCCGACGTTATGAGTTGAATAATCGTGTAAAGCTTTTCTTCGGGCAACGACTCCACGAGCTTAAAAGCTTCTTGTCTCAAAGGCGACATAAAATTTTCACCTCCAAAAAAATAAGACCGCGTTGCGAAATTCAACTGCGGTCACTTCCTCCAAAAATTTTTATGCGGGCGTCGGTGCTGAATCGTCGGGAATTTTCGGTTGCTCAACGTCCGGCTTGCTCAATTCGACAATCACGGACGGTGAAACGGCTTTTTCAATCTGCGGAACTTCCTTGCTGAAAACAATGTCGTTGAGTTCCTGCGCCGTCAAAGTCTCGCGGTCAATCAGAGCCTGCGCGATAGCTTCCAACTTGTCGCGGTTGTCGTTGATAATCGTGCGGCAAGATTCGTAAGCTTCTTCCATGTACTTATGAATTTCCTTATCAATCTCGCCCGCAACTTCTTCCGAATAATTTTTCTGTTGCTGTCCGAAATAATATTGCTGCGCGGGATCGCCGCCGTAAGAGACAAAGCCCAAAGTTTCGCTCATGCCGTATTGCATAATCATTGCGCGAACGATTTGGCTC
>CAJOHG010000048.1 GCA_905234395.1 uncultured Selenomonadaceae bacterium
CGTCTCTCGTGAAGAATTTTTTCGCGCCGACGATTTCATTGGCAATGCGCGACGAAGCCGGGTCAAGGTCAATTTCGCCGAGAACGTCACGAACGGCTTTAATGACGGCGGGCGGCGTGTACCATTCGACGCGGCCGGTGTTGTGTGTGATGTGCGGTTTTCTTTCGTTCATGATATTTCCTCCTTGAGAAAAGTTTTTTGATTTTGGTCGACGCTTCGGGCGTCGCAGAAACGATTTTGGAGTTGTCGGGCAGATAGATTATCGCCCTCGACGTTCGGAACGCCTTCACGGGGCTCATGCGGCCTTACAGCGTTTTTTTCGCGTGCGTCGATTTCTTCCGCGTACTTGCCGATTTTGTACTGCAAACACGAGTACTTGATTTCGGCTTCGACGTTATCTTCCGCCGCGTCAATCTCGCCCTCGGTGCCGTCAATCTCGTCGTCGTCGGCGTCTTCATCAACGGGCTTGTCGGTCACGTCTTTGGCGCACAGCGTAACCAATTCGCCGTCCTCGTCGCGCCAGTCAACGTACTCTCCGCGCTCGTCGAACTGAATTTTCTTGCGGAAGATACAATCGAATTCGCCGTCAATCTCGTCGTCGGGGTCGTAGCTGTCAAGGTCATGCCAATCATCATTTTGGTAGTCGTAGATTGTGACGAATTTTTTGGTACGCTTGAGTATGCGGTATCTGTTGTCGCAGGGGTTACCGTCCCAGTCCGTTTCGTCGCTGGCGTACCACTTGCCGACCTCGAACTTAACGGCCGTGCGCGCGATTTCGGCTTTGATAGCCTTGTAGATATAGCCAAGCTCGGCTTCCAAGCGATTGAAGGCATCAATCGCTTTTTCCGAGACTTCGACGTATGCGCCGTTCTCGTCCTTGAAGTACAGCTTATCGAAGATGGAAGGTGTCACTCCGATTGTGGTGAAGCCGGCTTCGCTCGCGTCGCAGAATTCGCCGCTTTCGAGTTTGACGTAATGGCCGCGGAGCGCGTTGTTGATTGCTTTGTAAATTAAAAGTTTGGAGCCTTCGAGTTCGGCGAGCCTGTCGACTTTCGCGGTTGCCTTTTTGGTCGGCTTATCTTCTTCTGTGGCGTTCAGTTTGCAGAAAGCGTCGAAGAATTTTTCGGTGCCGTTGGTGTCGCGGCTGTAAAACCAATCGCCGTTCTGCTTGTTTTGCATGATAACAATTTGAGTCGGCTCGGAGAAAGTTGCCGTGAATTCGTCGACGAGAGCTTTGGCTTCCGCGAAGGTTTCAAACGTGCGGCTAAAGAAATGTTCCCGGCCGTCGGCGGTGGTTATCTCGAAGGAGACTTTAAAGGGGTTGCCGACTTCGAGTTTGTGCGCGTAGAAGAATTCGTGGTGAGCTTTGTTCTGTTCGGCGGCGCGTTCGCCGTTCATGTAAGCTTCGGCGATTTTGGCGGCGGCGATTTTTCTTCCGTAGCGGTAGAAATTTTTTCTGCCGTTGCGTTTGTTGTAGCTGTAGCCGTTTTTGCGTTCGGCGTCGATGTAAAGCGGAGTAAGCAAACCTTTTTTTACGAGTGAAGAAATTTTATTTTGGTTGACACCGAGAATCTTTGCGGCCGCGCCCGAATGAATCAATCTGTCTGCGGGAGCCTGCAAAACGTTTTCGATATTAAACTTTTCAATAGTCTGTTGCAGCGACGCAATGTTCTCCAACGCCTTTTGATAACGTTCCGCTAAATCGACCGCGCGTTGTAATTTTTCAAGTTCAATGGTAATGTTCATGGCAAAATCACCTGTAAAAAGAAATTTTAAACCGCCCTGTGAGTACAAGGCGGTTATTTTGTTTCAAGCTTCTTGGGATTGTCCGCGAAAATTTTCTCTGCGATAACGTCCAGACGTTTGGTTTCGTTGCCGTCTTTGTCTTTGCAAGTCGTGAGTTGAAGTCGGCCGCCGATGTTGATTCGTGCGTTCTTCTTGACGTATTTTTGAATGAATTCGGCTTGAGAGCCGCTCGCGAAGAACGGGATAAAGTCAACGTTGTCTTTGGCGGTCTTGTCCTTCGACGGACGCCACACGCCGATTGAATTTTTCAGATAAATCGTTCCGCCGGTCGTCTTCTTCAATTCGGGCGTTTCGACGAGCGTGCCGGTGAGAAAAACTTGGTTCATCTGTTCTCCTTCATAGCTTTGCGGACAGCGGGAATAACTGTTTTCTTGAATTTATCCCACTTGAGCGCGTGATACAACGGTTGCGTTCTCATGACTTCATCCATTTGGGCGATTCCCTCGTCACCAAAAGCCACGAAAACATTTTCATCTTGAAGCGAAATGAATTCGGCGAATGAGCCTTTCCACTCCTCGACGACTTCGCCGCGTTCGTTCAAGCGCGTAAAGTCAAATCTTTTTTTGTACACGTCAATCACTCCAAAAATTTCTCTGTGCGATGCCCGACGTATTCTTTAACTTCGCCGTGCTTGTCGCAGTTCCTCAAAAGCTCGTCGAGCGTCAAGAGCGAATCATTTATCGGCGGTTCTCCGAAGCAGCCGAGCCGAGTAAGCAAAGCAATCAGCATTTGTTCTGCCGCATGGAAGTCGGCGTGGTTCATTATGTGAGCACACGTCAAAATTTCGTCGTTGTCGTTCGTCACGACAAGAAAACTTCCAAGTTGGGGATAGGCCGTGTTCGCGGCAAATTTTATAAGTCTCATTGATTCACGCGCCTTTGAGTTGGTCGACAATTTCTTCGTAGTTGTCGGCGACAAGGAGAAGTTCGCGGCGTTGTTCCTCTTCGAGCGCGAGAGTGTCCGCCAAAATTTTTTTGTCAATCAGCGGGTCGATTTCGGCGCGAATCAAGTCTTGAATAAAATTTGGCTCCAGTGCGTCGAGTTCCCACGAGTTATCGCCGAATTTGGCCAGATAATCTTTGGCGCGCGGGTCGGTGATTTTGGTGTAGCAGGGCGGCGGATTGAACTTTTGAATTTGTTCCTGCGTCAAAGCAATGCGGCGGAAGTCGACGACCGCGCCGAATGTCTTCAACCGATTCACGATGTCGCGGGGCATATCAAGGCCGCTTGGATCGTGGTCACCAAGATAAAGCAGGTGACAATCGCGGCCGCGTTCCTTCTCGCGGATAAATCTTTGCGCCGCGTCGAACATAGCCGTTGCCGAACAAAATCCTCTGCACGAAAAACGAACAGTATTTGTGTCTCTGCACGCTCTGCCGACAATATCAATTTGCGCGTCCTTTTCGACCCAGACTTCAAGATAGTTGGGCTGATTAAACCAACGCCCGATTGAAAAATATTTGGCTTCGGTTTCAATTGTTTTTGCAGGAGAAGAATAAGCATTGTCGCCGCCGAAAGCTTCGCGCGTACGGTCTTCAAACGCGCTCCAGTCGATAAGGCCGGCCATGCGTCCGTCGTTTATGACGTTGCCGAGATTCTTGTATTGCTTGGCGGTGTTTTCGATATGGCCGCGCGCGACGAGCCGATAAAACATTTGGCGCAAGGTCAGCTGCATTCCGTGGTACTCGTCGAGCAGGGCGTTAACCGTGTCGATAAGCTTCAAAGTCTTCGGCTTAAAATTGTGTTCCTCGAATTTGATTTTCATTCTTCCAGCTCCTATTAAGGTTAAATTACGCCCGCCGCCTGCGATATCGGTGTCGACGACGGGCGAATCCTCAAAAATTTTTTTCGCGCGGCCTTTTGCGTTGCTCAGGCCTCGACAGGCGAATTTGTCAGCCGAATAAACGTACCGGCAAGCCGATAAGCCTCTGCTGCGTTGTCTTCATTGAACTCGAACATGTACGACTTCTTGTCGTCGCCGACTTCAATCAAAACTTTTTTCTCGTCGCAAGTGAGCATAATTTTTTCGTTCGCGTCGACTGCTTCTTCCAACGTTTGGAGCATTTCAATCGCGGCGTCGGCTTCCCAATCTTTGAAGAATTGAGCGGAATACTGCTTGTGCTCGCCCTCGACGTTCAACGTGACGACGGGTTGACCTTGAAATTTTGTTGCTTGATAGTTGATGTTGTTCATAAAAATTTTCCTCCTGTCCAAAATAAAGCAGACGTTTGACAAAATCTTAAAAAAAGTTTTTAATGGTAGCGTCGCAAGTGGAGTTGTCTTCCGCCAATCTTGCATACACACAAAGGGAAGTCCAGTGGAAAAAGGTTAAATCGGAGCCACATAAAATATAGGATTTAGCCCGGAGAAGCCCAAGTGTTCCGATTATACAATTCACAGGCGGCGTTGCTAGCGTAATGCGTCACAACCCTCTAGTCGAAGCTCATCGTCAACGAGCAAACCCAGTTTCAAACAAGTTTCACCCCATACAGTTCAAAAAAATTGACTAGTCAACTTTGATTTTCCCTAAGAGTAATCCGAAAGAAAAATCGATTGAACTATATAGTTTAAGGTCGTGCCTTTTTGGCGCGGCCTTTTGCGTTTATGCCGCTGCGCGCTTTTTCAGAAAATTCACGCCTTAAGCTCGTCCAGGCTTTTTTAGCCTCAAGGCAACGAACCCGAAGCCAGCGGGCGTCGTCGTTATCGATAAGGATTTCTTTCATTGGGTAGCCTCCGTCTTTGAAAAGTCCGCGGCGTTCTCTTTGCAGAAAGTGTCGGCTTGAGCAAGCTTGTAGAGCAAGCGCCGCGTGAGAGCAGGGCGCGTCGACAGCGCGCAAATCGCGAATTCAATCACGCGAGCATAGGCCACGCCGTCTTCCTCTTCGTCGTCAAGGATTCGTTTTAGTTCGTCCATTACGTTTCCTCCGGAATTCATTTCGGCGCGGTTGCCTGCTTGAAAGGCCAGTCATCGGAGTCCGCGAAGACGGGGAGCCATTGGCGCATTTCGCCGACAGTCGGTTCGGCTTTGAAAAAATTCTTGTCGCAGATAAAGCCCGTGAATTGCCAGAGAAGCTCGCGCCATTTATACGAGAACCTATAATCGTGATTGCGGTTAAATTCGACGATTAAATCAAACGCGGTGTCGAGCATTAACGGGTTTTGCCGCGCATGTCCGTTGTGACTTAACCAGCAAAGCCAGCCCCAGCATAATTGAATATTCAAATTTGTTCACCTTCCAAATGAGTGGCGATTTTCGCGGCCTTCGCCTTGCCTCCAAGAATTTCAAAACCTGTTCCAAGTTCGACTAACGCTTTTTCAACTTCGGCAGCGTCAATGCCAAAATATTTCCCGAATTCGGCAGCGTACGCTTTTTTTAAATCGTAGTTACTTTTAATGTCATAGCCGCGCACGCTCAATTCCATTATTGCAGCATTCCTTGCTTCAATTTTTCTCCGTCTGGATTCGGCGTCGTAAACTTTAATGGCCTCGTCAACGGAATCAAATTCAAAGCCGCGTTTGCGAAGTTCATTAAGACAAAATGCTTGGTCGCTAAGTGTTTCTTCCAATTCGTTCATTGCGTCTTCAATGCCATCGTCATAATTTGTGATGTCCAAAATAGATTGACGGATTGTGTAACGGGTGCCTTCAAAGTTCACAATGTCTTGGAGAATCGCGAAGCTTTCATCGTCGACGCCCTCGATTTTGCGCTGTCGTTCATTCACGTTAATCACTCTCCTCAAAACATTTCGGGCGTTGCCGCCGGTATTCACGGCTATTACCCGTTGTGCGCTTCTTGCGGTTTGAGCAACAGCTCTGTCGGGTCGTCGATGTCGAGTGCCGCCGCAAGCTTGCCCAGCGTTTTTGGCGTCGTTGTTTGCCCGTCGAAAACGCGATAGACGCTCGAAGCCGATAAAGCCGCTTCTTGAGCAAATCCCGGAATATTTTTCTTGCGACGTGCTATTTCGGTTAAAAGCCTGTTGCGGTCAACATACAGTTGATTCAATGTCATAGATTCCACCTCCGTTGATTCACAGATTGAAAATTAACAAAATGTTTTGCGAAGCTTATTTTACTATCGAACGAAAGATTTTGCAAGAAAAAAAATCTGCCGCATGATAGCGGCAGTTATGAATTAATTTTCTAATCCAAACAAATAATCAGCTGATACACTGAGAATTTGTGTTAGTCGGTAAATTGTGTAGGGCGGTAAATCCCGCGCGCCTCGCTCGTAATTTGAATAAGCTGTAGGAGTTATCCCTAATTCGGTTGCAACGTCTTTTTGACGTAAATTCATTTTTTTGCGAGCTAATTTAAGTCTCTCGGTAAATAATGCTTTGTATTCCGTACTTAGTCGTTTTTGCGCGTTTGATAAATTTTCTCTTTCATATTCCAGATAAGAACGGAAAATATCTGCAAGCCATTCATATTTCATCTGAAGTTCGATAGCCTTCATTCTATTTTCCTTTAATTTTCTTATCTGTTTAAGCTCTTGTTCACTGTCAATTTGTGAAATTTCTTTGGTTACCGTTAAAAGATATTTTCTTATTCGTTGCAAGTGGCGTTCTATCAAATGAGCAAAATCCATAGTTCTACCTATTCTCTTAAAAAGGTTTTTGATATCTGATTTACACTGTTCAAAACGATTTTTGCCCAAAACAAACGGAGAAGGCGATATCCATTCGCCCATGTCGAATAGCGCAATTGTCAAAGGTAAAGTTTCATCGTCTGCAATTCCCCATTCAATAGGAATACGGGTATATTTTCCTATGATTGATTCCAATAAGTCAGATAAACTTCGCAAAGCAAAAGCGTCTTTGGTCTTCGGCATATCCTCCACTCTCCTTGCGCGTCGCCCGTGAGCGGCGTTTTTATTTTGCCGCGATATTTCTGCCCGACAACAAAAAATCCCTTTTTTCAAAGGGAAGTTGAACCTAAGCTTTTTCATCACTCCAGAGGAACGACTTGCATTTTCATATTCAACGCCGCCGATAATTTTGCCAGCGTGCCGAGCCGGATATTTACGTCGCCGTGTTCGAGTCGTGAAATGGCCGATTGCTTGACGCCCGCCAGCTCGCTCAATTTCTTTTGCGTCAAGCCGCGCGCTTTCCGTGCCTTGCTCAAAGTTATTGCCATTTTGATTCGCGCCCTGCTCGCGGCAATTTCTTCGGGCGTGAACAGTTCGCTTTGAACTTCCGCCCACGTCTTTTCAAGTATTGCTCCTGCCATTATCCCAAACCCCTCTCTTTTAAGTCCGCGTATTCTCGACGCGCCTTTTCAATTTCTCTCGGCGGCGTCTTTTGCGTTTCCTTCCGAAATTGGTGTAAGAGTACAAAACTTTCATTGAACCACGCCACGAAAAATATTCTGTCTTTGAGCGGGCGCAATTCCCAAATATCGCCCTCGATGTGCTTGACGTAAGGATAGCCGGCAAATGTTCCTTCTTCCTGCAGTCGCAGAATATAATCGTTGATTTTATTGATTTTAATTCGGCTGCTCTTATCCGTCTTGCCCCGCAACTCCTGCAAATACTCGTAAACGGGCGCGACGCCGTTCCTGTCCTTATAAAAATGAATTCCGTACAATTCGCCGCTCCTCCTAAAAAGGTTTTTGCGTTTCACAAAGTGAAATGCGGAAGTGAACGTGGAGAAAAGATTAGTTTAAAAGATTGCCGCGCTGATTATGTCGGTGCAAGGATTCAAAGCCTTTTCGGCCTCTCTTACGTAAATCATTGTCGTTTCTACGTTGCTGTGCCGGAGTTGTTGCTTTATCGCGTCGAGCTTCGCGCCGTTCAAATAACTTTGCGTCGCCATACTCGCCCGCAGAGAATGTGCCACGATAGGCTTCACTATTTTCTGCTTGCCGTCCGCAGTGAGTTTCTCGGAAGTCTTTTCTTTCAGCTCTGCGGCGCGAAGATAATTTTTCACCAAGCGCGAAATTGAAAAGGTCGTCAAGTCTTCGCCGAAATAATTTGTTGCCAACGAGCAGAAAAGCGGCGAATCATCTTTAACCGCGTCGACGCCTTCACGAGCGGCAAGCCATTCGCGAATAACGTCACAGGCTTGCCGTGAAATTTTTACGGATACTTTTTCCGTTTTGCCTTTGCCGAGCACGAACAGATAGGCAACGCCCGCGTCGATTGTCAAATCGCCGACGCGCAACCTTGAAACTTCAACAGTTCTCAAGCCGCCCGCCATTAACGCCGTGAGAATTGCTTTATCGCGCTTGGCTTTGAGAACGGCAATTTTTCTTTTCACGGCGGTCAAGTCTTTATTTTCTTCCGCCGCGCGAATTGTTTCAGTGACGGTCGCCAAAAGTTTTTTCATCTCTTGGAGATTGAGTGTGCCGCGTTTATGCTCGTGACTGACTTCCCAACCTTGAAAACCGCGCGTGATGTTCTTCACGCCGTATTTGTCTTCCAACCACTTATAAAAACCGCGAACCGACGACAAGTAAAGGTTTTTCGTCGACGCGCTGAAATTTTTCGCGTTCATTGCCGCTTTGTACGACAGGATAACATCTTCATCGGCCGCCGCCAAGTCAATTCCTTCAGCGTCAACCCATTCTTTGAAAACCTTGAGGTTGTAGCGATAAGTGGAGAGCGTGCGAGCCGAAGCAACTTTTTTTCTCTTGCCTTCTTTCGCGAGCGAAGCCAGCCACTCTTCGACGTACATCTCAAAAGTTTTTTCTGCGCCCTGGAGTTCACCGCCGTTTTGAACTTCCACTATCGCTGTCGTCGTCATTGTGAACAACTCCTTTTTGAATTTCTGAACGGAGTATATCACGATTATTGTTACGTGTCAACTAATTCTTTATTAGTTGATTGATTGATAAAGTTATCAATTAATAATTTCTTTCAAAAGGCGCGTAGCAGTTGTATAATTGCACAGAATTAAAGAAAATTCATTCGTCTTGCTCGTTGCCGTGATTGTTTTGCCAAATTTTCTCCAGAGTTTCCACGAACAAATTGGCCGAATTATTTTGTTGGTCGACTTCTTTAAATGCGCCTTGAATTTTGAGAAGGAGCTCGGCAGCTCGAATGCGATTTTGCACGCTTGCCCGAATTTCTACATTTTCAATCACTGAACAGCCCTTGCCGATTAGCCGCGTCATCAACTGTTGGTCACACACTTCGCCTTTGACGACCGCCGATAAGAATTCCAGCAGCTGATTTTGCGTCAAAGTTTTCTCCGTGGACGCCGCCTTGATTCGTTCGTCCAGTGCCGCGCGAACTTCAACATTTTTCAGTAAGCGTTCACCGATTGAGCCTGCCGTTTTTGCGCTGTAGCCGGCGCGCCTTGCCGACTCTGAAGCGTTGCCCGTCAAAATGTATTCGTCGACAAATTTGCGCTGTCGTTCGTTCACTTCAATCACGCTCCAGCTTTTCTATTTCCACTTCGGCGCGCGGCTTCTTCTTGTCCGTGAACTTCTCGACCGAGCAACGGCAGATTTGGCTGTCGTCCTCAAAAATTATTTTGTTCAGGCCGTCGAAGATATTTTTTAAAAGGTTATCGATGTCGCCCGCAATTTTCGCGGCACGCTGATATTTTCTGTAGACGCGCACGACGCAAGACAATTCGCCCTCCAGTGGTTTGTGACCGTCCATAGCCGCCAATGCCGCCTGCGCCACTTTTGTTTGATAATCGCGGTTGCGCTTCGGCTGAAAAACTTTTCCGCGTGAGAAGCGAACGCGCGCTGCCGGGATTACGTCCCCTTCGATTGTAAATTTTACCAACAAGCTCATCACCGCCCTAAGCACACAGCGTTTGATTCTTATGAACTGTCGCAACCGCTTCGCTCAGGCTTGCCGCCATGATGTCACTGATTTCTTGAGC
Organism: uncultured Selenomonadaceae bacterium; assembly: GCA_905234395.1. Taxonomy (GTDB): domain Bacteria; phylum Bacillota; class Negativicutes; order Selenomonadales; family Selenomonadaceae; genus Quinella. The sequence goes on from CAJOHG010000048.1 coordinate 9,639, forward strand.
ATGCTCGCGAATCTTCTGCACGATGTCATTGCCGTCCGTCGCGCTGATTTCAAAGTTGATATTGTTCACGACCGACACGCCGCCGCCGTTACCGCCGGACGAGCTGCCGCCGATTGTCGAATTTCCAAACTCTTCGCTGATTCCAAGTACTTCGCCCGTCTTCTTGTACAGGTCAAGCGCGCGTTGTGAGCCGTTCAACGGAATCACGACTTCCGCGCCTTTCTCGCCGATAAGTGCAACTTCGGGCGACGTAATGAATCCGCCTTCAGCGTGAGCAGGAACGCCGCCACCACTTGGTACGCTCGGCATTGCCGCCGCTTGTGCACTGATTGAACTGATTATCGAAGAGATTGTAGCCGCCGCGCCTTGCCACGCGCTGATGATTGAGCCGATAGGAGCCGTGAGCCCTGCATGAATTGCAGAGCCCGCCGCTTCTGCCGCGCCGCCCAAGCCGCTGAATACTCCGCTGAAGAACGCCGGCAACTCCGCCCATGACGTTTGCACCGCGTCTTTGGTCGTCGTGAAGGAAGTTTGAATTGCCGTTAAAGCGGTCGTCGCCGATTCTTGCGCCGATGTCATGCTTGCGGTTAATTGTTCGCCGAAGCCCGTGAACATTTCGCCCGCGCCTTCAAAAGTCGTCGTTAATCCTTCCGTTATCGTCGTGCCGAAATTGGCAAAGACTTCGCCCGCGCCCTCGAATGCGCTTGTAAGCTGTTCGGTTATCTGTTCGCCGAAGCCGCTGAACAATTCGCCGACGCCCTCCTGCAACGCTTCCATTTCCGAATAAAATTGCTCGATAAATGCGCTCGTGTCGGGCACTTCGGGCGTTTCCGCCGGTGTTTTCATTTCGCCCGAAGGATAAAATTCACCGCGCTCCATTGCCGCTTGCTGTGCCATTTGCTCAGGCGTGAGTTCGGCCGCCGATGTTCGACTGAAGAAAAGATTTTCCAGCATGTCACCCAACGCCGTTATCGGTTTGACGTTCGCCGCGCTCATATCTTGCGATTGTGCACGATAATATTCTTGCGCCGCCGTGACCGATGGCAGAAAACTTTTGCCGAAGATTTTGTCCATTGTTTCTGTGACTTTGGTTATCCCGTTGCGCCGCATTGCCGCTTCTTGGTCAGCGTGAAATTTTTCCGTCTTCAACTTCCACGCCTCATCACGGTCTGCCGCGCGTCGACGTGCACTGGAACCCAATTGAATTCCTTCCCAGTCCGTACCCTTCGCGGCGTCAGGTACGCGCTGTTCGTTCACGAAAGAATTTCTGCTTGCGTCTTCGGCCATGCGGAAGCTTGCCCAACTCGGCGTGTCGTTTTTCTTCGTCACGTCCTCCACTGTTTTGTTCGTTGCGTTGTCCGCGGGGTCTTTGCCGAAGATCCTGCCGAGATAATCTCCAAGCACGCCGCCGACAACGCTGCCTATCGCCGTGCCCACGGGTCCCGCGAACGAACCTAAACTTGCTCCTATCACCGTGCCAATCATCGAGCCTGCGATGCCTGCGCCTGCTTCAAATTCTGCACGCTTATTTTCTCTGAGCACTTGCGCACGTTCTTCAGGAGCCGCCGCCGCCAATCGCTCTGCGTTCATTGCTTTAAGATTCGAGAAGTCAAGCGCACCGAACACGCCCGCCAGCAATGCGCCGCCTGCCGCCGTGCCTCTGACGTTCGACCAACGGCTTGCGCTCATCAATTTTTCCTGTTCACGAGCAAACGCGATTGACTGTTTGGAAGCCGCGATTTGTGCTTGATAATCGGCTACTCTCGCGTTGATTAGAGCCTGTCGCGCGGCTGTATATCTCGCTTGCGCCGGCAGAAAAGTTTTCTCGTCATAATTTCGAGCAAGCGTCCTCGCTCGTGCAAGCTGTTTATCGTTCGCGCCAAGTCCATAAAGATTCTCCACACGTCCCCATTTTTCATTGCGTTTCGCCTGTGTCGCGATAAAGCGCGCGTTCATTCTGTCGAACTGCCTTTGCGCCGCGAAGACTGCCGCCGCCGTATTTGGAGCCGCCGAACCGACAACCCCGGGAACGCCTGCACGACCGCCGCCATAATATCCGCCGCCGCCCGTCAATCTTCCGTTCACGTTCACGACGCCCGCGCTGATTGTCATCGTGCCTATCCTCTGCGCCGCGCCCATGCCGCCGCTTGCCGCACCGAGAACCCCCGCCTTGCCGAAGCCTTTCAGCGTGTCCATTGCTCTTCGACCAAGCGAAATGATTTTCATCAAGCTTGCAATCAGCGCGCCGCCTGCCAACGCAGAGCCTATCCCGTCGAACTCAAGGAATTTGTTTTTCAAGCGGCCGAAAATGTCGCCGATTATCTTGCCGATGTCGGCAAGTTGAATCCCGTCTTGGAAGAGTTTATCGGCGCGGCTGATTATCGCTGTCAAGCTGTCGATAAATGACCGAATTCCTTCACCGCCTTTTCCTTCAAGCAGTCCTTGTTGGAACGAATCCCAAGCAGAGCCGAGAAGCTTGAAGCTTCCCGCCAAATTGTCGCGCATGACCGAAGCCATTTCATCTGCCGCGCCGTTCGAGTTGCGGATTGCTTTTTCCAGTGCCTCAATATCGCCCGTGACGCCCAAAAGTATTCCGCTCATTGCCTCCGTGCCGCTTAACATCGACGCAAGCTTTAATCGGTCGGCTCCTCCGAGCTTGCCGCCGTGTGCTTGCGCGTTGCCAAGTAAGCCTTCAATTTTGCGCCTCGTGTCCGCGTGAAGTTTGATGCCTTCAATTTCCTCCGCGAAGTTGATTAATTGGTTAGGGTCTACGCCGTGCTCGAAGACGCGATTTAAGTCCTTCATGATGTCGATTATCGGCCGAACTTCGTTGGTCATTTTGTCCACGAATTCAACGCCGCTGAATTTCAATCCGTACAGCGCATTTCGATTTTCCGAACCAAATCTTTGCAAGACTGCACGCGCCGATGTGCCCGCTTGAGAACCTTTGACGCCGCCCGACGCCATCAGCCCCGTGAGAATCATTAAATCCTCCGCGCCTTGCATTTGCTTTTGAATTCCTTGCCCGTTGTACATTGCCCCGACGAGCGGCGCGGAATATTTCGACGCCTCACCGAGCTGATAAAGGTCTGTGTTCGAGTTCGTCACTGTCGCCGCCATGATGTCGGCCATGCGATTCGCCGCCTCGATTTGTCTGCCGGCATTGTCGCGGTAAATTTCGCCCGCCTTGATTCCCGCCGCCGTCATAAAGTCCGTCATGATATCGCTCGTCGCGCCCAAATCCGAATCACTTGCCGTCGCCAAATTTAAAATTGCGGGCGTGGCGTTTTTTATTTGCGTCGGTGTCCAGCCCGCCTTCGCCGCAAAATATTGAGCTTGACCGACTTCCGTCCGTGTCCATTCCGTAGAACGTCCAAGCGATTTTGCTTGGTCGACCAGCTGAATAAATTCTTGCGAGTCTTTGCCAAGCCGAGTGAGCGCACGCACTTTGCTCATTTGGTACTCAAAATCTTTGTAGGCAGTAATAGCTGACGTGACGCCGTAACCTGCCCCCATAGCTCCTGCCAAAGGCATAAGCCCCGCACCGAGTGCCGCGCCCGATAGCAGCCCGTTAATTTTATTCGTGACGCCGTTGGCGAAGCCTTGGACTGCAAATTTTATCGGATAAACTTTGTTTGCTATCTTCAAAATTGAACTCTCAATTTTCCTCACGCCCGCCAACGCCCCGTCCGCGACCTTGAAAGAAATTCGCCAGGCCGTCGTGGAAAGTTTCTGCAGTATTCTGTTTATCCTCGACGCAGGAGCCGTTACGCGGTCGATTAAAGCCAGCGTCATCATATGTCTCTGCGTTGCGAAAGACTTAAAGCGATTCGCAAGACGCGCCGCTTGCTTGTCGAGAGCGTCCAGTTGCTTTTTGAGCCCTTCAACTTTTCCCTTAGTTCGGTCGGTGATGTCGATTATAATTTCTATTTGTCTTCCGCTCATGATTTATCGCCTCGATTCTTTCGATTAATTTAGCCTTGACCAAATACGAATTTAAATTCGCTTTTTCCCAACTCGTTGGCAAAAACTTTTCCCCGATTCTAAATCGGAAAACCTGCCGTCGTGATTCGCGATAACAGCCAACGGTCTCGATACAAACGACCCCCTATGCCGCACGTGCACGAAGAAATTCTTTACGCCCGACGCGATGAAAGTAATACGCCGAATCCTCCGAACAGCCGAGCTCGACCGCAATGACTTTAAACATTTGCCCTTCGACGTAACGACGAACCAAAACTGCGGCCGCTATCGGATTTTCGACGCGCCGATAAATTTCTTCGAGCAAGCGTTCCTGCTCCTCAAAAAGTTTTTCGTTCAGCTCGTCGAGTTCGGCTTCTGCTTCCAAAATCTTCACCGCGTACCGTTCGACTGCCGAATCTTGCGCTTGACCGCGCGGCATGCCGTCGAGCACCGGAACTGCGACGCTCCGCGATAATGATTCCAGTTGCCGAAGCCGAAATTCTACGCGCTCAATTCTCTGCCGCAATTCGTTTACCGATTCCAATTTCATCATCGACGACACCCGCCTTTCCTTTTTTATTTTATTCGACGTAAGCATAAATAAATCCTATTAAAAACTTATTGCGTAATAATTTTTATCTATTGCGCAGCCCTACAAAATTTTCACCCGCTCTATATTCCGAGAAAATTGTAGGACGACCCAAAAAGTGCGTCCTACAAAAACTCGCCTAGTGCAGCCTAAACTTTTGCCATTTTTGTAGGACGCGTAGGACGCGTAGGACGGCATTTCATTATTATTTTTTTTTCGTAAAATCCCCGGTTATGGAAACATACATTGCCATAAATATTCTTTATTTAATAAACGTACTTTATCGTATTCTCATTTACCATAACACCCCTAATTCTCTTTTACCATAAGTTTTTAAAAGTGCGTCCTATCGTCCTATACGTCCTAAAGTTAGCTGTGACGCGGAAAAATTTGTAGGACGACCCAAAAAGTGCGTCCTAAAGTTAGAAAATCATTATCAATTAGCGAACAAAAAAAGGAGAGCGTCGGCTCTCCAAAAAATATCTCGTTCTTTTTAAGGTTTGATTCGGTAATAAGGTTTCTTTTGGTCGGGATATTGCGGGTCTTGCTTCTGAAGTCGTTCGCCGAGTTTCCAGCCGTCGAGTTTGGAAAGAATTTCGACGATTCGCGGCATTTTCTTTCGGTTGTCGTTGCCGAAACATTCATTGAAGATTTCGGCGGCGCAAATGCGTTTGCGCTCATAGCAGCCGTAAAACTTCAGAAGGGCTCCACTGCCTTCCATGTCGGGAAGTTTTTTTACGCAGTCGTCTTTTTCTTTGCAGGCTTCAACAAGCAAGCGGCGTATGTCGTCGAAGTCTTTGCCGTAATGGTTTTTTGCACGCGCCCAAAGGTCATCTTCGCTGATGATAATCGTGCAGCCGTTGACGAAAAATTTTCTGCGATCCTCTCTGGAAAGTTCGTACCAGACGATAAGTGACGGGATTTTCTGGTCGAGAAAACCTAAAATCTCTGTCGTTAAGCCGTCATCACGTGTGAAGGATTCGGCAATCTCGGCGGCGGTGTTTTTCGTTTCACGACTAAGTTCAAGCAACTTGCCGACTTCACGGGCGTCGTGAACGTCTTTGAAAAGTTCTTTGAAATGGGCGAAGACTTCACTCCAAACTTGGTGAATGTATTCCGTGGTTAATTCTTCGCCGTGAGTGAGCATGGGCAAGCCGCATTCAATCACGGCGTATCTGCGATTTCCTGTGGGGTCGGTCAAAAATTCATCGTCATTGCAAGTTATCGCGAAGACGCAGTGGCGCAAAAATGTTTGTTCGTTGCGCCCGTAGGCAGGGCGATATACATCAGCCGCGCGGCTGATAAAAGCTTTTTGTGCGTTGATTTCGGATTTTCTTAAACCTGCCATTTCGGCGATTTCCACGATATGCATGCTTCTGATAGCGTCGTTCGCATGTCGGTCGTCGACGTTATCAATCAGTTCGCCGTACCAGTCGCCGCCGAGAGCTTTTAGCAGATAGCTTTTGCCAATTCCCTGTCGACCGTGCAAAACAATCGCGATTTGGTACTCGCAGCCGGGAAAATAAATTCGAGCGACAGCGGCGGTCAACCAGTTCATGGTAATTTTGCGGACGTAGGGCGAATCCTCGGCCTTAAGAAATTTAATGAATAAAGTTTCGGCGCGGTGCTTTCCGTCCCAAGGCGGCAAGCTCTCAAAAAATTTTTCAACGGCGTTGAAAGAATTCGTTTCGCAGACGCGAACGAACATATCATCGACCAAATCTTTTCTGCCGAATTCGGCGTAATTTTCGCGAAGGTAGAGCCTTAATTGAGCGTCATCGGAATCCTTCCAAGTCTTATTTTTCGTTGAGCGTTTCCAAGGGGGATTCTTCAAAAGTAAATTGGTCGACGAGAACGAATCATAGCCGACGAGCCCTCGAAGTTGAACGTCGTTATCGAAAATCAAGGCAGCGTTCGCGAACGTGTTCTTAATTGAAGTCTTCTGACCGTCGCGATTTTGATTCCAGCTTGCGAGCTTGCGAATCAGCTTTTGAATTTCTTTTACGTTCTCGGCGGTCGGCGGTTCACTCTGCAGACGCTTCAACCTTGCTTGCGGTTTGGTCGATTCAAAAATTTTTTTGTCGTAGTGGATGCCGAATTCTTCCGCAATGTCTTCGAGATGTTCAAAAAAGTTTTTTTCGTTAAGAGAGTCGCCGCTTGCGACGATAAGGTCAATCACATCTCCGCAACAACCTTGACTGTGGCAGTAAACGTGATTATTGTTTGGTTCTGCGTAAAAGGTCAGCGCGCCTGTCTTGTGCTTGTGCGTGCCGCTAAAACACCAAGGGCAAATGTAGCCGTTCGGTGCGGCGTCGCCGTTTTCCGAGTGATTAAGATAGCCGTGTGCTTCCAAGTCCTCAAGTGGGATTGAGTTAATTTTGTCGACGAGTTCTTGAATCTCCGGCGGCAATTTCTTTTTACCGTCGACAGAACGATTGGCGATATTTTCCGCCGTTGTCTTCTTTTTTTTGAGTGCGTCTTTGATTTTAATAGCCTCAAGAGTCAGCGGCGAAGTTTTAATTTGACGGAGAAGAGAAGCAAATACTTCGTTGACGTTTTCATCGGAAGGAACGACCGCGCCCGCCTCGCATTCAAAAAAGTCGCCTGTCATCAAGCAATAGCGGCCTTCGGTCTGGTAGAACAATTCGAGCTTAGCGTTTTTCGCCAAGTCAAAATGAAGAACGCCTTCACCGTCTTTGTTGGTGATACTTTCAAAATCCTCTGCCGTGACTTCAGCGATAATGTGAATACCGTGCCCGCTTACAGAGCGTTCGGCGTAGCAGTTATCGAGCGCGGCCATAATGTCATTAAAAGTTCGTTCGGCTTCCGTGTTCACGAAATTTCCTGCGTCGTCGAGAACGTGGTCGAAGTCCATGAACAATTTTTTTTTCGGGTCGTCGCCTTTTGCGCAAATGAGATAGCCGACGTATTGTCCCTTACTTGCGGCTTCTTCCGCCGTCATCAAGTTTTCGAGCTGATTCCAGCCGTTAATCATCGGCTTTTTATTTCCGTTTTTGATTGTGACGGGGAAGAATCTTTTTTCAGCGAGCATTTGCGCGGGCAGGTTGCTGATGTATTTTACGCGCTCGATGTCGTCGTCGACAGCTGCAGACTTGTTACTGCTGCGCTTGATTTCGGCGGGAGCTTCCTCGTAGCCGCCGCGCGTCCAGTTCGGGTGATAGACGCTCTTGAGTTGCATGACGCGTTCGACGGTGTAAAGGTAGCGGCCGTCGTGGGCGCGTTCGTCTGCTGTGAACAACGGACATCCGAAATAAAGTTCGTTTTGCCATTTCCAAACTGTTTTTTGAGTAACGCCGAGAATTTTTGCAACGTCCGCCGCGCCGTAATATTTCTTGCCGTTGAATTCACGCGGCATTGGCAGAGGTATAGGTGAGGTATAAGGTAGGGGGTATGAATGGGGTACCAAATGACCACCAAATGAGTGGGAAGTAACCTTTTCCATAAATAAAAATCACTCCTTAGGGGACTAGATGTTGACGTACCGCCACAAAGAGTGATATTATCCCTTTGATGAAAGGAGATAATCACTCTTGTGATATGAGAGATAATCACTCTTGTGATATGAGGGAAAATCACTCATTATAGCATTATCAAAGATAAGCAAATTATAATTCAAAGGTTGGAGGGTCGTCAACGTTGACGGCTATATTTTTTTGCAGGCTTAGTGATTGGCGTGCCGTGAAAACGATTGGTGAGAAACTCCGGATAAAATATTCGCCGTCGACGAGTTGTTTCCATGCAAACGCCGAAGTTTTGGAAAACGTCGAAGAATTTATCGCAGCGTCGGCCGTAGTAGAGAAAGAAGCCGTCGGGCTTTATGAATTTGATTCTTCCGCGTGTGAAGCAAATTCCTTTGGCCGGTTCGATTGCGCGTTCATACCAGCGCGTATCGGTCGCGGCGTTGACCAAGACGACAGCTTCTTTAACGTGACCAACAATAATTTCGGCGCGGAGCTTGTCGATAAATTTGTCAATCAAACCTTTGGAGTAGGGCGGATTGAGAAAAACATTGCCGAACCAGGCCTGCTTCAGTCCGTCATCGTCTCTCGTGAAGAATTTTTTCGCGCCGACGATTTCATTGGCAATGCGCGACGAAGCCGGGTCAAGGTCAATTTCGCCGAGAACGTCACGAACGGCTT
>CAJOHG010000049.1 GCA_905234395.1 uncultured Selenomonadaceae bacterium
GTGAATCAAGCTTGCTCAATATACACCCGCAACCTAACTTTGTCAATACCCTCTCCAAAATTTTTTTTAAATTTTTTTCGCACGCCGTTAAAGCCCGTCACCACGCCGTTTGTGACGAAAAAAAATCCCGACTCGCGCCGGGAATTTTGAGCATGACGAAAATTTTTCAGTAAAGTTTGTGCGGATCGGTCTCGGTAAGCTGGCGATAAATGAAGTCCGCCAAACCAATTCCGCCGCCTTCAGCCGCCTTTTTGGTTAATTCCTCGTTGTACATGTCGCGATAAATTTCCATGGCGTTATCGCTGCCCTTGCTGAAGAATTCGCTCTTCGGGACGGTCTTCCACATCTCGTTGTACATCATTTTGAGCATAATCGCCTCAAGTTGAACGCTCGCGTCTTTAATTTCTTGGTTGCGTTGAGCAATTTCCTCGTCGGTCATAGTTTTGATTTTCGTCGACGCGGAACTGTTGAGTTTGTCTTGAGCCGCTTGAAGTTGCGCTTGAAAGGTCGACTCTTCGTTGAGCATTTGAGCACCCGTCGCGCCGGTGTTTGTCGAATTCATTTGCGGAATTAAATTTACGCCGTTGACCTGCATAATAATCGCCCCTTAAATAATTTCCAGCACAGCGTGAATCGCGCCCGCCGCTTTCATCGCCTGAAGAATGGAAATACAATCGCGCGGTGTTGCTCCGACGGCATTTAACGCGCCGATAACATCGCTGACACTCGTCGTTGCGGGCAAGACGATTGAGCTTGACATATCCTCGCGCGTGTTAGTCTCGGTGTTGCGAACGACCATCGTTGTGCCGTAAGAAAAAGGTTCGGGCTGCGTAATAGTTTCGTCGCGTTGAATTTTGATTGACAAGCCGCCTTGAGTTATCGCGCACTCGTCGACGTGAACATTGCCGCCCATAACGATTGTGCCCGTGCGTTCGTTGACGACAACTTTTGCAATGGTGTCGGGAATAACCGGCAGCTCTTCAATCGTTGCGACGAATTCAACGACGTTGGCGCGATAATAGCCGGGAATGTTTATGTCGACGCGACCGGGATTAGCCGCGTGCGCAACGTTGCCATAAGCCGAATTGATGGCATTTGTGATTCGCGATGCCGTTGTGAAATCCGCACTTGCCAAGCTCAAGGAAATTGTCCCGTTGCGTCCGAGATCGTCCTCAAGCGTGCGTTCGACAATGGCTCCGTTCGGAATGCTGCCAGCCGTCGGGAAATTCTTTTGTGCACGTCTGTTGCCTCTGCCCGCGACAAATCCGCCTGTCGAGACTGAACCTTGAGCAACCGCGTAAACATCGCCGTTCGCCGCACGCAGTGGAGTTTGCAATAAGACGCCGCCTTGAATGCTGTCCGCATCGCCCATTGAACTGACAACAACATCAATCGTGTCACCTTCGCGAACAAATGGCGGGAGCGTTGCCGTGACCATGACCGCCGCCACGTTGTCCGAATCCAAGTCCGCCGCGTTAACGGTTATGCCGTAATTTCTAAGCAGTGATACCGTTGATTGAATCATTTGTCGCGTATCATCTGAATCGCCCGTGCCCGGCAGTCCTACGACAAGTCCGTAGCCCATTAATTGGTTTGTGCGCACGCCTTGTACTTTGGCAATGTCTTTGATTCTAGTTACGGATGCCTCTGCGAAAACCGTCGAAGTCGTGAACATCAGGCAGGCAATTAACGTCACGACTGCAAGAATTTTTCTCATTACTTCACCTCCGAAAGGCAATGCGTATCAACACCGATTAAACTGCGCGGCTGATTTTAAAATCGTCGTCGGTGACTTCATCGAAATTCTCCTCGACAAATTGAACGCCGTAACGATACCAGTCATCGCCTTCGTCAAAGATAGCCCACGCCTCGCCACGATCGTCACGAAATTTTTCAGCCTCGTAATAACTATTTTTGATGAATGAAACTTCTTGTGTATCATCACCAATGAATCTAAGTAGCATGGTTATCACCTCGTGGTTTTTCTTTAAATTCAATCTTGCCGATGTTTTCGCACTGGTACCAATGAATTTCTGTTAATCTTTCTTCTTTGCCGTTGGTTATGATGGCAGTGCCGCGACATTTGTACCAATCTTGAGCTTCGGTTTTATCGCCGTTCGGAAGTAAATACTTACCGATAAGACGTTTAACATCACGAATCTTTTCGCCGGAAGCAATAACTTTCACGCCGGTGACGGTTGAGCCTTTCTTTATAAACCAACCGTCTTGCTTAAGTGATTTTTCTGTCTGCACGAAGAATTTTTTCGCCATCGCGCTCAAGTCTCGCGGCAAAATAAATTCTTCTTCGAGTGGGATTTTGTCGTCCATAATCAGAACAGGAAGTTAAATATCTGCGTCAGAATTCCTTGACGTTGTTTGGCGTTGAGCGGACCTTTGCCGTTGAATTTAAGCGTGGCGTCGGCGACTTTGTATGACGGAACAGTATTGTTCATCGTCACGTCGTCGCGGCGAATGACTCCGCGCAGTGTGATTTTGTGTTCGTCGCGATTTTGCCAAATGGACTGCGTGCCTTCGACAACCATGTTGCCGTTGGGCAGGACTTCAACGACGGTGACGGTTATCTGTCCCGTGAATCTGTTCGTGTCGGTTGCGGAGCCGTCAGCTTTCCAACTATCGGAGCCGCTCGCCGAAAACGCCCTGATGAAGTCGAAAATACCCGTGCCCGTGCCGACGTTTATTGAACCCGATTTGGAATTGGAACGCGATTTCGTGGCAGTTTGCGTCGTCGATTCGCTGATGACAATCGTCAAAATGTCGCCGACGTTACGCGCCTTTTTATCGGAATACATGCTCATAAAGCCGTTGTCGACCCAAAGAGACTTTGCATCCGCCGTGCCGCCGACCATCACGAATGCCGCGATCATTATTGCCGCGAGAAATTTTTTTATCATGCTGTCACCTCCTTGCTTGAAAAATTACATTGACACCTCGACTGTGTGAGCGTCGATAACTTTTGCCGTCAAAATTTTCTCCGACGTTTCATTTCTGACCTTGACCAATGAGCCGATTCGCCCGCGTGTCATAACGATTCCTTTTGCAGTCACGACAATGCCGCGAAATTTCACAATGATGTTGACGTGCTGACCGGAATTGACCGCGACAGGTTGTTGAAAGTAAGACAACGTGACCGGCGAACCCGCGCGAATAAATCTGTGCGGAACGAGACCGTTGACTTTGTTGATGTCTTTGACGTATTCGTTGCGCCCGTCAATGGCAACTTCCGCCGTGTGAAAATCGGCAGCACCGACCGGCACTTCAATTCGCAAATCGTGATTGGCGACGAGCACCGCGTCATAAACTTTAACTTTTGCCGTAAAGCTCATTGTGCGATAAGCGCGACCGTTGACGTAAATCACCGCACGCACCGGCGTCAAGCTCACGTAACTAATCTGCGCGGGAATTTCGGCTTTCACGTCGACGACACCTTCGGGAAGTTTAACGTCAAGCGGAGTCTGCGTAAAAAAAATTTCGTGACGCCGAGTTTCGCCGCGTTCAGCCAAAGCTTTTTCCAGTGCGTCGAGAGCAATCGCCTGTAAATCCACGCCACTGACCGTGTAAGCAAAAGTTCGCGGCATAAAACTCAACACAACGAGCAATACCGCGACGAAAAAAAATTTTCTCATATCAAATTATCGTTTCAACTGATTGGCAGTCTCAAGCATTGAATCGGAAGTTGTGACCGCCTTTGCATTGGATTCGTAAGCACGTTGCGCGACAATCATGTTGACCATTTCTTCAACGATTTGCACGCCCGACATTTCCAACGTATTTTGTGCAAGGACGCCCGCGCCGTCTTGACCCGGCTCACTCTCAATCGGTGCGCCGGAAGCTGTCGTTTCGAGGAAAAGATTTTTGCCGTAAGCGTAAAGACCTTCGGGATTGATGAAACGCACGAGCGTTATCTGTCCGATTTCCGTCTGTTCGCCGCCTGCAGGAGTATCGGAAACACGACCATCAGAGCTGATAACCAACGTTTCAATCGAGGCGTTCTCGTCAAGCGTAATGTTCGGAATGAGCAAATAACCTTCGCTCGTGACAAGTCGACGATCCGAATCAAGTTTGAATGAACCGTCGCGCGTGTAAGCCGTCGTTCCGTCGGGCAGTTGAATTTGGAAGAAACCTTCGCCTTGAATGCCAACGTCTGCGGGACGATCTGTCGTCTGCAGTGGTCCTTGCGTGAAAACTCTGTTCGTCGCGGCGACTCTGACGCCCAAACCGATTTGCAAACCTTGCGGATATTGAGTGCCGTTGCCGGAAGTGCCGCCCGCATTTCTCAACGTTTGATAGAGCAAGTCTTGAAACTCCGCGCGAACTTTCTTGTTGCCATAAGTGTTGACGTTGGCAATGTTGTGCGCCACAACGTCCATATTAGTCTGCTGCGCCTTCATGCCCGACGCCGCCGACCAAAGCGATCTCATCATGATGAATGCATCTCCTTTTATGTTTAACGTCCTTGTTTAGTCGTTTCCAAATTCTATATCGGAAAGATTTTATTCGTCATTAAAATTTTTTGCAAGCCCCAAAAAAATTTCTTGGACGCCATAAGATTTTCAGCAAGCGTTGATATAATCACGCACAAGTTAAAATCTGATTAGAGGTGGAGGAAATGAAGTTGAGGCGAATTGTTTGTACGCTGCTCTTAATTTCCGCCGTGGGTCTATCAAGTCTCTGCTCGGCGGCGTTAAAGTACGGCGACAAGGGCGACGATGTCAAGGAAATTCAAGATTACTTAATCGCACAAAATCTCCTGCACGCGGAGGCTAACGGCTTTTACGGCACGGCAACGGTCAATGCGATTAAGGACTTTCAAACCGCACTCGGTCTCAATGTGGACGGAGTTTGCGGCACAATGACTTACAAACTTTTGCGGGCGGCGGCTTACGACGAAATTGACATAAACACTTACAAGCCCGGCGATTACATTCCCGAACCTTCCAATTCTCAAAATTCGATCGTTGCTCCAATTCTCAGCGCGGTGAACGTCGTCACTGAAGTCGCTCAACAGGCGGGCGTTGGTGATATTATCAAGCTCGGCATGAAGGGCGACGGCGTCAAGCACCTGCAAAACAGATTGAGCGAACTCGGTTACTTCGACGGCGACATCAACGGCGTTTGCGACAATGCAACGATAAATGCGCTGAAAAAATTCCAAAAGAGTCGCGGCATTTCGGCGGACGGCATTTGCGGAAACAGAACCTATCGCGCTCTCGAAGAAGAGAATCCCGATCCTTCGGACGGTCAATATTATTCTGCCAACGAACCTTCAGAAGATGAACCTTTCACCGAATTTCCCGGCTATGGCAAAGTCATTCACGTCGAGGCAACGGCTTATTCCAGTCAAGAGCCCGGCTTGAGTTCTTACACGGCTACGGGAACAATTTGTCGGCGCGGCGTCATTGCAACTGACCCAAGTGTCATTCCGCTCGGCACGAAAGTTTACATTCCCGGCTACGGCTATGCAGTTGCTGAAGACACCGGCGGCGCGATTGTCGGCAACAAAATCGACGTGGCATTTGACACCATCGACGAGTGCTACCAATTCGGCAGACAATTCATTGATATTTACATTGTCGACTGATTGAAGATAAAAAAATTCCTCAATGTCTCTGCGACGTTGAGGAGTTTTTTTGTTTAGAACTTCATGCAATTCTACACTTCAGAAAGATATTTCGTTATCGCCGCGTCATAGTCCGCCGTGTGAGCAAAAGCTTCCGCTGCCAACTCTTTGCGCACGTCGCAGGGAATTTCTCCGTGTTCTTTGACGAGCTTTGCAATTTCGTCGTAGCGTTCGGGATTGGTGACGACGGTAACGAATTTGAAATTTTTCGCCGCAGCACGAATCATCGCCGGGCCGCCAATGTCAATGTTCTCAATCGCGTCGGCAAGTTGAACGTTCGGTTTGGCAACGGTCTTTTTGAACGGATACAAATTCACGACGACCAAATCAATCGGCTCGATACCGTTTTCTTCCATTTGTCGAACGTGTTCGGGATTGTCGCGCACAGCCAATATTCCGCCGTGAATTTTCGGGTTGAGAGTTTTGACACGCCCGTTCATGATTTCGGGAAAGCCGGTCAAATCGCTGACGTAAGTGACGGGAATGCCTGCCGCGCGAATCGCCTTGCCGGTGCCGCCGGTGCTTATGATTTCGACGCCGCATTTGCTCAAGCTCTTTGCAAGTTCGACGACGCCGAGTTTGTTCGACACGCTGATTAATGCCCGTTTGATTTTCATTTTGCCGCCTCCAATTTCAACTTTGCGCCCGACAATTTTCAGCCGACCGTCAATGAGCAACTTTATCGCGCGCGGGAAAATTTTATGTTCCTGCTCCAAAACTCGCGCCGCCAAAGTTTCTTCGGTGTCGTCTTCGCGAACGTCAACTGCCGCCTGCAAAATTATCGGGCCGGAGTCTGTGCCCTCGTCGACGAAATGAACTGTGCAGCCGGAAATTTTCGCGCCGTAAGCCAAAACGTCTCGATGAGCATGTGCGCCGGGAAATGACGGCAATAACGACGGGTGAATATTTATCAGCCGACCCTCGAAACGTTTGACGAAGTTCGCGCTCAAAATCCGCATGAAGCCCGCCAATACAACCAAATCGACGCCGCCAAGGTGTTTCAAAAGTTCCGCCTCGAAGTCTGCGCGTTCGGAAAAATTTTTTCTGTCGACGCAGATATTTTTTATGCCCGCAAGTTCAGCGCGTTTCAAAGCTCCGACGTTCGGCTTGTCGGTGAGCACGACGGAAATTTCTGCCGCAATGTAGCCGCTGTCTGTCGCGTCAATTAGCGATTGCAAGTCGGTGCCGCGTCCCGAACACAGCACGGCGATTTTCGGAAGTGTTTGTTTCAAAGTTGAGTCCTCCTTTCTAATGAGCCGATATTTTGCGCGTATCTTATCACAATCGGCGGGCGGCGGCAACTTTTCGTCACGCATTGCTATTTTTCGGAATAAAAATTATAATCCTCGTGCCGGAGTTATCGCTCGGCACAATGACGAAATTTAGGCGAAGGGAGATCACGCCTTGAAGAAAAAAATTTTTGCAGGAATAATCGTTGTCGGATTAATCAGCTCGGTTTTGACGTTGGGCTTGGTGTGCGTGCTGTTGGGATTGAATTCAAGCAACGCGCTCGACCTCGGCAGATTTTTTGTCGCAATGCGTTTCATAGAAGGCAATTACGTTCAAGAAGTCGATCGCGGCAAATTGATTGACGGAGCGATTGGCGGCATGGTTAATTCGCTCGGTGACCCGCATTCAATTTATCTTGCGCCGCAACTCTACAGCCAACTTCGCGCAGAGACCAGCGGAGCGTTCGGCGGAATCGGCGTCTACATGAGCTTTAAAAATGGCGGCGTGCAAGTCATGAACGTCATTCCCGACGGTCCCGGTTATCGCGCAGGACTTCAAGCGGGCGACGAAATTTTGGCGATTGACGGTCAACCCGTCACGGAAATTTCTCCCGGTGAAGTTGCGCTGAAAATTCGCGGACAAGTCGGCACGAACGTTGAGCTTTTAATTCATCGCGAAGGCATTGAAGACACGACTTATAACTTGACGCGCGAGAATATTCACGTGCATACAGTCGCGGGCAGCATGATTGACGATAAGCTCGGCTACATAAAAATTTCCAACTTCAGCGAGAACACCGGCGCGGAGTTCAAAGCCACGCTTGCCGATTTGGAACGCGCGGGCATGAAAGGTCTCGTCCTTGACTTGCGGCAAAATCCCGGCGGAGTCATCACCAGTTGCGTTGAAGTCGCCGAAGAAATTGTTCCCGCAGGAACTGTCACTTCTGTCATCAAACGCGACGGCTCGAAGGAAGTTTACACGTCTCATTTGTCGGCGGCAAAATTTCCTGTCGTTGCGCTGATTGATAAGGGCAGTGCCAGTGCCTCGGAACTTTTGAGCGGCGCGTTGCAAGATACAAAGGTCGGCTTGGTTGTCGGCGAAAATTCTTACGGCAAAGGCTCCGTGCAAACGTTAATTCCAATGGCGCACAACGACGGCATTAAACTTACAATCGCGCGATATTACACGCCGAACGGTCGCAGCATTGACGGCGTAGGAATTTCGCCCGACGTGGAAGTAAAATCGCCCGCACCTCCGCATCAGATTTACGATCTTAAATTGGACACACCGGACGATCTTCAGATCAACAAGGCGGAAGAACTTTTGACGCACCAGATTAACGCGGGAAAAATTTTCTTTGACGATGACTTTTGGAAGACGAATCCTTGAGCGATTGTCAACGGCTTTTCAAAACGGAATGATGTGCGGCAGAAATATTTGCGTCCAGCTCGGCTTGCGAATTGGATTGCAATGTCGGCGTCATGTCGAAATTTTTTCCGCCGCCGTCGATTTTGACCCAACAAAAGCCCGTTGCCTCGACGATAAACAAAAATGCGCGTTCAATGGCGTGGGCAAGCGTCCCGTCAAGTTGTCCGCACTCTTCGGGAAAATCGTCGAACGTCAAGCCGCTGTCGAAGAGCGGAGCAAGAGCTTTCGGCTTGAACCAAAACATTGAGCCCGCAGGAAATTCAATCAAGTTGCGTTCGTCGACGGAGATATTGAGCCTGCGCAAAAAATTTTTCGTGTTGAGATAGTTCGTGCCCCAATTTATGTAAACTCGAATCGGAGCAAAATGTTGCGGGAAGACTGCGCCGATTTTCTCGTTCGACAAAATTTGCAGGATACCGCCGACAATTTCGGGACTGCCCAAAAGATTTTCGTAAATATAATCGCGCCAGCCGGAAAGAATTTTTTCGGCGTGAAGAGATTTTTTTGTATGCAGGTGAACGCAAACATCATAGCCGCCAAAAATTTCGCGGAAGCCGATAAATGCCGGAGCAACGTCGCGTCCGCGATTCGGGAAAATTTTTACGGTGACGCTGCCCTTGTCGAAGTCGTCGAAAACTTTTTCGATGGCGATTTTTTTTTCTGATGAATTCGTCGAAATGTACACGTCGACCGCGCAGGGAATGTTGCGCAGAAGATTTTTCATCTCGTCGGCAAGTTCGGGATAGAAAATGTGAACGACTGCCGCGATTTTAAAATTGCCGGGCGGTGCAGAAAAATTCAACGGAACTTTCAACGCAAAGTCTTTCTCGCGTTTGAGCTGAACAAAATCGTTGAAACCTTCCGCCTGCAAAAAAAAAGCATCGCCGCAATCTTCGCGTCGGAATTTGTGGCTGATGTTGTAGAAAATGTATTCGTAGAGTTTCGGATTGTTGACGGCGCAAAAATCCAACAGCGGCTTGATAAAATGAGCTCGAAGGAAATTGCGACCGAAACGATAAATTCCCATCAAATTATTTCCTCGTAAAGTTCAATGTATTTGCTCGCAACGTTCGCAATAGAAAATTTCGGCGCGACGACTTCAACGCGGCTCTTGATTTTTTCGTAAGCGTCGGGATTGTCGGCAAGTTCATGCAACGGCTTGATAAAATGAGCGCGAAGGAACTTGCGACCGAAACGATAAATTCCCATTAAATTATTTCCTCGTAAATTTCAATGTATTTTCTCGCGACGTTCTCAATGGAAAATTTCGGCGCGACGACTTCCACGCGGCTTTTGAGTTTTTCGTAAGCGTCGGGATTGTCGGCAAGTTCTCGCAAAATTTTCGCAAGCTCCTTGACGGGAACTCTGCCTTCAACCAAATCAAAGACAATGCCTGCGTCTTCAATCATGGCGGGAATTTCTCCGAGATTCGAGCAGACGACGGGACGTCCTGCAAAAAAGCTGTCGATTATGAACAGCGGAAAACTTTCGCCGGAATATTCGCTGGGCAAAAGTCCGATGTCCGCAGTCGCCAAATAATCGCGAACGTTGCTTTTGAATCCGACAAGGTGAACGAATTCGGGCACGCTGCCTTCCAACATGTCGTAAACTTCGCCCGCACCGACCAAAATCAAATCGATTCGTCGACCGCGTTTGTTGGCAATTTCGACCGCCTCAATCGCCGCAAGCCAACCTTTTTGCATGATGGCGCGACTGACTTCGCAGGCGACAAAAGAATTTTCGGGAATGTTCAATTCGGAACGCGGCACGGGATTTATCGGCAGATACTCCAGTCCGTTGCCGATCTTGTGAAAAATTTCTTCGCGCCCGAAATTATTTTCCTTGAACGGCGTCAAATTTTTTTCGGCAATGTAAACAAACGCATCGGCAGATTTTTTCACCGGCTCAAGAATTTTTTTTATGAAATTTCTGTCGGCGTTGTCGCGGGCAGTTTCCTCGTACATGCCGTGAAGTGTGACGACGTGGCGGACGGCGGGATTGTCTTTGACGACGTAACTTACAGCCTCATCAACAAAGCCGTGGTGCGTGTGAATCACGTCGATTTTGAATTGCTCAATGACCTGCGCCAATGCTCCGGAAGATTCGCTGATGTAAACGAGCGGAACAGTCGCGTCCAATTTTTTGCGGATGTCGAGAATTTCTTCCGCCATTTGAAAATCCAGCACGGTGACCGGGAAACCTTGACGGCTCAATTCGTTTGCAAGCGTCAAAGGAAAAGTTTCGCCGCCGCCGATTGTCAAAGCATAGACGCCCATCAAAATGTTCGGCTTGCGTTTGACGGAAAGAATTTTTTTCATGTCAAAGTACTTGGGCAAATCTTCTGCCTTAACGCCCGATTCTGCGCCCAAACCGTCCAAATGCTCCACAAGCTTTTGAAAATGACGTTCGTGCACTTCGGCGGACACACGATAATTTTTCGCGACAAACTCGGCGATAAGCTCGTGCTCAATAAAATAACGCGGCTCCCGCTGAATTTTGAGCGAAGTGCTTTCTTTGTGCACGCGATAAAAATTCGTGGCGAACGGCGAATAATAAACGCAACCGCCCTTGATGATGTCAAGATAAAACGTCCAATCGCCGCAAAGTTTCATCTGCCGCCACAAATCCAAAACCTCGGCGCGAATATTTTTCGGTCGGCGGAAAAGGACTCCGCTCACGTTCGGAATGATATTTTTTATCGCAAAACCTTGCTCGACAAAATCGGCGGCACTGACTTTGAAATTGCTCGTCCAATCAAATGCGGACAAGTCGTCAAGATATTGTTCCGTCGTGAAAATCGTTTGACCGTCCTGAAAAAATTCCGTGCGACAAAAGGCAAGTTGAATCGCGTCGTCTGCGAAGGCGGGCACCAGTTCCGACAAAAAATTTTCCGCGCTGAAGTCGTCGCTCTCGGCAATCCAAATCAAATCGCCATGAGCCGCGTCAAGACCTTTGCGCCACTGATTGAAAACTCCGCCGGAATTTTTCTCGTTGAAAAGCAGTCGTGTCTTGTCCGCGTGAAGTTTTTGGAATTCGCGCAGAATCTCGCGGCTTAAATCGGTGGAGGCGTCGTCGAGAAGAATCACTTCAAAATTTTTGTAAGTCTGCGCGTAAATTGTTTGAAGTCTTTCGCGAAGAAACGGCTCGTGATTGAAATTCGGAACGATCACACTTACGAGCGGCGAAAAATTTTCTTGCGCGGGAATTTTCCACAGCTTAGGAGACTTCGCCGAAGTTTTTCCGCGTCTCATTGAAAATTTCAGCAGAGTACTTTTCGCCCACGCCTTCAGCGGCAAAAAAAATTTCTCGCGGACGGTCGGCAAATTTTCTGCGCAAAATCTGTCGATGCGGCGGACAAAATTTCTTGTCGTTGAGCCGGTCAAAGTGCGGTAAATTTTCATTCTCAAGCTCAAAACTTTCCCTCCCGCATTGAGGATAATCAAAAGCGCGGCTAAAGTCAACAGAAAAAGATTTTCGCCGCCGAATGTGCTATAATTCGCCGCGAAGTTGTTAGAGCGTGTTGGTAAAGTCACGTCGAATGAAGCTGAAACCCGGCGCGCATGGACGCGCGCCGCCGCCGACCGCGTCGCGTGACGCGACGATAGGCGGACAAACGCCCTTTTCTTTTGCTTACTTTTCTTTTGGGCGCAGCAAAAGAAAAGTAAGTTCAATTAACAAAAAGAGATTTACAAACTCAATCGAGCACACGAGACAATTTTCCGACAGCACATAGCCGATTTTAATTTTCCTGTGCTACGTTACTTCTCGAAATGAACTTGAGAGGAGAATTCATCATGACGAACGATAAATTGTTGCAAGCCGCAAAAAATAATTTGGACAAGCTTGCCGACGCGCTCGCTACAAAATTCAGTGAAGAGTTGCAAGGCGTGGACACCGACACCGTTAAAAGCGTGACCAAAAAGCTCAAGAAAGCCAAAAAGATTTTCTCGAAGCTGACGGGCACTTTGCAGGATATTACGGAAGAAATTTTCAGCGGCATTGAAAAGGCTATAACAAGCAAAGTTGTCAAGACGATACTCGGCAAATATTCGGATAACGGCGTCGAAGTCTTGCAAACGGTTGTTGCGAATATTCGCACGGTGTTGCCGATAATTACCGCTTATCAAACCGTGCAAGCCAATGCTGCTTTTTTCATAGTAGGCGGCGCGTTGTCGCTCATGAACAACGGAAAAATGTCCGACACTTTGACGCAATACGAAACTCTCAACACCGCGTATGATAATCTGGTGACGGAAGTCAATTCCTCGACCGGCACGAACGACACGATTAAAGCGCAATCCAAAGCATTCACGACTGCCGCCGAAAAAATTCAGAGCGCGTTGAAATCTTTGGGCACGACGATCGATCTTGAATCATTGCCCGCACCGTCAATCAGTCTCACTTACAATGCGGACAAAACGTCGGTCACTGTCGCATCGGACTACGCAGGCACGTTGAAGAGTTCCGCTTACAAAAGCTCCGTCAAGACGATTGACGCCGGCAAGCTCACGAAGGCGATTGAAATTCACGGCAACGGCAATTCAAACAAAATCACTGCGGGCAAAGGAAACGATTCACTTCACGGCGGAAGCGGCAAAGATATTCTCTACGGTCAAACGGGCAACGATATTCTTTACGGCGATTCGGGCAACGACACTCTTTACGGCGGCAAAGGAAACGATTCACTTAGCGGCGGCAAAGGTAATGATAAATTACTCGGCGGCGCAGGTAATGATTCACTTGGCGGAGGCAACGGCAACGATAAGCTTTACGGTCAAACGGGCAACGATATTCTTTACGGCGATTCGGGCAATGATACTCTTTACGGCGGCTCCGGCAACGATTCAATCCTCGGCGGCAATGACAATGATAAACTTTACGGTCAAGACGGCAATGATATTCTCCTCGGCGGCAACGGCAACGACACGCTCACCGGCGGCAAAGGCAAAGATATTTTCTGCTACGCAAGCGGCGACGGCAAAGATACAATAACCGATTATGCGGCGGGTGATAAAATTTCAATCGGCAGCGGCTCAATCGACAAAGTCAGCATGAGCGGCAAGACTGTCACGTTCCAAATCGGCAAAGGCTCAATCAAAGTTCAGAACGTCAAGGGCAAGAAGATCACCGTCGTCGACGAAAACAACATCACGAAAAAATATCTCAACGGGAAATTCTGCGTGACAATTCCCGCCGATGCCTCAACTTACAACGGACACAGCTACAAAGTTTTCAACAGCGATTCGACGTGGCAAGCGGCGGAGACTTATTGCGAAAATCAAGGCGGGCATTTGGTGACGATAACCGATAAAAATGAACAGCGTGCAGTCGAAGTTTTGTTGGAGCACAGCGATTTGGAGTATGATAAATATTTTATCGGCGGCGTCAAAGATTCGGATTGGAAATGGGTTACCGGCGAAGAAACCGATTACGGCAATTTCGCGACGAATTCTCCGACACATTCCGGCGATTATCTGCAGATTTATGCTGACGGCAAATGGGACAACACGACTTCCGACGGCGCAAATCACGGCTTCATTTGCGAATGGGACAGTGCGACTTCAACGGCAAATGATCTCGACGCGCTGATAAATGCGTTGCCGACCGCAAACAATTCTGTCGCTGATGTCATCTCCGACAGCGCAAACGATTCAAGCAAACTTTTGAGCGACGTGACTTTTACTCCGACTTCAAGCAAAAAATAATTTTTGACGCGGAAAAATTTTTCGCAGGTTCCGATTGAGCTTGCGAATTTTTTTGTGTCTGTTTACGATTGTGCTATAATCACGCCATGAAAATTTCCTGCGACGAAAAAATTTGCGTGCGATGTTTGGCGTGCGTGAGCGAATCGGAATTCGGCGGCATCACTTATCGGAACGGACAGCTTATCTTTGATGAGACGCGTGCTGAAGATTGGACGACAATCGCCGCGATTTGTCCCGTCAATGCGATTAAAACGGAGGTTGCGATGAAAATTTCAAGGCGAGGATTCATTGCGGGAGCAGTCGGTGCGGCGGCGGCAATGGCGTTTTCAAAAATCACATTCGGAGGCGGTAAAATGGATAACAGTTTTATGATTGGCAACGTGAAAATTTTTACGTCGCAAGGGCGAGTCGAGAAGGCGGACATTTACATCACCGACGACAAAATTTCCGAGATTCATTGGCACGGCAATCGCGACAGACCCGACGTTCCCACGCCGAAAAAAATTATTGACGGCAGAAACAAATTCGCGACGCCCGGACTTGTCAACGCACATACTCACGCGTCAATGACTTTGCTCCGTTCCTATTCCGACGACAAATCGCTGATGGACTGGCTCAACAAAGACATCTGGCCCGTTGAAGCGAAAATGAATCGTCAAGATATTTATTGGGGCGCGGCACTTGCGGCAGTTGAAATGATTCGCGGCGGCATGACTGCTTTTGCCGACATGTACGGCCCGAATATGGAAGAAGTTGCCAAAGTCGTCGACGAATCGGGAATGCGCGGAAGTCTTTGTCGCGGACTCATCAGTTTTGCTGACGGCGATAAGAAACTTGCCGATAACGTTGAGCTGTACAAAAATTTTCACGGCGCGGCGAACGGCAGGATAACCGTTATGCTCGGACCGCACGCGATTTACACTTGTCCGCCCGATTATCTTCGCAAAGTTGCGGCGGAGGCTCAAAAGCTCGGCGCGAAGATTCACATTCACATGAACGAGACGCAAACAGAAATTGACGACTGCATTAAAAATTACGGCAAGCGACCGTTTGAAGTCGTCGACGAGACCGGCTTGTTTGATACGGGAACTTTGGCGGCTCATTGCGTTTATTTGAGCGATTCGGAAATTGAAATCCTCAAGCAGAAAAATATTCACGTGGCGCACAATCCCGGTTCGAACATGAAACTTGCAAGCGGAATTTGTCCCGTGAAAAAGTTGCTTGACGAGGGAATTACCGTTGCACTCGGAACGGACGGCGCGTCGTCGAACAACAATCTTGACATGTTGGAAGAGATCAGACTTGCGGCGTTGCTTGCCAAAGTCGCCACGCTTGATCCGTTGGCAGTTCCCGCGAATCAAGCTCTGCAAATGGCAACCGAATTCGGCGCGAAGGCTCTCGGCTTGAAGCACGTCGGAAAATTGGAAGTCGGATGCAAGGCGGACATCGTGCTGTGGGATATGCGCGGCGTCGATTGGCAACCGAATTACAATCCCGCGTCTTTACTCGTTTACTCGGCAAATTCTTCGGCGGCGGACACGGTGATTATTGACGGAAAAATTCTCATGCAAAATCGCGAGCTGAAGACATTGGACGAGGAAAAAATCATCGCCGAATTCACAGCCTGCACCAATCGTCTGACCGGCAAATAATTAGCGATTGATTGTTAGAGAGTGTTCACACTAAAGAATCAACAATCAAAACAAAAAGGATAAAACCGGCAAAAAGAACGTCTAACTTGTCGTAACGAGTGAAAATGCGTCTG
>CAJOHG010000050.1 GCA_905234395.1 uncultured Selenomonadaceae bacterium
GCGATTGAAGTTATCGAAAAGTTTGTATCGCTCCGCGCGCAGCGGTGCCCTTTTCTTTGCTACTTTCTTTTGGGCAAGCAAAAGAAAGTAGATCCTAAAAAATCAAAAGAAATTTACACGCCGAATGCAATTTGCCGACACACTATAAACGTCACGAAAAATTTTTGCCGAGTTCAAAAGCCTGTTGATTGATCTGTAAAAATTTCGGCGGGACGCAAGCCGCGAGTGAATTTTGCCACGCCTCCTGCGCGATGTCGAAGTAGTGTGACAATCTGCCGAGCAACACGATGTTTACAGCCTTTTGACTGCCGGCTTGCCTTGCGAGCGTCAAACAATCCATTGCGTCGATTTTTATTCCTGCCGCACGAATTTTTTCAACGAGACCTTGCGGATACTCTGCCGCGCCCGTGATGACCGGCATTGGATCGATTTGTTGAGTGTTCGTGACGATTTGTCCGCCTGATTTCAGATACGACAGCCAACGCGCCGTTTCCAAAATTTCAAACGAAACAATGAAGTCCGCTTGACCTTTGTCGACGACGGGCGAAAAAACTTTGTCGCCGAAACGCACGTAAGTTATCACGGAGCCGCCGCGTTGGCTCATGCCGTGAACTTCCGAAACTTTCACGTCAAAGCCCGCGTTCAAAAGCAAGTGTCCCAAAATTTTGGCGGCGAGCAACGAGCCTTGTCCGCCGACGCCGACGATAATTATATTCTTAGTCTCCACGGTTCAAGCCTCCTTAGCTGTGCTCACGAATGCTTTTTTCGGGCAGAGCTGACTGCACACGCCGCAACCAACGCATTGCGTAGAATCAACAATCGCTTTTCCGTCAACCATAGAAATTGCCGGGCAGCCGATTTTCATGCACGATTTGCAGCCGATACATTTATCGGCGTCGACTTTGAGCGGCGGTTTATGTTTGACGGTCTTCAACAATGCGCAAGGTCTGCGACTGATGATAACGCTCGGTTCGGCGGCGGCAAGTTCTTCCTTAATCGCAACGTCACATTCGGCGAAATTGTACGGGTCAACGACACGCACGCGGTTAATGCCCATTGCACGACACAATGCCTCAAGGTCAATCTTGCCGGCAGGGTCGCCTTTGATGTTCAAGCCCGTCGAAGGATTTTGCTGATGTCCCGTCATACCGGTTATCGAGTTGTCCAAAATTATCACGGTCGAATTCGATTGATTGTAAGCGACGTTCGCGAGCCCGGTCATACCCGAATGCATGAAAGTCGAGTCGCCGATAACCGCAACGGTCTTCGATTCGCTTTGACTGCCGAGCATTTTGTTAAAGCCGTGCGTCGCGCCGATACTCGCGCCCATGCACAAAGTTAATTCAATCGTCGACAGCGGCGGCACTGCTCCGAGAGTGTAGCAACCGATATCGCCGAGAACTGTGCATTTGCGTTTCTTCAGCGCGTAAAACAATCCTCTGTGCGGACAGCCTGCACACATTACCGGCGGTCGATTCGGTATCGCGTCGTCAAGTGCAATGCCCGACGAAATTTTTTTGCCGAAAGCTTGAGCGATGAGATTTTGGCTGAACTCGTCGATTCGCGGCAAAAGGTTTGCTCCTTCGACTTCAAGCCCTAAAGTTTTAACGTGCGTTTCGATTATCGGATCAAGCTCTTCGACGACGACGAGACGTTTGACTTTCGACGCGAAATTTTTTATCAGCTCAACGGGCAACGGATTTATCATGCCGAGTTTCAGAACGCTTGCCTCTTCGCCGAAAACTTCCTTGACGTATTGATAACTTGTCGACGACGTGATAATTCCGAGTTCGTCCGTGAAAAATTCGACGCGATTAATCGGCGTGGTTTCCGCGTATTCAATCAATCGCCGCGTGCGCTCTTCAACAATCGGGTGACGTTTCTTGGCGTTGCCGGGCATCATCACGTACTTTGCGATATTTTTTTCGTAAGCCGTGGAAAATTCGACGCGCTCCGAAGTTTCGACGACCGATTGACTGTGAGCGACGCGCGTACACATTTTAATCAGCACCGGTGTATCGAATTGCTCGGAAATTTCGTAGGCGAGTTTTGCGAAGTTCAAAGCCTCTGCGCTGTCCGAAGGTTCAAGCATGGGAACTTTGGCGGCGATTGCGTAGTGTCGACTGTCCTGCTCATTTTGCGACGAGTGCATTCCCGCATCATCAGCGACGACGACGACAAGCCCGGCGTTAATGCCCGTGTAGCTCAACGTGAACAATGGATCCGCCGCGACGTTCAAGCCGACGTGTTTTTGAGCGCAAAAAGCTCTGCGACCTGCCAACGACGCTCCGAACGCCGATTCCATTGCAACTTTCTCGTTCGGTGCCCATTCGCAATAAATCTCGTCGAATTTGACGGCTTCCTCGGTTATTTCAGTCGAAGGCGTGCCGGGATAGCTTGAGACGAATTTAACGCCTGCTTCCCACAATCCGCGAGCAAGTGCCTTGTTGCCCAACATCAGTTCTCTCAATCAAAACATCTCCCAAAAATTTTAATGCAGGGATAAATTTTCCGCGCTCAATGAAATTCCTGCGTGCAAGAAATTTTTTGGCGGTTTAACGGAAATTTAACGCTGGCAGGTGCACGTCTGAAATATTTATGTTACAATCAGCGACAAGTGAGCTTTGAGCTGTAAGCTTTGAGCTTTTAGGAATTGTCCCTTAAAGCTTAAAGCTTAAACCTTAAAGCTAAAAAGGAGGTGCCGACTTTGGACGAATTGTTGAATTATTTGATAGTGATTCTGATGACGACTGGCGTTATCTTCGGCGGAAAGGCGTTTTGGGATTGGAAAAAGAATCGGACGCCGCAACTTGACTTGAAGGAATTGGAATCGGAACGAGCTCAATATCTGCAGGAAAATTTTGATAAGGCAATCGCCGACTTCAACTGGTTGGAAGAGGCGCGGGAAAATTTGTCCGACAAAGAACTTTCCAATCAGTTGCGACGTATGCAACGCACGGCGAAGAATTTGCTCAACCATCTGGAAAAAAATCCCGAACGCATTGCGCTTGCGTACAAGTTCATCGATTATTATCAAGACCGCGCCGTTAAAATCGTCAAGCAGTATCAGGAATTGGAAGAGACTCAACTTTCAACGGACAAGGTGCAGGATTTAAAGTCGCGCATGAAACAAACTCTTTCCGCGCTCGACGACGCTTATCAAGATCAGTTTGAGCACGTCTTGAACGACCAGATTATTTCCGTTGACGCGGAGTTGACGGTTATGGAGCAGCAGCTTGACGCGGAAGGAATTAAGCGCAAGACGATTGACGTCGGGCAGGTTGACGAGTATGGCAACGTGCGAATCGATACAGATTTGCTAAATCAGCCGATGAAAATTGAGCCGCAACGAAAATTTTTCCCGCAAGGTATGCAACAACGTCGCCGCCGCCGCGATGATGATTCGACAGATTTAATGCCATTTCCGGAAGATGAACGTCCGCAAGTTGTTCAAACAAAATTGATTCAATCCGCGCTGGCAATATTTCTCGGGCAAGACGTTTCAAGGCGTGATTTATTTTCTGTTGAGCTGGACGACGTTGCCGATGTGGATAAGCATTATGGAAGGCATCCGCTATCTTTTCATGCCGATTGAAGATTTTTACGACCAGTACATTGAAAAAAACAAGAGAAGAGATAAACGCCGCAAGCATTAATTTTTATGGAGGTGAAATTAAGATGCCAAAAAAGAAAAAAATTTCCAAGAAACCCATAATAATCGATCCCAAAACCAATGAGCCAATGATAAGAATCGGCAAACACTCCACGCTCGAAGAACTCGAAAGATTTTTTGAAATTCAATACGGCGTGATTCACACCGATGTATACGGAACAATTTCAACCGACGACGGGCAATTTTATACAGTCGACACATCCGACGAAGAAGGGCGCAAGGTATTTGCGAAAACTTGTTTTCTGCTCCGCAAGGCAGGATTTGAAGTGAACTTCGGCGGCGTCCCGCGCAGTGCAGTTAAAAAGGAGGAATAAACATGGCAAACATAAACCTTGAAGATTTGATGGCGCAAAAAAAATCCGACGCGTCGCAAAGTCAATCAGTCGAACTCGTCAAGCCCGAACAAGAAATTGAAAAGGTCACTCAACAAGTTGAGACGCTTACGCCCGCCGAATTGTCGAAGGTGCAATCAATCAAAGACGGCATCGACATGATGAACTCGAACACGTCGCTGACGTTCGGTGCTCCCGCGCAGAAAGAGATCGCGCAATTCTCCGACAGCATTCTCGCCAAAGTCCGCACAAAAGATTCCGGCGAAGTCGGCGTGCTGTTAAATGATCTCGTCGCAAAAGTCAAAGGTTTCGACGTGACAAAGAAAAAAGGCGGCTTCCTCAGCAACCTGCCGATTATCGGTTCAATCGTCAGTAAGGCTGATGACATGATGCAGGGCTACGAAAAACTTTCAACGCAAGTCGAAAAGATTCAAGCCGGGCTCGAAAATTCCAAAGTCAAAATGATGGAAGACGTCGCAATGTTCGACACGCTCTATCAAAAAAATTTGACGTACTTCAAGGAGCTGCAACTTTACATTCGCGCGGGCGAAGAAAAACTTGAAGAAATGCGCACGATAACTTTGCCGAAACTCCGTTCGCAAGCGTCGGCTTCGGGCGACCCGATGGCTGTGCAAGTCGTCAATGACTTTGAACAGAGCGTTGACCGTTTCGAGAAAAAAATTCACGACTTGAAATTGAGCAAGACGCTCGCCATACAAACCGCGCCGCAAATCAGATTGATTCAAAATAATGACAGAGTTTTGATTGACCGCGTGCAGTCAGCGATTTATCACACGATACCGCTTTGGAAAAATCAGTTGGTTATCGCGCTCGGCTTGACGCATCAAAAAGAGACGATTGAACTTCAACGGGCTGTCAGCGACGCGACAAACGATTTGCTCCGCCGCAACCAATCGACACTGCCAAGGCTAATGAGCGCGGAATTATCGATATTGAGACCGTCAAGAAAGTCAACGAGGATTTAATTTCGACGCTCGAAGAAACTCTGCGGATTCAGCATGAAGGGCGGCAACGTCGTCAGGCGGCGGAAAAAGAACTCGTCGCGATTGAAGGGCGGCTCAAAGACGCTCTGCTTAAAAATGCCAACCGAGTTTAAACATGGAGACCGTAAAAAAAGATCGCGCCTTCGTGCAAAAAAGAATCATACGGCTTGTATTGGTTTTACTCGCGCTAATGGGCGTCGTCGTCTTGCGCTACGCATGGTTGCAACTCGTTCAAGGCTCTGAACTTGCCGAGAGAATGCGTTTTCAAGTCGGACACGATTATTCCGTTCAATCGCCGCGCGGAGCAATCATTGACCGCAACGGACGTGAACTCGCCGTCAGCACAATGACAAAATCGCTTTTCGTCGACCCGAATCACGTTGAAGATCCCGCGCAGTTGGCAAAAGATTTGGCACCGCTCGTCAGCAAGACCGAACAGGAAGTTCTCGACGACATTGCAGTCGGCGGAGGATTTTCGTGGGTCAAACGTCGGCTTGAGCAATCGGAATATGAAGCCGTCCGCCAACTGATTCGCGAAAAAAATTATGCCGTGTGTTTAGGTTTTCGTGACGAGGCGAAACGTTACTATCCAAACGACGTGCTTGCCGCAAATGTGTTGGGATTCGTCGGCACGGACGACAAAGGACTTGACGGCATCGAACAGGCGTGGGACAGCTACATCAAGGGCGAAGTCACCGAGTCTTTCATTTACGCCGACACGCAATCCCGTCCGATTCTCGAATCAATCTTCGCGCAACACGGCTATCAAGGCGACAAGTGCAAGACGATTCAGTTGACGATTGACAGCGCGATTCAATTCATCGTCGAACAGGAACTTGATCGTGCAATGGCGGAGAATGATCCCGTCGCGATAACGTGCATTGCAATGGATCCGCACACCGGCGAAGTTTTAGCTATGGCAAGTCGTCCGTCTTACAATCCAAATCGTTTTTGGGACTACGACCAGGAAATTTGGAAGAACCGCGCAATTTCCTACATCTACGAGCCCGGCTCCACGTTCAAAGCCGTCGTTGCAGGTGCGCTGTTGCAAGAAGGAATTGTCGCGCCGAATCAAGTTTTCGTCGATCCCGGCTACGTCATGTTTTCGGGCAAAAAGATTCAGAACTGGAACGGCGAGAGTTTCGGCACGGTGACATTCGCTGACGTCGTCAAGCAGTCGCTCAACACAGGCTTTGCGATTTTCGGCTACGACCTCGGCGCGGAAAATTTGGTTAGCTACGCAAAACTATTCGGATTCGGCACGCCGACGGGCATTGAACTTCCGGGCGAAGAAGCCGGCATTTTGTATCAGCCCGGCGAAATGGTCGACTCCGATATTGCGACAATGTCAATCGGTCAAAGCATCGCGGTCACGCCGTTACAATTGCTGACTGCTTTTTGCGCCATTGCCAACGACGGAATTTTGCTCAAGCCGCACATTGTCAAGATGATTAAGAACGCGAACGGCACGACTTATTCTGAAACGCACCCGGAAGAAGTTCGGCGCACGATTGATTCTGCGACCGATAAAACTCTCGTCGGACTGCTTGAGCAAGTTGTTGCGACAGGCGGCGGACGTAAAGCATCTGTTCGCGGCTATCGAATTGCGGGCAAGACGGGCACTGCGCAGAAAGTCGACGAAGACGGTTGGGGCTACACTGAAGGCAAATATATCGCGTCGTTCTGTGGATTCGGCCCGGTTGAAAATCCGCAAATCGCTTTGCTCGTGATGATTGATGAACCTTACGGCGGGAGCTTTTACGGCGGACAAATTGCCGCGCCCGTTGCCAGCAGAATTTTTTCGCAAGTCTTCCGCTACTTGAGGATTGAGCCGAGTGACGCGCCCTTAGGTGTTGATTCTGATGAGCTCGACGCTGAAGTTGGCGAAGGCGATGCGTCAATTCACGGCGTCCAAGCTCAAGATGAACCTAAGCCTGCTGAACCTGAACCCGAACCTGCAGCTGATGATGTTGCGCCCGAATCGGCACGTGTCCCGAATTTTTACGGCAAGAGCATTCGTGAAGCGTCTCGTCTTGCAAGTGAGGCAGGCATTTCGTTCACGGCGGAAGGATCGGGCTTTGCAGTCAGTCAGAGCATTGGCGCGGGCGAAATCGTCAACAAAGGCACGCAAGTCAAAGTTCAATTCAGTCCATAAAAAGGAGAGATATATTTGAAAAAAACAATCGCGGTTGCCGGGCTCGGTTATGTCGGAATGTCAATGGCGACCTTACTCGCGCAGAAAAATCACGTGCTCGCCGTTGACGTGTCGGCAGAGAAAGTCGACGCCGTTAATCATCGTCAATCGCCGATTCGCGACGAATACATCGAAAAATTTTTCGCAGAACGTGAACTCGATCTCACTGCCACGACTGACGCTCAAACCGCGTATTCGCAGGCAGACTTCGTGATTATCGCCGTGCCGACCAATTACGACCCGAAGAAAAATTTTTTCGACACGTCTCTTGTCCGCGCAGTGATTGAAACGGTTTTGGACAGCGGCTCGCAAGCTTACATGGTCATCAAAAGCACGGTACCCGTCGGCTTTGTCAAATTTGCCCGCGAAAAATATTCCACCGATAAAATTTTGTTCAGCCCGGAATTTTTGCGCGAATCAAAAGCTCTCTACGACAATCTTTATCCTTCGCGAATCATTGTCGGTGCCGATGCAAATCAACGTCACGTCGCCGAAGAGTTCGCCAAGCTTTTGCAAGAAGGTGCGGTCAAAAAAAATATTCCAACGCTCATCATGGGCACCACAGAGGCTGAAGCCGTCAAACTTTTCGCCAACACCTACCTTGCGTTGAGAGTTGCTTATTTTAATGAGCTTGACACCTACGCCGAATTGAAAGGGCTTAACACGCAGGACATCATCGAAGGCATTTGTTGCGACCCGCGAATCGGCGACCATTACAACAATCCTTCATTCGGCTACGGCGGCTATTGCTTGCCCAAAGACACCAAACAGTTGCTTGCGAATTATCAAGACGTGCCGGAGAATTTGATTGAGGCAATCGTCAACAGCAACCGCACGCGCAAAGACTTCATTGCCGAGAGAGTTTTGGAAATTTCGGGCGCGTATACCGGCAGTGAAAATTTTTCGCCCAATCGTGAGCGCGAGGTTATCGTCGGCGTATGGCGGCTTGCAATGAAAACTGACAGCGATAATTTCCGCCAATCGTCGATTCAAGGCATCATGAAGCGTATCAAAGCCAAGGGCGCGATTGTTATCGTTTATGAACCGTCCTTGCCCGACGGCTCAACTTTTTTCGGAAGTCGCGTCGTCAATGATGTTGCCGAGTTCAAACGCTTGAGCAAGTGCATTATCGCCAATCGTTACGACAGCGCACTCGACGACGTTAAGGACAAAGTTTACACGCGCGATTTGTTTAAACGTGATTGACGCATAAAAAAAGAGGTCACCGCGAATGGTGACCTTTTTTGTTGCTGAATTTCGTTTCTAATTTTCAATGACCGACTTCATGACGCGGGCAACGTTTTCGGCAGTGAATCCAAATTTTTTGAAGAGATAACTTCCCGGAGCCGACGCGCCGAAATTTTTCATGGTGACGGTTGCTCCGTCAAGTCCGACGTAACTGCCCCAACCGTAATTCGCCGCCGCCTCGACTGCCACTCGCGCACGAATTTTTTTCGGCAAAATTTTTTCTCTGTAGTCGTCGCTCTGCTGTTCAAAAATTTCAGTGCACGGCATCGACACGACGCGCACGAAAATATTTTCCTCGGCAAGAAGTTTTTGAGCCTCAATCGCCGTTGAAACTTCGGAGCCCGTCGCGATTAAAATGCCTTGCATTTCGCCCGCCGCCTCCGAAATGACGTAACCGCCCTTGAGAGCCTCGTGACTTGAGCCGGGAATTTGCGGAACGTTTTGTCGCGTCAAAATCAGCGCAGTCGGCGTCGAAGTGCTCGTTATCGCAAGATACCAACCCGCCGCAGTTTCAGTAGCGTCCGCCGCACGAAAGACATTTAAATTCGGTTGAGCGCGGAGCATTGCAAGTTGTTCAATCGGCTCGTGAGTCGGGCCGTCTTCGCCGACGCCGATTGAATCGTGCGAGAAAATGTAAATCGCCGGGATTTTCATCAGCGACGACAGGCGAATCATCGGCTTAAGATAATCGCTGAAGACAAAGAACGTTGCGCAATATGGAACAATTCCGCCGTGCAGGAGCAAGCCGTTGCAAATCGCCGCCATTGCAATTTCGCGCACGCCGAAATGAATATTTCTGCCGCCGGGATTGTCGCGGTTGAAGTCGCCCGCACCTTTCAAGACGGTTTTATTCGACGGACCGAGATCGGCACTGCCGCCAATCAAATTCGGGAGCAAGTCTTTAAGGCGATTGATAATGTTGCCGGAACTTGCGCGAGTGGCTTGAACTTTGTCGTCGACGTGCCAAAAAATTTCGTCGTGCAAAAGTTTTTCGGCATCAATCGGCGCGTGATACTCGTCCCAAAGTTTTTTGTCGGCGGGAAATTTTTCTGTGTATTCGGCGAAAAGTTTATTCCACTGCGATTCGACTTCGGCACCCTGCGCGGCGAGAGCATGAAAATTTTCGTAAACGTCGGCGGGAATGTTGAAAGACTCTTCGGGCTTATCCCAACCGAGATTTTTTTTGAGCGCGACAACGTTTTCTTCGCCGAGCGGTTCACCGTGACTTGACGCAGAATCTTGCTTGGGAGAGCCGTAACCGATGTGAGTTTTGACCGTGATAAACGACGGGCGATTTGTATCAGCTTGTGCCGCAGAGATCGCCGCGCCAATTTCTTCGAGATTGTTGCCGTCTTCAACGGTGAGCGTCTGAAAACCAAATGCCGCAACTCTTGCCGCAACGTCTTCAGTGAACGCGAGATCGGTTGAGCCTTCGATTGAAATGCGGTTGCTGTCGTAAATGACAATCAGTTTGCTCAAGCCGAGCGTTCCCGCCAAAGACAGAGCTTCAGACGAAATGCCTTCCATAAGACAGCCGTCGCCGCAAAGAACGTAAGTGTAATGATCGACAATCGGGAAGTCGGGCTTGTTGAATTTTGCGGCAAGATGAGCTTCCGCCATTGCCATACCGACAGCCATGCCAATGCCGGAGCCGAGCGGCCCGGTTGTCGCCTCAACGCCGAGAGTTTTGCCGTATTCTGGATGACCTGGCGTCAAAGAGCCGTCTTGCCGAAAATCTTTGATGTCGTCGAGAGTGAGACCGTAGCCGAAAAAGTGCAGGAGCGAATACAGCATTGCCGAGGCGTGACCGCTTGACAGAACGAATCTGTCGCGATTTGCCCACGCGGGATTTTTCGGATTGTGATTCATGTGGTGCGCCCAAAGTTCGTAAACGGTCGGCGCGGCTCCGAGAGGCATACCGGGGTGCCCGGACTTTGCCTTTTGAATCATGTCCGCCGAAAGAACTCGAATTGCGTTGACAGATTTGGTTTCAATGTTTCCCATGAAAATTTCTCCTATTGATTATATTTTACGGGCGAGGCTTGCCGCATTCCGCACAGAATTTGCCCTTGTTGGTCGCGCCGCATTCGCATTTCCATTCATCACTGACGGGACGAGGTTTGCCGCATTCTGAACAGAATTTGCCTTTGTTGACAGCACCGCATTCGCATTTCCACTCGTTGACGACAGGTTTGGGCGCACCGCATTCAGCGCAGAAATTTCCGCGATTTTCTTCGTGACCGCAAGCCGAGCATTTCCACGTTGAAGGCTTTTGTTGCGGTTGAGCCTGTTGCTGATTCTGTTGAGCCATTGCGAACAAATTGCCCGCATTGACGCCGCCCGCCTGTTGAGCCATTCCCATGCCCATAAAGCCCGTCATTGCGCCCGCAGAATTTTGAGCCGCCTGTTGCATTGCCGAAGCTTGTGCGCCCGTCAAATGTGCCGCTGCCATTGCAGGATTTCTCAACGCGCCGTTACGTTGCATTTCCTTAATCATTGCGGCATCTTCTTCGCTTGCACTGACATTCGACACGCCGAACGAGACGATTTGCAGTCCGCGAAGTTCTCCCCACTTTTGGCTTAAAACTTGATTGAGCGCGTCGGCAATTTCCATTGTGTGTGCAGGCAGTGCGGAATATCTGATGCCCATCTCCGAAATTTTTGCGAAAGCAGGTTGCAGAGCCGTCATCAATTCCGTTTTCAACTGCCCGTCAATTTCGGAGCGATTGTAAGTTTCTTTGACGTTGCCGCAGACGTTCGTATAAAAAAGAATCGGATTGACGATTTTGTAGCTGTAGGAGCCGAAACATTTTATCGCAATGTCAACGTCAAGCCCGATGTTGTAGTCGACGACGCGGAAAGGAATTGGCGAAGGCGTCCCGTATTTGTTGCCGACAATTTCTTTCGTGTTGAAATAATAGACGCGCTCATCTTTGCCGGTGTCGCCGCCGAATGCAAAACGCTCTTTCATTGCAAAGAAAATGTCTTGAATGTTTTCGGCGATGGTCTTGTTGCTGTTGAAAAGACTAGGTTCCGTCGATTTGTCGTAAATGTATTCGCCGCTGTCCGCGCAGAAGTCGATAACTTTGCCCTGCTGAACGATCATCATGCATTGCCCGTTGTTTACGGAAATTCGCGAGCCGTTGGTGATAATGTTGTCGTCGCCGTCGTTTGAGCTCCAGCTGTGACTTTTGCGCCTGTGACCTTTTGCAACCAAAATTTCCGGCGAGAGACTGTCACAATAAATAAATTCTTTCCATTGATCGCCGAGCACTCCGCCCGCCGATGCCAATGCCGCTTGAATCAATCCCACGATAATTCCTCCTTTGATGTCGTTGACCGTATGATAACGCAAACGGTGCGCAATTCGCAAGCCCTTAACTTTCCGCCGAAGTGTTCAGATATTCGCGCGTCACGTCGAAAACTTCTTGCGGCGTGATGTCGAGCATACACGGCGGAATTTTTTCTCCGCGCATACAACCAAAATCTTTCGAGGCGTACATGCACGGCGAACAAACTTCAGAGGCGACGTTTATGTTTTGCGGGTAGCTGAAGTAATGCCAATCGCTCATTCCGAAAAAAGTCAAGCAAGTTGTTCCGAGAGCCGTCGCCAGATGAATCAAGCCGCCTTCGCAGCCGACGTGCAACAGACTGTTCGCCAAAATGTGCTTTGTCAATTCCAAATCACCGCCCAAAATTTTTCTGTCAACGTTCGCGATTGGAACTTCATCACCGCCGCCGACTTGAACGACTTCGATTTGCGGAAAAAATTTTTTCATCAACGCAACGTATTCGGCGAGATAATCAATCGTCCACGCCTTCGCCTTGGGAAAAATTTCGTTGCGGCTGATGTTCGAGTAAATCGTTATGTAATTGCCGAGCTTGAGATTTTTAAAGGCGCGTTCAAATTCGGGCGAGACTTTCAACCACGGCGCGGCGTCATCAATCGGCAAGGCACCGTTGCACGAGAGAAATTGAAAAAAATTTACATTCAAGCTGCGCGAGATCATGACATTGCGCATCGGCACGGAATAACTCCACGGCTTGAAGTCAAAAACATTTTCCTTGTTGTAAGCCTCGACTTGCTCCATTGCGCGAGAAAGTTTCGGTGCAACAATATTCAGCCGCTCAAAGTTCACGTTGTCCCAAATCGTCGCGTGCGTGCCAAAAACCCATAACGCCGCGTCATATTCCTTAACGTGATTCGTGTAGTATTCGTGGAAATTCAGAATGCGATTTAAATTTTTGCTGTCGCCGTAAAAAGCTTTGGCAAATGATTCGTGAGCTTTGCGCATGTAAAAAATATCGATAAGACAATCGGGCGCGAGCTTGATAATTGCGTCGAAAACTTTGCGTGCAACGACGCTGTCGCCCAAACCGTGCATAAATCGGAAGGCGATTGAAATTTTTCCCGACTCGAAAGCAAAATGTTGTTCGCTCACAAAAAAACCTCCTCGACAATTTTCAAGGAGGATTTTAACTTTTTGCGGCGATATTGTCACGCACAGAAAATTTCATTCGCGCAACGCCTTATCAACGCCGGTCTCGTCAAAAGTTTTCATCTCGTTGAGCGCAGTCAAAGCCGCCTCGACAATTTCAACGCCAATGCACGACGCCTCGCCGTCAAAACCGAGCGGCATATTTTCATCAGATTTGTAAGTGATAAGTTCCGCCGCGTGCAAGATAAACGGTCGGACTTCCGGGCAAATTCCCTCGACGTAGCGGGCAATGATGTCAACTGCGCCGGTGTCGACAACAATCAGCGTGGAATTGTGCGCCGCCGCAACAATCGCACCGATTAGCGCACCCGTCATGCACTGATATTTTTTCGGGACGTATTTAAGAAATTCTTCGGGACTGTATTTTAATTCGCCTTTGCGCGTCAAAAGTGCACGCGAAAATTTTTTTGCAAGCTTGTCCTCCAAAAGGTGGCTCAAATCCGTAATGGCGATTATCGGCGTGTCAAAGGTTATTTCTTCCGCCATGTTGCGCCCGAAGTTGAACGCGACGTTGAGATTTTCTTTAGGGTCAACGACGCCGAGAAAAATTCTCATGCCGAACGTTCGAGTCGTCGCGCTGAAGTCCATCGACAAATCGCGGCGTGCATTCGGTGCCTTAGGGTCGTAGTTGGGATTGGTAACCGACGGACAATTTTCCCTGTTCGTGAAAGCAAGCGCGGCGTGACGGAGTTTGTTGACGGGACGATCCTCGTTTGAAATGCCGGCAACTTGCACGGCGATTTCCTCAAGATAACCGAGACTGCCTTTAGGTTTGGTGAGACTGTCGACAATTTTGCGGCAATTATCCATCGGTCGGTCGTGAAGTCGCGGCATCGTTCGCAGATAAAAATTAAACGTCCTGTCCGTGGCGGCAACAACATCGTCGTCGTCGTCGCCCATAACGCGAATCGACATCGGGTAGCTGCGCGGGATATTCATCGTGTGCGTGCTGAAGGGCAATTCGACGCTTTCCATTTTCATTTCGCTAAGGTGAAAGTCAAGCGGAATTTCCTCAATCTGCACATCGTCGCCGAGGAAGTCTTGAATATCTTCAATCGAGTTGAAACCTTCGACACCGTCAAGACCGAGTTGACGTTTGAAATTTTCCAGCGCGGAGTCTTCTTCCACGTATTCGCCTTCAAAATCGGCATCGGGATCGCAGACAAAAATATAAACAAGATTGTCGAGAACTCGCGCGGCGATTGACGAACCGACAGCCTCTCCGAGCGCAAGATCAAGATTGAAAATCGGTTGAAGTCCCAAATGTTTAAGAATCGCTTTGTGACCGATTTCGCGTCCGACGTGCGAGGCGATTAAACATTCCGTGGACTGCGGCAAAATTTCTTCTGCGACGAGTGCGGCAACGGCTGTATTGAAACCGTCGAGCATAACAACGCAATTATGATGATACGCGGCGATAATCACGCCCGCCATTGCTCCGAATTCGTAGCCGCCGACAGACATCAGCACATCAAGCATTTGATTCGGGTCGGGCTTGTTGATTCTAAGTGCACGTTTGACGACTTCAAGCTTGTGCGCAAATTTTTCTTCGTCGATGTTTGTGCCTCGCCCGGTAACTTTTTTCGGACTTAATCCCAAATAAGCTGCGGTCATTGCGGCGGCGACGGTCGTGTTGCCAATGCCCATTTCGCCGATAAGGAAACAGTTGCAACCGGCGGCAATAGCCTCCTCCGCAAGTTGTTTACCGATTCGCACGGACTTGGCGGCGTCCTCGAAAGTCATTGCGCATTCTTGAGCGATATTCTTAGTGCCGCGAGAAATTTTCCGATTGACAAGCCCGCGTTGCTCCAAATCGGACAAATCGGCATCAACGCCAACGTCAACGATATAAAGTTCGGAGTAGGCGAATTTTGCAAAAGCATTGGCGGCGGCTCCACCGTCAACAAGATAATTGCGCACCATGCTTGCGGTCGTTGACTGCGGATAAGCACTGACGTTTTCTTTGGCGACGCCGTGATCTGCGCAAAAGATGAACGTGCATTTGCGCGACTTGCCGACACTGCGATAAAGTTCGGCTGCATGAGTAAAAGTCATTTAAGTTCCTTTCTTAGCTCAATCATTATTCCTACGCACCAATTTTCTAACGACCTTCGCGCCGGCATTTTTAACACGTCTGAGCGGTGCGACGCGAACTTTTATTTTCGGTTTAATCTCGCGTTCAAGCCCGAAGTCTCCGCGCTTAAGGAACGTGGATTTTATCTTGTCGGGACGGAAAAATTTGCGAATGACTTTTGCCAATTCTTCCACGTCGTCCGATTCAATGCACGTGAAAATATCAACCGCAACATAGCGCAATTCTTTGTAGACGTGCAGAGCAATGTGACCTTCAGCAAACGCGCCGACAATCGAGCAGTGACTTTCGTTGATGACTTCGGAACAAAGACGCGGCACTCTCCCGACCACGCTTCTTAATGTGTCCTTTATATCATCGACGTTGCTCAAGCGGCTCGTGTCGCAGTTGTACAAATCCAAAGTCAGTTGTCGTGCCAAAATCTTCATGGTGTCCTCCCAAAAATTTTTCTTCGGCGGTTGATTATAGCAGGTATCGTTGAATACTGCAAAAAATTCCTTTCGACGCAGATTGACGCGACAAAATTTTTTGAAAAAATCTTTGTCAAGACTGAAAGAAACATGATATAATTTCTTACAAAAAGGAGACGTGCATCGTTATGGAGATTTTCAAGAAAGCATTTGACAAATTCGACGGATTGATTATATTGGCGGCAGTATTCCTGTTTATTCATTTCGACTACGCAAATCTTTCGACACTCGACAAAGTTTATATCGCCTCGTTCGCATTCTGGACTGTCACCAAATTCATCCGTCTGTACATTGTCTATAAAAATGAAAGTCAACGCGACAAGAGTAAGAAAGGGTGATTCAATGAAGAAAATCTTTTTAATGGGACTTTTGCTGATGATGTTCCTGCTTGGCGGGTGCGGCGGACAAAAAGCAGAGCCTCAAGCCGAAAGTAACGACAAGCCGTCGGTTGAAGCCGCGCCTGTTGTCAAAGGTGACTTAAAAATTTCCATGCTGAACGTCGGGCAAGGCGATGCGATTCTGATTCAGACCGGCAAGCAGACAATTTTAATCGACACTTCCGACACTGACGAACGCAACCTTTTAATCAACGAGCTGGAAAAATTTTCCGTCACGAAGATTGACAAGTTGATATTGACGCACCCGCACGCAGATCACATTGGCAACGCAAAAGTCCTAATCAACGCGAGCAAGAAGGAAATTTCCGCCAATCCTTACCTGGAAAAAATTTCTGTCGCGGAAGTTTATGACAACGGCATTGCTTCAAGCAACCCGCTTTATAAAAGTTACATGAAAGCGATTGACACCAAGGGCATCGCGCACAAAAGCCTCAAAGTCGGCGACACACTCGATTTCGGCAATGGCGTCAAGTTTAACGTGCTCTATCCCACACAAGAACTTGTCGACGCTGTAAACGGCGGTCAAAAGTCCGATCCCAACAACGAATCGATCGTTGGCAAACTCACCTACAAAAAATTTTCCATGATGTTCACGGGTGACGCCGAAAAAAAAGTTGAGTCGGAACTTTGGGCTGACAACGATTCTAAAGTTTTGAAGTGCGACATTCTCAAAGCCGGGCATCACGGCAGTTACACCGCCTCCACGGAAAATTTCGTCAATACGGTTGATCCGAGTTACGTTTTAATTTCCTGCGGCCCGGACGAGGAACGTCGCAACACTTACGGTCATCCGCACAAGGAGCCGCTTGAAAATTATCTGGCGCACGGCATCGACAAGAATCACATTTTCTGCACGCGTTGGAACGGGACAATCACCGTCACGAGCGACGGCAAAAATTTTTCCGTTGAGCCGCAGACTAAGCAAGATTGGCTGGACAAATGGTTGGCGCAGAAAAATTCGGAAGGCAAAAAATAATTGACGGGAATGAGGGATTCGTTTGCTGAAAAAAATCTTTTGTACAATGCTTCTGCTAGCCGCGTTCATTGCGGGCGGTTGCAACGCTCAAGCCGAAGTCACGCAGAATGTCAAGGGAACTTTGAAAATTTCCATGTTCGACATAGGGCACGGCGACGCGATTTTGATTCGAACAGGCAAGCAGACGATTTTAATCGACTCTGCCAAAAACGATAAACATGCCGAGCTTGTCCGCGAGCTGGAAAATTTTTCCGTCACGAAGATTGACAAGTTGATATTGACGCACCCGCACATCGATCACATCGGCGGCGCGAGAATGTTAATCGCTCCCAATCAAGCGGAGTTGAAGGAGTATCCTTATCTGAAAAAAATTTCTGTCGCGGCGGTTTATGACAACGGCGTCGCTTATACTTCCAAAACTTACAAACATTATCTTCAAGCAGTTCAGGCGAAAAAATTGCCGCACCAAAGTTTGAAAGTCGGAGACACTTTGGACTTCGGCAACGGCGTCAAATTCAAAGTGCTCAATCCTTCGGCTGAATTTGTCACGACGGTAAACGGCACGCAACTTGATCAGAAAAACAGAGAATATAACCTGAATAACGGCTCAATCGTCGGCAAGCTCACCTACAAAAAATTTTCCATGATGTTCACGGGCGACTGCGAAAAAGAATCCGAAGCGAAAATTTTAGCAAACAATAAGGTTGAGGATTTAAAATGCGACGTGCTCAAAGCGGGACATCACGGTCTGGCAACATCGTCGACGAAAAATTTTGTCAACGCGATTAAACCGAGTTACGTTCTGATAAGCGCACCTCATCAAGAGAAAGACGGCGTCCCGGCAGGAGCACCCGCGCTTAGAGTTCTCGGAAATTATTTGGCGGCAGGCGTCGACAAGAAAAATATTTTCTGCACGCGTTTCAACGGCACAATCACCGTCACGAGCGACGGCAAAAATTTTTCCGTTGAGTCGCAGAAAAAGGAGGATTGGGTTGACAAATGGACAGCACTGAAGAAAAAGGGCGCAAAGAAATAAACATTTATCTTGACCGAATCGAGGAGCTTGAAGACGGCTCTGGCGAGGCAATTCTCTACGTTGAAGATGACGAAGACGAATTCCGCGAATTTGTTTTGCCCGCCGACTTTTTGCCCGAAGATGCCGCTGAAGGCGACTACCTCACGTTGACTATTTCGCGCGATAAAGAAAAAACTCAAGAGGCTCTCGAAGAGGCTCGCAACCTTTTGAAAAATTTGGAGGAATGA
Source organism: uncultured Selenomonadaceae bacterium (assembly GCA_905234395.1). Taxonomy (GTDB): domain Bacteria; phylum Bacillota; class Negativicutes; order Selenomonadales; family Selenomonadaceae; genus Quinella. The sequence continues at coordinate 18,150 of CAJOHG010000050.1, forward strand.
TTTTGCTGAAAAGACTTCTGACGTGTTTCACGCTGATTTTGATTCTGACCTGCGCGGCGACGAGCACAGCATTTGCAAAGCCCACAGAGTTGACACAGATAAACGCTTTCGACGTGGACAACGAGACCGTGCGTATTGAAATTTCCTACAACGGCGATCAAATCGATGTCGATGACATTTCAACCGACGTGAAAAACGGCGTGCTCAACGTTGACATCAAAAACGCATTGCCCGGCAGACTCAATCGTCTTTCCGGCATAAGGATTCAATCCGGTGCGCAAGATTTGGTTGAAAAAATTTTCGCCGGCAAAGAAAAAAATTATGGCACGAGTATTCAAATCTATCTTTACTCGACTTTTAAAGGCGGCTTGAAAGTTTCATTGGAACCCGCCGATCGTTCAGAGAAAAAACCCAATCGCATCGTTTTGGACATGAAAAGAACTGCCGCGCAGGACGATTGGTCGATGTTTGACAGCGACTTTAACGGCAACGGCAGAATTATCGTTATCGATCCCGGTCACGGCGGTTCAGATTCAGGTGCAGTAGGTCCGACGGGTATCAAGGAAAAAACCGTTTCTCTTGCCGTAGGACTTAAGGCGCAGAAACTTTTGACCGCTGCCGGTTACAACGTCATAATGACGCGCACGACCGACATTGATGTTGCCGCACCCGGTGTTTCCGATGCAACCGAACTTCAATCACGTGTCGACAAGTCACCGCCGAACACCGATATTTTTATCAGCATTCACTGCAACGCATTTTCAAACAGCAGTTCTCACGGCGTAGAAACTTATTACGCGCCCGGTGCCGTCAAAGGCGAACGTCTTGCCCGTCTGCTGAACGAAGAACTTTTGCGACTCGGCGGGCTTTACAATCGCGGAACCAAGTCGGCAAGATTTTACGTCATGACCCATTCAAAATGTCCCGCGTCGTTAATTGAACTCGGTTTCATCACCAATCCGCGCGAAGAAAAATTATTGGCAAGCGATGATTATCAGCAGAAACTTGCGCAGGCAATTACAAATGCCGTCAACCGTTATTTCAATCAAGGAGGATCTGATTAACCGTGAAAAAATTTTTAATGTCGGCAATGTTAGCTCTGCTCTTGTTTACTGCGGGTTGTGAACAACCGCCAACCGACAATCCGCCCGCCACGACGCCCGCGCAGACAAAAACCGATGTTTCAACGGAACCTAAACCCGAATCACCGCCCGAATCAACGGAACCTTCGCCGGAGCCGGAGAATCAGACTAAACCCGATGAAAATCCCGCGGAGACCAATCCCAATGATGAACAGACGCTTAACGTTAAAGTCTACTATCCCGACGATTCGGGCATGAAACTCGTTGAAGTGGAGCGCGAGATTCTCATTGACGATTCGACCGACAAATACACCGCCGCCGTTGAACTTTTGCGCGATGATCCCGGCGAAGAGAATTTGACGACGATTTTTCCAAGCAACGCGTCGATAAGGAGCATCACGATTGAGGGCACCATGGCGATTGTCGATTTTGACGGCAGCATTTTGAAAGGCTTTGTCGGCGGCTCGACCGGCGAAGAATTTTTAATCGGCTCAATCGTCGACACGCTCACAAGCTTTCCCGAAATAACCAGCGTGCTGTTTCTCGTCGACGGGCAAGAAGTTGAGACGCTTTCCGGTCACATGGACTTGAGTGCGCCACTCGAACGCATGGGAGATTTGACAGAGTAATTCACCGAAAAAAAATCGGTATGAGACTTCAAAGTTCCGTACCGATTTTTTTTGCGCCCGAACGCACAGCTTGATTATTGCGCATTGAACAATCGACGCGGCTTTGATATAATCGCAGGAAATTTTCAGAGAGGAGCACTTCAAACAATCGCCGACATGGATAAAATTTCAATCATCGTTCCCTGCTACAACGAAGAGGAAGTTATTGACCTGTTCTATCCCGCCGTGCAAGCTCGCGTTGAAAAAATTCCCGACTGCAAGTTCAATTACATTTTCATC
>CAJOHG010000051.1 GCA_905234395.1 uncultured Selenomonadaceae bacterium
CCTTCCTTATTCGATGACCTCGCCGCATTTTTTGCAGACGCGAGAATTTTTGCCGGCAACAACTTTGTGACCGACGCGCGTAGGTTTGTTGCACGCGGGACAAACGAGTTGAACTTTGCAGGCGTGAAGTGGCATTTCCTTGGTGATGATGCCGCCTTGCGGAACTTTCAAACTCGGCTTGCTGTGACGTTTGACCTTGTTAATGCCTTCGACGATGACTTTGCCTTTGTCGGGCATTGCGGTAATAATTTTGCCCTGCTTGCCTTTATCTTTGCCGGAAAGGACGACGACCGTATCGCCTTTCTTGACGTGAAGTTTAACGAGTGACAACCTCTGACACCTCCTTTTTATCAGTTAGGAGTTTGGAGTTTGGAATTGTTTTTCATTGCTCATTCCACATTCCTAATTCCTAATTTTTATAAGACTTCCGGCGCGAGTGAAATAATTTTCATGAAATCTTTTTCGCGAAGTTCACGAGCTACCGGGCCGAAAATACGAGTGCCGCGCGGAGTTTTGTCCTCTTTGATGATGACTGCTGCGTTTTCGTCGAAACGAATGTACGAGCCGTCGGGACGGCGCAAACCTTTCTTGCTGCGAACGACAACCGCTTTAACAACGTCGCCTTTCTTGACTTGACCGCCGGGCGTCGCCGATTTGACCGATGCAACGATGATGTCGCCGATGTTTGCATAGCGACGGAATGAGCCGCCGAGCACGCGAATGCACATAATTTCTTTGGCACCGGTGTTGTCGCCGACGTTCAATCTGCTCTGTTGCTGAATCACGTTTTATCCTCCTTCCGCCGAATTATTTTGCCTTCTCGACGATTTGAACGAGCCGCCAACGTTTTTCTTTGGACAGCGGACGAGTCTCCATAATGGAAACTTTGTCGCCGACGTGTGCCTCGCCGTTCTCGTCGTGGGCTTTGAATTTAACCGTGCGTTTAACTGCCTTCTTGTAAAGTTTATGTTGAACGAGCTCTTCAATCGCGACGACGATAGTCTTGTCCATTTTGTCGCTGACGACTTTGCCGACACGAACTTTGCGCTCATTACGTTTAATCTGTTCGCTCACGTTTTTGACCTCCCTCCTAATCTTTGACTCCCAACACGACGGGCGTTGACCGATAACCGATGCCCATCCTGTCGATGCCCATATCAATCAGCGTAAGAAAATGTTCGCGTGTCCGAATACAACCGCTGCCCTTAACTTTAATCTTGTCGCCGCAAACGTCAAGCATGACCTTGACAATTTCGGGCGTCGCGCCGTGAGATTCATGACCGGTTAAAAATCCCGTCGAAGTCTTCACGAAGTCGGCTTGAGCCTCAATCGCGCATTGACAAGATTTTTTTACCTCGTCGACAGTCAAGGCGTCGGTCTCGAAAATCACTTTGACTTCCGTACCAAATTTGTGACAGGTTTCAACAACGGCGGCGATGTCTGCGGTAACGTCGTTCCATTTGCCGGAGCGAATCCAACCGTAGTTCGCGACAATGTCAAGGTCTTGAATCTTCCAATTCGCGCAGTATTCGCGAGCCTGCAAAACTTTTGACGCGGTGGTTGACGTGCCGAACGGAAAATCGCACACGACGCAAATTCCCGTTGAAGTGCCGGCAGTCAACTCGGCGGCTATCGGCAACGACGAAGGATTAATGCAAACCGTCGCGCAACCGAAGTCGACGCCTTCTTGAATGTAGCGGCGAATGTCGGCTTCAGTGAATTCGGGCTTGAGCACCGATTGATCGATGTAAGCGGCAAGTTCGGCGACCGTCATCTCGGCGGCAATTTTGTTCGGGCGTGTCATATCGTCGGCTCCTTACTGTCTGATTTTCAATTCGACTTCGCGCTGAATCGTCTTGACCTGCGCGATTGAACGTTTGACTTCACGAATGCGCATGGGATTTTCAAGCTGACCCGTGGCATGTTGAAAGCGGAGGTTGAAAAGTTCTTCCTTCAGCGATTTGAGTTTCTCGACCTGTTCATCTGCGCTCATATCGCGAATTTCATTAACCTTCATGAGCTTCACCGCCTTCTTTAGCCTCGGCTTGAGCTTGAGCCGCATGTTCCTGTTCGTAAGCCGCATGAGCCGCTTTCTTTGCGTCGGCGAGAGTTTCGTTCACGACGGGAACATAAACGTCGCCTTGATGATCGCTGACAACGAATTTTGTTTTAATCGGGAGTTTGTGACCGGCAAGACGCATTGCTTCAGCCGCGATTTCTTTCGGGACGCCTGCCATTTCAAAGAGCACACGACCGGGCTTGACGACTGCGACCCAATATTCCGGAGAGCCTTTGCCGCTGCCCATACGAGTTTCGGCAGGTTTTGCAGTGACAGGTTTGTCCGGGAAAATTTTTATCCAGACTTGACCGCCGCGACGGATGTAACGTGTCATTGCGATACGAGCCGCCTCAATCTGACGATTGGTTATCCACGCAGGTTCCAATGCAACGAGACCATACTGACCGTGAGCGATTGTGTTGCCGCGATTGGCTTTGCCCTTCATGCGACCGCGAAATTGTTTGCGATATTTTGTTCTCTTCGGGATTAACATTAAGCGTCACTCCCTTCAGCTTGCCGGATAACTTTGTCCTTTTTTTCGGGAAGAATTTCGCCTTTGAAAATCCAAACTTTGATGCCGATTCGACCGTAAGTCGTGTTGGCTTCCGCGAAACCGTAATCGATGTCCGCGCGCAACGTGTGCAACGGGATCGAGCCTTCGCGATAAGATTCACTGCGAGCAATTTCTGCGCCGCCGAGACGACCGCTGCAAGCGATTTTAATTCCCTTAGCACCGGGCAGACGCATTGTTCTGCCGACAGCCTGTTTCATTGCGCGGCGAAATGCGATACGACGTTCCAACTGCGCGGCAATGTTTTCGGCGACAAGCAGAGCATCCATATCCGGCTGACGAATTTCCATGATGTTGATGTCGACGCGTTTATCGGTGAGTTTCTTGAGTTTGCTTTTAATGTTTTCAATGCCCTCGCCGCCGCGTTTGATGACCATGCCGGGCTTTGCTGTGTGAATGGTGATTTTAAGGCGTTTTTCCGAGCGTTCGATTTCAATGCGTGAAACGCCCGCCGACGCCAGTTGCTTATCGGTTTTGATCGCTTTACGGATTTTGATGTCTTCGTGGAGATTGGTCGCGAAGTCTTTATCGGCGTACCATTTGGCGTCCCACGTCTTGACAATTCCGAGGCGTATTCCGTGCGGATGTACTTTCTGACCCAAACCGTTTACCTCCTTTGTTAAAATTTATTCGTCGGCTTTTTCGCTGACAACAACCGTGATGTGCGAGGTGTGTTTCAAAATGCTGAATGCTTGACCTCTGGAGCGCGGGTGATACCTTTTGATTGTCGGACCTTGATCGACGAAACAAGTCGAGACGAAAAGTTTGTCGGCGTCCATGTCGAAATTATTTTCCGCGTTGGCAACGGCACTCTTGAGAACTTTTTCAATGAGCGTCGCGCCGCGTTTGGGCGTGAATTTCAAAATTGCGAAGGCGTCCGCAACGTCTTTGCCGCGAATCAAATTCATGACGATGCGAACTTTGCGCGGTGCAATTCGTACAAATTTGGCAACTGCTTTGGCTTCTGCCACGTCGTTTCCTCCTTTCAGCTGTTCATTATGCATTGCGCATTATTTCAGAGACATTTTACGTTCTTCGCCCGCGTGACCTTTGAAAGTGCGAGTGGGAGCGAATTCGCCGAGCTTGTGCCCGACCATATCTTCAGTGACGTAAACCGGAACATGCTTGCGACCGTCGTGAACGGCGATGGTGTGTCCGACGAACGCAGGAAGAATCGTTGAGCTGCGCGACCACGTGCGAATAACTTTTTTGTCGTTGGCGGCATTGAGAGCCTCAACTTTAGCCAAAAGTTTTTCTTGCACGAACGGTCCTTTCTTAACAGACCTTGACAAAGTTTTTTCCTCCTTCCGCCGAGTATTTTGAGCTTAGAGCTTAGAGCTTTGAGCTTTAAGGAAAATCCCTAAAAGCTAAAAGCTTAAAGCTTAAAGCTTAAAGCTTAAAGCTAAAATTATTTGCGACGACGAACGATGAGCTTATCGGAAGCTTTCTTCTTGCGAGTCTTCGCGCCCATTGCACATTTGCCCCATTTAGTGACAGGATGTTTGCGACCGACGGGCGAGCGACCTTCACCGCCGCCGTGCGGATGATCGACCGGGTTCATTGCCACGCCGCGATTTTCGGGACGTTTGCCGAGCCAACGATTGCGACCCGCTTTGCCGATTGTGATGTTCTCGTGGTCAAGGTTGCCGACTTGTCCGATTGTCGCGCGGCAGTTAATGTGAATCTTGCGAACTTCACCGCTGGGCATACGAATTGTCGCGTAAATGCCTTCCTTAGCCATAAGTTGAGCCGCAACACCTGCAGAGCGAACGAGTTGCCCGCCTTTGCCGATTTTCATTTCGATGTTGTGAATCATTGTGCCGACGGGAATATTTTTCAGCGGAAGAGCGTTGCCGGTTTTGATGTCAGCTTCCGGGCCCGACTCGACTTTGTCGCCGACCTTGAGACCGTTCGGAGCAATGATGTAACGTTTTTCGCCGTCGACGTAATGGAGCAAAGCAATTCGTGCGCTGCGGTTAGGATCGTATTCAATCGTTGCAACTTTTGCCGGAATGCCGTCCTTGTTGCGTTTGAAGTCGATGATACGATAGCGACGTTTATGACCGCCGCCTTGATGACGAACCGTCAAACGTCCCTGCTGATTGCGACCGCCGTGCTTTTTGAGCGGAGCAAGCAAGGATTTTTCGGGCTTATCTGTCGTGATTTCCTCGAACGTCGAAACTGTCATGTGACGGCGTCCGGGAGTGTAGGGCTTGAAAGATTTAATTCCCACTTACGTTTTACCTCCTTTTCTAGCTTTAAGCTGTAAGCTTTGAGCTGTAAGAGTTGACGATTTTTCCTTAAAGCTTAAAGCTCTAAGCTCAAAGCTCATTATGCGCTGAAGAGTTCGATTGTCTGACCTGCGGCAAGCTTGACGATTGCTTTTTTGTAGCTGTTCGTTTTGCCGACCGTGCGTCCGCGACGTTTCGTTTTGCCCTTGACGTTGATTGTGTTGACGTTCTCGACCGTCACGCCGAAAATTTCTTCGACCGCATCGGCGACTTGAATTTTATTGGCGCGCTTGTCGACGACGAACACAAATTTATTTTCCTGCATTAAATCGGTGCAGTGCTCGGTAATGAGCGGGCGAATCAAAATGTCTCTGGCGTCCATCAAATGTACACCTCCTCAATTTTTGCAACCGCGTCTTTTGTGAGGAAGAGTTTATCGCTGTTGAGAATGTCGTAGACGTTGAGCTGAAGCGCGGCGATTGCTTTGGCGTTCTGCAGATTGTTTGATGAGCGCGTTACGTTGTCGATAAGTTCGCGGGTGATGAACAGCGACTTGCAACCGTCAACGCCGAAAGTTTTTTGTAGCTCGACAAATTTTTTCGTCTTCGGCTCGTCAAAATTCAGCTCGTCCAGAACAATCAAGTTGCCTTCGTTGAGTTTGTCGGTAAGGACGCACTTCAGAGCAAGACGACGTTGCTTGCGCGGCATCGTGAACGAATAATCGCGCGGGTGCGGGCCAAAGATTGTTCCGCCGCCACGCCACAACGGACTTCTGCGAGAACCTGCGCGGGCACGACCTGTACCTTTTTGCCGCCAAGGTTTGCGTCCGCCGCCGCGAACGTCGCCGCGAGTTTTGGTGTTGTGCGTGCCGAGTCTCCACGACGCCATTTGCATGACAACCGCTTGATGAACGAGACCTTCATTTATCTCCACGCCGAAAATTTCTTCGCTAAGTTCGATGTCGCCGACCTTTTTGTTGGTCATATCGTAAACTGCTACAGTTGGCATCTAAAATCCTCCTTTCGATTATTTTTTATGCTTGCGGGTTGGCTTGACGGTTTCGCGAACGACGACGAGACCTTTCTTCGGACCGGGAATTGCGCCTTTGATAAGGAGCAAATTTCTGTCCGAATCAACTTTAACGACCGTCAAACGCTGAATCGTCGTGCGAGTGCCGCCCATGCGTCCGGGAAGTCTCTTGCCTTTGAGAACACGACCGCCGGGACCGGAGAGCATTGCGCCTGTTGAACCGGGCTCGCGATGAGATTTTGAACCGTGACCCATAGGACCGCGCGCGAAGTTGTGACGTTTGATTGAGCCTGCGAATCCTTTGCCCTTCGACGTGCCGATAACGTCAACGAGTTCACCTGCCGCGAAAATGTCCACGCCGATAACGTCGCCAACCTTGTATTCGGACTCGGCAGCAAGACGAATTTCGCGAATGAATTTTACGGGCTTGACTTCAGCCTTTTTGAATTGACCGGCGTCGGGCTTGTTGACTTTGCTTTCTTTCACGTCGCCGAAGCCGATTTGCACCGCGCAATAACCGTCGGTGTCGACAGTCTTGTTGCGAATGACGACGTTGTTGCCGGTCTCTACGACAGTGACGGGAATGACTTTACCTTCCTCGGTAAAAATCTGCGTCATGCCGAGTTTGATGCCTAAAATCGCTTTTGCCAATGTTTACACCTCCTCAAACCTTGATCTCGATGTCAACACCGGCGGGCAAATCCAAACGCATGAGAGCATCAACCGTCTTGTGCGTCGGCTGAAGAATGTCAATCAAGCGTTTGTGCGTGCGCATCTCGAATTGTTCACGCGAATCCTTGTTGACGTGCGGCGAACGAAGAATTGTGTAGATATTTTTTTCCGTCGGCAACGGAATTGGTCCCGAAACTGCCGCACCGGTTTTCTTGGCAGTCTCCACAATCTTTGCCGCGCTCTGATCCAACGACTTGTGATCGTAGGCTTTGAGGCGAATGCGAATCTTTTGTTGCTTTGCCAAAACAATTCCTCCTTAGTCAAGAGTCAAAGCTCTCAACGTTGCTCCGCGACAGTTCCCTCGACTGAACGGAAATTTTCTGCCGAGCCATCTGCCGTGTCACAGCATCGACTTGAAATTAACGGTAAAAATTATAACAAGCGTTGCCGTCGGTTTCAAGAAAAACTTTTCAAACGGTTGCAGAGCACATCAGCTGTTCCCTTGCTTTTAAAGCGACAAAAATTTTTCAGATACCCAGATGATTCAAGCAGTAACGTAAAATTTTTTCGGCATTGGTGCCGGCAAGAACTTCAGCCTCTGATTTAGGAGAGTTGTCCCAAACCGTCGAGTAAATCCAATTCGCAAATCGTCCGCCGTCGGGATTGACCTGCGTGAATTTCCACGACACGCCGATAAAACTGCCGTCATCTGCAACGAGTTTGGTGTCGACGTTCGTCCAGCGAAATTTGCCGTTTGCGTCGCCGTCAATCGTCTCGTCCATGATGTACCATTCAGTTCCGTTGCCGCCCGAAGAAATCCAAACGTCCTGTGCATTAGCGGAAAGGTTGAACGTCGCCAGACAAGTTAGCGTCAAGACAAGTGCAAAAAAAATTTTTCTCATGCTCAAATCTCCGAGAGAACTTTTACCCTAATCAGCAATGACGGTCGGCAATCAGTTTTTGGGCTGACTACCGACCGCCTCACCGATTTATTGACTGAGTGTCAAATTTTTTTACGCTTCAAGAATTTCGATAACACGACCGGAACCGACAGTGTGACCGCCTTCACGAATGGCGAAGAGCAAGCCTTTTTCAATCGCGATCGGAGTGATGAGTTCGACCGTCATTTCAATGTGGTCGCCGGGCATGCACATTTCAGCCGCGTTGCCGTTGGTGTCTTTCAAATCGCTGACTACGCCGGTAACGTCGGTTGTGCGGAAATAGAACTGCGGGCGATAATTTGCGAAGAACGGAGTATGACGACCGCCTTCGTCTTTGGTAAGGACGTAAACTTGAGCTTTAAATTTCGTGTGCGGATGAATCGTGCCGGGTTTCGCAATAACTTGACCGCGTTCAATTTCTTTACGGTCGACGCCGCGCAGGAGAACACCGACGTTATCTCCGGCAACCGCGCTGTCGAGGAGCTTGCGGAACATTTCGATGCCTGTTGCAACGGATTTGCGAGGCTCGTCGCGGAGACCGACGATCTCAACGGGATCATTGAGTTTCAATTCGCCGCGCTCAACACGACCGGTAGCAACGGTGCCGCGTCCCGTAATCGTGAACACGTCTTCGACCGGCATAAGGAACGGTTTTTCTTTGTCGCGAACAGGCGTAGGAATGTAATCGTCGACAGCGTCGAGCAACTTCATGATGTTGGCTTTTTGAGTTTCGTCGCCTTCAAGTGCGAGCAATGCGGAACCTGCGATAATGGGAATATCGTCGCCGGGGAATTCGTATTTGCTCAAAAGTTCGCGGACTTCCATATCGACAAGCTCAAGGAGTTCTTCGTCGTCAACTTGGTCAACTTTGTTGAGGAAAACGACGATAGCGGGAACGCCGACCTGACGAGCAAGCAGGATATGTTCACGAGTCTGGGGCATAGGACCATCAGAAGCAGCGACGACGAGAATTGCGCCGTCCATTTGTGCCGCGCCGGTGATCATGTTTTTGATATAGTCGGCGTGACCGGGGCAGTCGACGTGAGCATAGTGTCTCTTTGCAGTCTCGTATTCAACGTGCGCAGTGTTAATCGTGATGCCGCGTTCGCGTTCTTCCGGTGCCTTGTCGATGTTGTCGTAGCTCTCGTATTTGGCAAGACCTTTTTCCGAGAGAATCTTCGTGATGGCAGCGGTCAAAGTCGTTTTGCCGTGGTCAATGTGACCGATGGTGCCGATGTTTACGTGCGGTTTGCTGCGATCAAATTTCTGTTTTGCCATTTAAATAAACACTCCTTAGTTGATGAAAAATTTTGAGCCGTCAATAATTAATCGGCTCGCCTTTGTATCTCGCAACGATGGTGTCCGAAATATTTTTCGGAACTTCGTCGTAGTAAGCAACTTCCATTGAGTAAGAGCCGCGCCCTTGAGTTTTGGAACGCAAGTCTGTCGCGTAGCCGAACATTTCACTCAGCGGAACGAATCCGTGAATTATCTGCAGATTGTTGCGCGGTTCCATGCCGTCAATCTTTCCGCGTCGCGAATTCAAATCGCCGATAACGTCGCCCATATAATCTTCGGGAACGGTGACTTCAACTTTAACATACGGTTCAAGCAGGACAGGTTTGGCTTTTTCAGCCGCCGCCTTGAATGCAAGTGAGCCGGCGATTTTGAATGCTGCCTCGGAGCTGTCGACTTCGTGAAAACTTCCGTCGTAGACAGTGGCTTTAACGTCGACAATCGGGAAACCTGCAAGAACGCCGTTTTCCATTGCCTGCTTAATGCCTGCCTCAATCGGAGCAATGTATTCTTTCGGAATGACGCCGCCGACAATTTTGTTCTCGAATGCGAATCCTGCGCCGGTCTCGTTCGGAGAAATTTCAATCCAACAATGACCGTATTGCCCGTGACCGCCTGTCTGCCGAACGAATTTTCCTTCAGCCTTTGAAGTCTTGCGAATGGTCTCACGATAAGCAACTTGCGGTTCGCCGACTTTGCAGTCAACGCTGAATTCGCGGAGCATCCTGTCAACGATAATCTCAAGGTGCAATTCGCCCATGCCGCTGATAATAACTTGACCTGTCTCGGTGTCGGTGCGGACTTTGAAAGTCGGATCTTCCTCGGCAAGTTTCTGCAACGCGATTCCCATTTTGTCCTGGTCGTTTTTAGTGGCAGGTTCAACGGCAACGCTGATGACGGGGTCGGGAAAGTCCATTGACTCAAGGACAATCGGAGCCTTCTCGTCGCAAAGTGTGTCGCCGGTCGTCGTGTCCTTCAAGCCGACAACTGCCGCAATGTCGCCGCTGTAAAGATAGTCAATCTCCTTGCGATTGTTCGCGTGCATTTGCAGAATACGTCCGATACGTTCCTTGCGACCTTTCGTCGAGTTGTAAACGTAACTGCCGCTTTTCAAAATGCCGCTGTAAACTCTGACGAATGACAGTCTGCCGACATAAGGATCAGTCATAATCTTAAACGCGAGCGCGGCAAAAGGTTCGTCGTCACTTGCGGGACGTGAATCTTCGGTACCGTCGGGCTTAACACCTTCAATCGGCGGAATATCGGTCGGTGCGGGCATGTAGTCAACAATCGCATCAAGCAACGGTTGAACGCCTCTATTGCGATAAGACGTGCCGCAAGTTACGGGCGTCATTTTGCAATCGAGCGTTGCCTTGCGAATGACGGCTTTAACTTCGTCAATCGTGACTTCTTCGCCGCCGAGATATTTTTCCATGAAGTCATCGTCAAGTTCCGCGCAAGCCTCCAAAAGTTTGTCGCGATAATCTTCCGCAATGTCGAGCATGTCGTCGGGAATTGCGACTTCCTTTGAAACTTTGCCCAAATCGTCTTCGTAAACGACAGCTTCCATTTTGACGAGATCGATAATCCCTTGGAAATTGTCTTCCGCGCCGATTGGAAGTTGAATTGCGATTGCGTTGGTGTGAAGACGGTCGCGCATCATTTGAATGACGTGATAAAAATCTGCGCCGGTGATGTCCATTTTGTTGACGTAAGCCATGCGCGGGACGTTGTATCTTTCCGCTTGCCGCCAAACAGTTTCGGTTTGTGGTTCGACGCCTCCGCGAGCCGTCAAAATTGCAAGTGCGCCGTCCAAAACTCTCAAAGAACGTTCAACCTCGACAGTGAAGTCAACGTGACCGGGCGTGTCGATGATGTTGATTCGGTGATTCTTCCAGTAGCAAGTTGTCGCCGCCGATGTGATTGTAATGCCGCGTTCCTGCTCCTGTTTCATCCAGTCCATAGTCGCCGCGCCTTCGTGCACTTCGCCGAGTTTGTGATTGACACCCGTATAAAACAAAATTCTCTCGGTCGTAGTCGTCTTGCCGGCGTCTATGTGCGCCATGATACCAATGTTGCGAGTTTTTTCCAATGAAAACTCTCTTGACACTGAAGTAGCTCCTTACCAGCGATAATGCGCGAAAGCCTTGTTCGCCTCCGCCATCTTGTGGGTGTCTTCTTTCTTTTTAACCGATGCGCCGGTATTGTTCGCCGCGTCCATGAGTTCAGCGGAAAGTCGAGCGTCCATAGTTTTTTCGCCGCGAAGTCTTGCGTAATTGACCAGCCAACGAATTCCGAGCGTTTGACGACGATCGGGACGGACTTCGACGGGAACTTGATAGTTGGCACCGCCTACGCGACGTGCTCTGACTTCCAGAACGGGCATAACGTTTTTCAATGCCGTCTCGAAAACTTCCAACGGGTCTTTGCCTGTCTTTTCGCGAATGGTCTCGAAGGCGTCATACACCACGCGTTGAGCAACACTTTTCTTGCCGCTAAGCATGACTTTATTTATGAACTTCGCAACCGTTTTTGAATGATAGACAGGATCCGGCAGAACGTCGCGCTTAGGTACAGAACCTTTTCTTGGCATATCTGCGTTCCTCCTTAGTGATTATTTCTTTTTAGCTTTAGCTTTCTTTGCGCCGTATTTGGAACGCGCTTGCTTGCGGTCTTGCACGCCGGCAGTATCGAGTGAGCCGCGAATGATATGATAGCGAACACCCGGCAAATCCTTGACACGTCCGCCGCGAATGAGTACCACGCTGTGCTCCTGCAAATTGTGCCCGATGCCGGGAATATATGCAGTGACTTCGATAGCGTTTGTCAAGCGGACACGCGCAACCTTGCGAAGTGCCGAATTCGGTTTCTTGGGCGTCGTCGTATAAACGCGAGTGCACACGCCGCGTTTTTGCGGGCACTCTTTCAGAGCCGGAGCAGTTGATTTTTCGTCCAAACTCTGACGACCTTTTCTCACTAATTGATTTATGGTTGGCATGCGCCCACCTCCTTCCAAAATTTTCATGCCTGTCAAAAGCGGCGTCATATTATCATTGGCAAAAATGCTTGTCAAGCCCGTTGTGACGCGACTTTTAATAACAACTTTTCTACTTACTCAAATTCCGTTTGAAGGCTTAAAAAGCTTGTCGTGACGCCAAATTTATCGATTGTTCAATTATGTGGGGCGGGTGTAGAAATTTAAAACCTCGCGACCATCAAAAGTGCGCGATTAAGCTTTTTAGTCGAATTTAATTCCGTCAGCGACAAATTCAGCGCGTCCAAAAAATTTTTCAGCCGTGAATCGTCGAGTTGCTTTTTAACGCGTGCAACCAATCAAAGCGTAACAATCTCATCGGCGAATTCGATAACGGTCGCTCTGTGCGTGGCGATTACGATTGTTCTGCGCGGCGAAATTTCTTTTATCAGCGACAAAACTTTTTGCTCCGTGAAGTCGTCCAAGCCGGCGGTCGGTTCGTCGAGCAAAATTATCGGCGTGTTTTTTAGCAATGCGCGAATCACTCCGAGCCGTTGAAGTTGTCCGCGACTTAATTTTTGCACAGCGTCGAGTGGCAACGACAAATTCAGCGCGTCCAAAAAATTTTTCAGTCGTGAATTGTCGAGCGTGTCAAACATCGTGAAATTGTCCCTTAACATCGCGTCGAACAGGTGCGGTGCTTGCGGCGCGTAGGAAATTTTTGACAGCCGCGAAGTTTTTTCCATGCGAGAAGTCGGCAAATCGTTCCAAAAAATTTCGCCCGCCGTCGGTTGTAAAATTCCCGCCAAAAGTTTGAGCAACGTCGACTTGCCGCAACCTGAATCGCCGATTAACGCCGTGACCTTGCCTGCAGAAAATTTCAAGCTCAAATGTTCAAATGTCGGAGAAAATTTTTTCGGGTAGGTAAAGCTCACGTCGTCGAGTATGATTGACGGCGGCATTAAAATTTTTTCAACGGAGCCTGCGACTTCAGCCGACGTTTGCAAAAAATTTTTCAGCCGTTCGAGCGAAGACTTCGCAGAGATCATCACGTGAAACGCCACGCCGAACTTTCTAATCGGCGAGAAAAATTCCGGTGCCATCAACAGCAAAAATAACGCCGCGTGAAATTCCACGTCGCCCGCAACGAGCCGAAGTCCCAAAGTCACTGCCACGAGTGCGATTGATAATGTTGTCATCAGCTCCAGCGCGAAGGACGATACGAACGCCAATTTCAGCACGTCGAGTGTTGCCGCCGAAGATTTTTCCGACGTTGAGCGAATTTTTTTTGCGCCCGCGTCGATTCTGCCGAACATTTTCAGCGTCGTGATTGCCGTCAACAATTCGCGGAAGTCGCCGTTCAATCGTTGAAGTTCCTGCCACGCGCGAGAATTTTTTTCAGCCGTAGCTTTGCCGATCAGCCACAACAAAAGCGGTGCAACCGGCAACGTCACGAGCAAAATTATCGCCGTCAAAAAATCCGTGCACGCCGCGCAGATTAGAAACATTGGCAGAAAAATTATCGCGGAGACGATTGACGGTGCGACTTTCAAAAAGAATTCGTCGATTGACTTCAGCGCGTCAAATATCAGCGTCAACACTTCGCCGCTTGAAATTTCCCGTTCAAAAATTTGCGCGTGAATTTTTTTTCGGAACGTCAGCTGAACTTTCGACGACAGCCGCGCGAAAAATTTTTCCGTCGTGCCCGCGCAGATTGTCTGTCCGATAAAAAATGCAAACGTCAGCGCGATGAGCTCGATTGTCGGCGCGTTGATGAACTTCACCAAAAAATTCGCGGTCAGCAAAATAAAAAGCCCTTCGACGAGTTTGCACAGCGCGATTTCGCCGAGGACTTTTCGTTCGGACTTCATGAACGCGATTATTTCTACGACCTCCTTAAGTTTTTTGCAACGTTGTTTCGTCAATCAGCTCACCGTTCGGCAAGAAACATTTCACCGACAAAATTTTTTCGTCGAATTCGAGCGTCAAGTAATTGTCTGTTTCAGGTTGCGGCGCGACAAATTTATCGAGCGCATGATTAATCCACAAGCCATCATAGCGAACATTGCCGCTTAAGCCCGTCAAAATGTAGAGCGTGCCCGCGTCGTCGTCGTGAAAATTTTTCAGCCGCCCGCGATTGCGATAAGTGTGCAAATGAGCCGTGAAGACCACGTCCGCGCCGAGCGATTCAAATTCCGGCATGAAAATTTCTCCGACATCCGCAAAACCTTCGCGACGTTCGGGACGCCCGTTGATTCGATATTGCAAAACGTCCTTGTGAATGAAAATAATCTTCCACGGCTTATCGGTCGACGCAAAATCTTCGCGCAACCAATTTTTCTGCACGTCGATAATTTCCGAGCCGAGTTCAGCCCATTGACTGTCCAAAACCGCGAAATGAGCCGCTCCAACGTCAAAGGAATAGAATCGTCGCGGAAAATCTTTTGAACTGTTGCCGGGCGTCTCAAAATAATTCAGATACGCTACGGGCTGACGAACTTGCCAATCGAGCGAATAAGTTTCGTGATTGCCCATGACAGGCGCGAACGGAATTTGCGGCATGAAGTCATCAATCTGCGTCAACCAATCTTCCCATTGCGAAATATCTGCGCCGTTGTCGACAAGATCTCCGACGTTCACGAAAAAATTTGCATCGGGATTGCGTTCAAAAGCCGAGCGTGCCACGTCGCCCCAAGTGTTGTAACTTTTGCCGCACTGCGAATCGGGAAAGATAATCGCCTTGCACTTGTCGCCCGAAAAATTTTTCAGCGCGTGCCAAGCCGTCACCTCGTCGCCGTCAAAAATCCTGAACTCGTCGCCGAATTTAATCTGCGCGGCGTATTGAATGATTTTTTTGCCGTCATCAACAAACGTCGCGTCGTGCGCAGGAAAAATTTTCGTCGTGTTGCCGAATTTGACTTCGACTGCAGGATTTTTCATCGGCTTATCGATTTGCCACATTATCAGCCGCGAAGTCGAAATATCTTTCGTGACGATTTGCCGCAGAAATTTCACGCGCAAACTTTCTTCCGTCTTGCAACCTGTCATCATCGCCGCAAAACTCATCGCCGCGAGTTTTAAAAATGTCCGTCTGTTCACGTCAAATGCTCCGTCAAAAATTTCAACGCCGTTTCAAGATTCGCCGCGACCTTCAAAAAAAATTCGTCCGTTCACGCCAAATGCTCCGTCAAAAGTTTCAAAGCCGTTTCAAGGTTCGCCGCGAGTTTTAAAAAAGATTCGTCTGTTCACGTCAAATGCTCCGTCAAAAATTTCAACGCCGCTTCAAGATTCGCCGCGACCTTCAAAAAAAATTCGTCTGTTCACGCCAAATGCTCCGCCGCGACCTTCAAAAAAAATTCGTCTGTTCACGCCAAATGCTCCGTCAAAAGTTTCAAAGCCGCTTCGAGATTCGCCGCGACCTTCAAAAAAAATTCGTCTGTTCACGTCAAATGCTCCGTCAAAATTTTCAAAGCCGCCGCAACCGCTTGAGCTTTTATCTCCGTGCGCGAGCCGTTGAAGTGATATTCATTGACCGCAGAAAAATTTTCGTCGACAATCGCCACGTAAACAAGCCCGACAGGTTTGCCTTCCGTTGACGCGCCCGCAATGCCCGTCGTGCTCAAGCCGATTGTCGCGGAAAAAATTTCTCGGACGTTCGACGCCATCTCCAATGCAGTTTGACGACTAACCGCACCGAATTTTTCAAGCGTCTCCGAGTTTACGTGCAGAATGTCGCGTTTAATCTCGTTGCAATAGGAAATGATGCCGCCTTTGACGTAAGCCGACGCACCGTCAACATCAGTCAATCGACTCGCCAAAAGTCCGCCGGTGCATGATTCGGCGGTGGCAACGGTAAAATTTTTCGCCTTGAGCAATTCGCCGACGTGCCGTTCCAAAGCGTAATCATCTGCGGCAAAAACTTTCGTGTCGGGTGCCGTCAATCCCGTGACAACTGTCGTTGCAGCCATTAAAAATTCGCGTCTCTTCACGTCAATTCATCCTTTCTGCAAACGTGACAAGGCATCCGATGTTCGAGCCCAAATTTTCGCCGACAATCCGTTACAATTCGCAGCCGTTCATTTTTTCTTACCGTTCAAAATTTCATCAACAACCAAACTTAACTTTGCGGGTATCGAGCCTTTCACGAAAACACAATCGCCGTCGTTCAAAAGGTTGTTGAGTTCGGGAATAAGCTTTTGTCCCGATTCAAACCAATGACATTGACATTTGTCCTTGATGTCTTGCCAAAGAATTTTCATGTACTTGCCGCAAAGAATGACTCTGTCGGGATTATATTTAAAAATCAGCTCGGCAAGTTGTCTGTGAATTTTTTCCGCCGAGTCGCCCAAATGAGCAATGTCTCCGAGCACGGCAACTCGCGCCGCAGGATTTTTCTCAATGGAATTCAAATACTCAAAACCTGTTTTTATTGATAAAAAAGTTGCGTTATAACTTCCGTTGATCAATTTTATTTTTTTGCCTTTATAGGTTACGTCGTAAATCTCGCCGCGACCTTTGACGACTTTAAAGGCTTTAAGTCTTTCCAGAGCAATTTCAACGGGCATGGCAAGCGCAACGCATACGCCGACAGCCGCCAACGCATCATAAATCTGTTCCGGCGGAACCGAACAATTCATCACATATGATTTGCCCATACAAGTGAAAGTTTCTCCGTCTTGAATTTTTTCCATTCTTATCATTGCGTCGGGATGTGTGCCGAAAGTTATGACGTTTAACAAATGTTCTGTTGCTTTTTTCTCGATAAGCTCAAAGTAGGGCATGTCTCTGTTCAGAACCGCAAAACCGCCCGGTGCCATTCCGCAGAAAATGTTACACTTCGCCCGCGCGACACCTTCCATTGTCCCGTGTTCAAGCAAATGCGCATCGGTAATTGACGTTATGACGGCAACGTGCGGCATCAAACCGTAGGTGATTGAGCCCCATTCCGTCTCCAAAGCCATTGAGCAGATTTCCAAAACGGCATAAGCTTTGTCGTTGGAATAATTCATAAACGCGTGTGTCAAACGGGCACTCACGTTGGAATTGTTGTGCGTCGCAACGATATTTCGATCTTTAGATAAGATATTTTCAAGCATGGCAACCGTTGTGGTTTTTCCGTTGCTGCCCGTCACGGCAATCACTTTACCTTGAAAGCGTTTTCTGGCGGCAAATGTCAATTCAAATGTTGCACGAACCGAATCTTCTACCAATAGTTGCGGAAAATCCGGCGGTAAGTTTTCAATGGGATGGCTGACGATAACTCCGGAAATTTTGTCTGCAAACTCATGTACTTTACTATGTGAATCAATGCTCTTTTTTTTCTGATTGATTTTTTGCTTAAAATAAATATCATGAAAGGCAAGTTGAGGATATGTGGTTGCGATATACATCACGGGTTTCGGAGCAGCGGCAATTTTTTTAATTAACCTGCAGAAAGAGCGCACAAAAAAATTTTCGGGCGGCGGGACAATCCATTTGCCGCCGGTAATGTCTTCAATTTGTTGTGCAGTCCAATATGAACCGAAATGATTTTGATAAATGCTCGGCGGAAAGTCCAAACGATATTGCGGCGTGTGTGAAAAGTTCATTTCGATCTTCTTAGGATCGCGGTAAACGCCTTGAAATTTTCCTTCGGCAATAACGCGCAATTCCAAATGCAAATCGGCGTTGGCAATTTCTTCGAGCGGCGGCATTTCCAAGGCGAAACGTATTTTGTAAACCGCACCGCTTACCCAATTACTTGTACGGCACAAGAGATCATCGTCGTCACGCGAAAAAGTTTGACTGAATTCTTTCATGCGGCATTCGCGTTCGGGAACAGCGACGAATTGAATTTGAAAATCGCGCTCAATTTTTTTGTCGACAGTCCAATAAGTATCCGCCCAAATCGTCTGCCGCACCGAAAGTTTTCTGCACTCCTGCGGAACGCGATATCCGCACAAGATCAAATCTCCGAGCCGAACTTCATCACAAATTGCCTCGGCGGGAATTTTTATTGCTTTCCAATCTATCGAAGGCGCGAGTGAAAAGTTTTTCTCCGCAGAATTCTTTTCAACATCAACAGGCATATGACATTCTCTCCTTGAAATATTTTTAGGAATTGACGAGACGAAGAAGCTTTTCGCGATATTTGTAAAATTCGGGAGTGAACTTTATGTCGCCGCCGTTTTTCTCCGTCATCTGCAGTGAAAAATCTACCGAGATGTCGTCAATAATTCGCCCTGGGTGGTGGCTCAAGACGATTATCCGCGACGCCAAAAGCAATGCCTCTTCCACGTCGTGCGTTATGAAAAAAATCGTCTTGCCCGTGTCCTGCCAAATGTCGCGCGTCATATTCTGCATGTCTTCACGCGTCAAAGCATCGAGTGCGCTGAAAGGCTCGTCCATCAAAAGAATTTCAGGATCGTTTATCAAGGCGCGGGCGATTGAGACACGCTGTTTCATGCCGCCCGAAAGTTCGTAAATCTTTTTGTCGGCGAATTCGGCTAGATGAACTTTGCGCAAGAATTCGTCTGTCTGTTGACGATAGATGGACTTCGGGATTTTTCTCATCCACGGACCAAAAGCAACGTTATCGCGAACGGAGAACCATGAATAAAGCGGCGGGTGCTGAAATACAACGCCACGATGCCAATCGATGCCGGTAATTTCGGTGCCGGAAAGTTTGACGGTGCCGGCAGTCGGACGAATGAAGCCCGCCAAAATTTTCAGCAGAGTACTTTTGCCGCAACCCGAAGGTCCGAGCACGCAAATGAATTCGCCGCGATAAATGTTGAAGCTGATGTTCTCCAACGCCTTGATTGAGCCGTTTTTGCTTGAATAGCTCAAATTTACGCCGTGAATCGAGATGAGCTCTTCGCCTTCGACGACGGGTTCTTCGCCGCGATAATTCACGTTCTCCACGGTGATAAGCTCGTCCTTTTTGGCAAGCTTTTTATAGAGGTTGGCAATTTTACTAAACATTGTCGCACCCGTCACTTCGCAGAGGAATTCTTGACAAATTCGGCGGTAACTTTGCTGTTGAAGTCTTCCAAGCTCGGCGCAGTCTTTATGCTCTTTTGCTCAACCAAAAAGTCCGCCGTGTCCTTCAAAGTCTTTGCCATCGAGTTTTCGAGCATGTCAATTTGCTCGGCGGCTCTGAGGTATTTGAATTGTGTAATTTGTTCGGCGGCGTCGCTCTCTTTGATTTCAAGAACGGAAGAAATTTCTTTGGCAGCATTCTGCGGATTTTCAAGGATCATGTCGTTTGCTCTTAGTTGCAATTCGACAAACTTTTTCACGATGTCGGGATGTTCTTCGGCAAAGGGCGTGCGTGCGACGACCAAATCAGCCGTGACAATGCCTTTAGCCGCAAGCTCTTCGGAATTGGTGATGCTTTTGCCCGTCTCCATTAAACGTCCCAAAACGGGATACCAAACGTAAGCGGCGTCAATGTCTCCGCGTTGCCATGCCGCAAAAATATCGTCGGGTTGAAGGTCGAGCAGTTGGCAATCGGCTTCGGTCATGCCCTCCAGTTTCAGCGCGTTCAAAAGACTGTAATGAGCCGTGGACGCAAACGGAGTCGCAACTTTTTTGCCGGCGAGGTCTTTGACGCTTGAAATGCCGCTGTCGTTTTTGGCAACGAGAGTTTCTGCGGCACCGATAACGTCGCCCACGAATATAACCTTGATGTCCAGGTTGTTCGATATTGCAAGAGCCGCAGGAGACGTTCCCGCCTCGCCGATGTCAATGCTGTTGGAAGCAAGCGCGGAGATAATGTCCTTGCCCGAATCGAAACGGATAAGTTTGACTTTAACGCCGAGTTCGTTCTCGTACCATTTCTCGTATTGGGCAATCAAATCGCCGTTTACGAGATTCATCGTGCCGATAACGACGGTCGTTTCATTTTCGTCTTTCGGCGCGGAAGAATTTTCGTTGCCGCCGCCGCACGCCGAAAACAGCGCAGTCGTCAACAACATCATTGCCGCAACAAAAAAAGTTTTCAGTGCTCGTGATTTAATCATACAAACATTCTCCTTACAATCAATCTTTGCCTTTCCAATGAACGATTCTTTCTTCGGCAAGCCTCACCATCCAATCCAATAAAACACCCGTGATGCCCATGATGATGACGCCCATGAAGACGACATCACTGCGCAGATAATTGCTCGCGTCGAGCACCAGCCAGCCCAAGCCGGCAGTTGCAGCGACCATTTCCGCCGCGACCAGAGTCGTATATTCCACGCCCAAAGCCGTGCGCAGTCCCGTGAAAATATCCGTCAGTGCCGCGGGCAATACCACATAGAAAAAAATTTGCGTCTTTGTTGCCCCCAAAGTTTTCGCGCCGTTTATGTAGTCTTCGTTTATTCGGAGAACGCCCGCGACGCAGGCAATATAAACCGGCGAAAATCCTGCGAGATACAACAGCGCAAGTTTCGAGCTTTCATCAATGCCCATCCACAAAACCAAAATCGTGTAGTAAGCGAGCGGCGGGAGCGGTCTGTAAAATTCCACGAGCGGTTCAAGAATTGCTCTGATTTTGGAATTGTAGCCGCTCAAAAGTCCCAACGGTACAGCCGTCACGACAACCAAAAGATAAGCTATGACAAGACGTTGCATACTCGTGCCCAAATGTTCAAGCAATGTGTGTCCCTTATAGCCGTTTTGTGATACCTCCAAAAGACTTTCCCACACACTTTGCGGTGAAGGAATAATCGTTTCGGAAAAATAGCCCGTCGCCGTAATTGCTATCCAGAAAATCAACACGAACACGACCGTCGCTATCGTGAGGAATCGTTCTGTTCTTTTTCTTCTCAAGAATACGCCTCCTGTTGTGCGATAAAATTTTTGACAATACGGCGTTATAATACAATTTTTTTTTTAAAAAGTCAACTTGTCGCACGGAAACGTCAATCAATCCTCTCCGCCGCAACGTCATAAACAAAACCCGCCAAAACTTTCACGCGCACGATGTCACCTGCACGACTGCGACCGTCATTTTCGATGTAAACAAGTCCGTCGACTTCGGGTGCGTCGCGATAAGAACGTCCCGCAACGACTTCGGGAACTTCCTCGTCGCGATTCTCAATCAAAACCTCAAGTTCGCTGCCTTCCAATTCTTCGTTGCGCTCCTGCGAAATCAAAGACTGCGTGCTCATCGAAATATGATAGCGTTCCTGCGCGACATCTTCGGGAACTTGTTCGGGAAAGTCATAAGCCGGCGTATCCTCTTCGCGCGAATAAGTAAAAATTCCGACTTTCTCAAGTCGCTGTTCAAGCAGAAAGTCCATAAGCTCAAAAAAATCCTCTTCAGTCTCGCCGGGAAAACCTACGATAAAAGTCGAGCGAATGGCAACGTTCGGAATGCGCGCGCGAATTTTTTCAAGCAACGTCTCAATCGATTCGCGGGTGTCGGGACGATTCATCAGCCTGAGAATTTTATTGCTCGCGTGTTGAAGTGGCAGGTCGACGTAATTGCAAATCTTCTCTTCGCTCGCGATAAGGTCAATCAGCTCGTCGGTGAATCTGCGCGGGTAAGCGTAGAGAATCCTAATCCAATGAATGTCGGTTTTGACAAGTTCGCGCAAAAGTTCAACGAGCCTTGGCTTGCCGTAAATGTCAATGCCGTAAGCCGT
>CAJOHG010000052.1 GCA_905234395.1 uncultured Selenomonadaceae bacterium
GACAGCGACAGCGATTCGGACAGCGACAGCGATTCCGACAGCGACAGCGATTCCGACAGCGACAGCGATTCTGACAGCGACAGCGATTCCGATAGCGACAGCGATTCCGACAGCGACAGCGATTCGGATTCTGACAGCGATTCGGATAGCGACAGCGACAGTGATTCCGACAGCGACTCGGATAGCGATAGCGACGCAGACTCCGACGCTGACAGCGACGCAGACTCCGACGCAGACAGTGACGCTGACTCCGACGCAGACAGTGACGCTGACTCTGACGCAGACAGTGACGCCGACTCTGACGCAGACGCCGACTCCGACTCCGACAGTGACTCCGACTCCGACGCAGACTCCGATTCCGATCAAACTCCTGAAATTAAGCCCAAAGATGAGCAGACTCCTGACCAAGCCGCAAAGGCACTCAAGAAAGACTTCAGCGATGCTACCGACACGATTGGCTCTGCAGCGGCTCCCAAGACCGGCAACACCGAGGATTGGACTGACAATCTGAATCAGAAGGCAGTTGTCTATGCAACCAACGAAGGTAACGACGAAGAGCAAGAACTCGACTTCACCGGCGAAAACGGCGAAACGGGCGCGAAAGAAGTTTACCTCTACAATGGTCCGCAGAACGTCACGTTCAGCGATGTTGACGGCAATGTTGCTGTTGTAGCGGATGGTGCCGAAGGCAACAAGAACATTCAACTCGGCAACGGCACGGGCGATGTCGTAATCGTCGACTCCGACTCCGGCAACGGCACTGTCAACATCACCGACGGCACAGGCGATGATACCGTAGTGGCGCGCGGCGAGATGAAGACCGTCTTCAACATGGGCGAAGGTCAAGACGTACTCATGACCTTTGCGGAAGCCAATGCCAACGTCACGCTTGCAGGTTACAACTACGAAGAAGACGTTATTTCAGTCCAAGAGACGATTAAGGGCATTGCCGACGCTATCGCGAATCAGACGATTCAATTCGGCGACGGCGGCGTGGTCAAGATCGTAAACGGCGAGAACACCTCTAACGTCGACATTGACGAAGGCGACTCAAGTGACGGCTGGCTCGTAAGATTGGCTGATCCCAACGGCAACAAACAGTTGGTCGGCTTCACGGCTGAAGACGGCGGTTCCGTTGGCGACGCAGATCTTGAAGAAAGTGTCATTCTGGTCGGCAACTGGAACGGCAAGAAACTCGGCAGCTCCTCGTTGCAGGGCGGTGCACGCGACGACACGATTTATGCAGGCGAATTCGACAGCATCAGCGCGGGCGCAGGCAGAGACCTTGTCATTCTGCAAGAAGGCAGAGAATACGGCGCGGCCATCAACATCAGCGAAGGCATCACGTCGATTGAAGGCATGAACAACACCTTCGACACCGATTCGGGCGACGTTCTCTACATTGACGACATCAACATGGATTCGACGAGCTTCACGATTGATGAAAACGGCAACATGATCATCAAGGAGTCCAACGAATTCAAGGCGATTGCTATCGACGCTAACACGGTTGACGGCGGCTACGTACAGCAGCTCATTCGCACCGACGACGGCACCTACAGAGTTGCAATCGGCGGCGGCTCCGGCACCACCATCAAAGCTAACGACGATGTCGGTATGGCGAATGTCTTTATCGGCAACAAGAGCTTGGTTGACTTCAGCGGCTACAGCGGCGAAGGTCTTATCGACCTCGGTCAAGACTGGATGGAAAGCTCAATCGGCTCCGGTGCGGCATACTTCCAAGGCGTCAGCAAGATCAAAGCCGGCGACGGCAAGATGATCCTCAAGGGCGGCGACGGCAACGAAACCTTGTCGGCAGGCAAAGGCGCGGCATCGCTCTATGGTGCAGGCGGCAGAAACTTGCTCAGCGGCTACAGCGGCAGCGACAAAGAAGTTGGCTCAACCTTCATCGTGCTCGGTGTCTATGACGGCGCAATCAACTCCATCACCAACTTCGAGTTCGTCAACGCTGATAACTCCAACGCTTACAACCCGACCGCAGATACGATCGAATTCGACGTGGCGACCAACCACATCAAGAGCTTGTCTATCACCTCCAGCAACGCGCTCTTCTTTGAAGTTGAGAACGCAGAGGGCATTGTTGAGAAAGCATCGCTCGCAGGCGCATTCGACAAGTCGAAGAACAGAGGCAACGACTTCCAGATCAGCGGCACTGTTGCGCAAGTTGGCAAGAACAAACTCTTCTATGACAACTACGCCGAATACTACTATGCAACCGGCTCCAACGCGACCGTCACCATTGACAAGACCGTTGAAGGCACAGTTGACATGTGGCTCGACGATCCCGACAGCGGCAAGATCTTCGGCGGCGACATCAGAGTCATCGACGCGAAGAGCTACAAGGACAATGCGGTACTCGCCGGCAACATGCTCGACAACACGATCTATGGCGGCAAGGGCGACAACAGTATGTGGGGCGGCTTCGGCGGCAACGACCTGCTCGTCGGCAACAGCGGCAGCGACAACTTTGTCTATCTGCACGGCAACGGCAACGACACCATTCAAGGTGCGGGCAACGGTGACACCATCTGGCTCGGCGACATCACTCTCGACCAGATCTCCGCAGAGTCTGCTACCAATGGCGTTGTTCTCAACATCAACGACGGCGGCAAGCTTACCGTTGTGGACGGCAGAAACGTTGAGTTCAAGGTCAGCAACGGTCAAGGCGGCTTCGACACCTACAAGCTCAACAACAATCGTCAATTTGAACAGCAATAAACTCAACCACTCGGCATGAGGGAATAATCCAATGACTTGAACTGAATTTTCGGTTCACGGCTCCGGCAGAAATGTCGGAGCTTTTTTATGCTTTGAGCGTAGTGCTTTCGATTTGGGCGGTAATTTTCTTTTTAATTTTTTTTTTAGGATCTACTTTCTTTTGCTTGCCCAAAAGAAAGTAGCAAAGAAAAGGGCACCGCTGCGCGCGGAGCGATAGGGTTTATCGTTGTCCGTAACGTTAAGATAATTTTCAGCTCGTGTCGCCGCTGTGAAACATCCTGTTTCAACGCGGCGGCGGCGCGCGTCCATGCGCGCCTCTTAACTTCAAATTGAGACTCTTAACTTCAAATTGCGTATGTGAAAATTTTTTGCTACAATCTGCGCGGCAACAACTTTGGAGGTGTTGAAATGGCTGATTCATCAGTTAGTTATAAATGTCCGAATTGCGGCGCACCGTTGAGCTTCCTGCCCGGCAAAAAAACTGTCACGTGCGAATATTGCGGCACGGAATTTGAAGTCAGCGCGATTGAAGAACTTTTCCGCGACAAACAGGAATTGGCGGCACGAGCGGCGGAGGCTCAAGAGGCTAAATGGGAGACTGAAGACGCCGGATCAGAATGGACAAGTGACGAGGCTAAAACTTTGCACGCGTTCACATGTTCGAGTTGCGGTGCAGAACTTGTCTGCGATGAAAACACCATGGCGACCGAATGCGTCTATTGCGGCAACCCGACAATGATTCCGAAACGTTTCGACGGCATGTTAAAGCCCGACTTTGTAATTCCGTTCAAAAAGACTAAACAGGACGCCGTAAACGCGCTGAAGGAATTTTACAAAGGTCACATGCTCCTGCCGAGCAATTTCACTGCAAATAACCGCGTCGAGGCGATTCAACCAATGTACGTGCCGTTTTGGCTGTTCGATTCGCAAATCACCGCGCAAGCCGAATTCCGCGCCGAGAAACATCACGTCATCAGCACGCCGAAGGAAATTATCACCGAAGTGAGCATTTACAACTGTCGACGCGCCGGGACAATGAGTTTCGAGCGAATTCCCGTTGACGGCTCAAAAAAGATGGACGATACTTACATGGAGAGCATTGAGCCGTTCAATTATGGTGACCTTGTCGCGTTCAGTGCCGCATATTTGACGGGCTACCTTGCCGACAAATACGACGTGACCGCCGAAGAATCTGCGCCGCGTGCCGATAAACGTGTCGAGACGAGTGCCGTTGAAGTCCTGCGCGATTCGGTTGAAGGTTTCGACGCCGTGAAAGTTGAAAATGCCGCCGTTATCAAAGACGTTGGCAAAGTTTCCTATGCAATGGTGCCCGTGTGGATTTTGACGACGCGCTACAACGACAAGCCTTATACTTTCATGATGAACGGGCAAACGGGCAAAGTTGTCGGTTCTCTTCCCTACGACACGACGAAGGCATTTTTATATCCCGCGCTGTGTTCATTGGTGCTGATGCCGATTCTTTACTTCGTGATTCGTTCGTTGCTGTATTGATTGATTCGTGCGCTTGATTCAACATGTAATTTCTTTTTATGGGAACAGTAAGGGTTATCGACACCTTAAAGTGTTGAGTAATTTTAAAGTACACACGCCGGATGCAACGTCACGTTGCCAAAAAGAAAAGGCACCGCTGCGCACGGAGCGATACAAACTTTTCGACAACTTCAGCCGCTCACTTCGATTCAGCTCGTAATTGTTCTAACGTTTGGTCATCATTGCCGCAACGTTAAGACTTCCCGAAATGTTTAGTGCCGACGGCTTCGCGTCCCGCTCAGCATGTCGGCGACCGCGCGTCCTTGCGCGGTCTTTGATTACCGTAACGAAATTTCAACATAAACTTCAGGAGGAATTTTCATGTCAATCCTTGTTTGCGGCGGAGCAGGTTATATCGGTTCGCATACGGTTCGGCGACTGATTGAAACGGGCGAGCAAGTCATTATCGCCGACAATCTTTCGACAGGTCACCGTGCCGCGATTAATCCCGTCGTCAAATTTTACGAGTGCGACATTCGCGACAAGTCCGCGCTCAAAAAAATTTTCGCAGAGAATTCAATCGAGGCAGTCTTTCACTTTGCGGCGTACATTGAGGCGGGCGAAAGTGTCATCAAGCCGCTAAAATACTTTAACAACAACGTCTGCGGCATGCAGATTTTGCTTGAGGCAATGGTTGAGAGCGACGTTGACAAAATTATTTTCAGCTCAAGCGCGGCGGTTTATGGCGAGCCGAAAAACATTCCGATTGACGAGAGCGACGCAACAATTCCCGTCAATCCTTACGGCGATTCGAAATTGATTATGGAAATGATGATGCGTCGTGTCGGCGCGGCGAACGGCGTTCGTTACGTCAGCCTGCGATATTTCAACGCGTCCGGTGCGATTGAAGACGGAAGCTTAGGCGAAGATCATCACCCCGAAACGCATTTGATTCCGCTGATTTTGCAAGTTCCATTGGGCAAACGCGACCATATCACGGTTTTTGGCACGGACTATCCCACGCCCGACGGTACTTGCATTCGCGACTACATTCACGTTCTCGATTTGGCGAGTGCTCATATTTGCGCGTTGAATTATCTGCGCGACGGCGGCTCAAGTGATGCGTTTAACCTCGGCAGCGGTCACGGCTTCTCGGTCAAAGAAATTATTGACGCGGCGGAAAAAGTTGTCGGTCAAAAAATCAAGACGGAACTCGGTGCACGACGACCGGGCGATCCTGCGCGATTGATTGCTTCCGGTGAAAAGGCTCACAAGATTTTGAACTGGTCAGCGCAATTCGACGACGTGGAAAAAATTATCGCGACGGCATGGAAGTGGCACAGCATTCACCCGCGCGGCTACGACGATTGAATCACGTCGATTGCTTCCGGTGAAAAGGCTCACAAGATTTTAAACCGGTCAGCGCAATTTGACGACGTGGAAAAAATTATCGCGACGGCATGGAAGTGGCACAGCATTCACCCGCGCAACTGCGACGATTGAATCACGCCACATCCTCCACTACGGAGGAATTTTTTTTTGCAACGTTGATTATTGACGCGGTGAAAAGGCTCGCAAGATTTTAAACCGGTCAGCGCAATTTGACGGCGTGGAAAAAATTATCGCTACGGCATAGAATTGGCACAGCATTCACCCGCGCAACTGCGACGATTGAATCACGCCACATCCTCCACTACGGAGGAATTTTTTTTGCAATGTTGAGTTTGCGGTTGTCAATCGACATTCAACAATCGCTGTGCTATAATTCGCGCGCAAAAAATTTTTGGAGGCTGATATTTTGAAGTACATGACAGGCAAACAAGTCGCCGAGGCGTTCTTAAAATTTTTCGAGAGCAAAGGACATTTAATCATGCCGAGCTTTTCGCTGATACCCGAAAACGATCCGACGCTTTTGATGATTGGCGCGGGAATGGCTCCGCTCAAACCGTTCTTTACCGGCAAACTCAAACCGCCTTGTCCGCGAGTGACGACGAATCAACGTTGCGTGCGCACGGGCGATATAGAAAACGTCGGACGAACTGCGCGGCACCATACGGCGTTCATGATGCTGGGAAATTTTTCGTTCGGCGATTATTTCAAGGAGAGTGCAATTCCTTGGGCGTGGGAATTTTTAACGGACGTTTGCGGACTTCCTCGCGAAAAACTTTGGGTGTCAATCTATCCCAACGACGACGAGGCGGAGAAAATTTGGTTGCAACAGCCCGGCTTGAATCCTGCGCATATCGTTCGGCTTGACGACAATTTTTGGGAAATTGGTCCCGGACCGTGCGGCCCGGACAGCGAAATTTACATTGACCTCGGCGAAGAGCGCGGCTGCGGAAAAGAAACTTGCTCGCCCGGCTGCGACTGCGACAGATTTTTGGAAATTTGGAATCTCGTCTTCACGCAATTTGACCGCACCGAAGATGGCGAATACAAACCGCTTGAACACAAGAACATCGACACGGGCTGCGGGCTTGAACGTTTGGCGAGCGTCCTTCAACAAAAGAATTCAAACTTTGAAACGGATTTGCTCTTCCCGATAATTGAATACGTCGAGAAAATCAGCGGGCTCAAATTCGGCGACGACACCAAGCGCGATATTTCCATGAAGGTTATCGCTGACCACGCGAGATCGATGGCGTTTATGATTATGGATAAAATTTTGCCGTCGAACGAAGGACGCGGTTACGTCTTGCGCAGAATTTTACGTCGTGCGATTCGTCATGGTCGTATGCTCGGAATTAAGGACGCATTCCTTGAGGGCGCGATTGACGTTGTGGCGAAAATTTACGGCGACATTGCCGACTTCGAGGAGCTTGCCCGCAACGTTGCCTATATCAAAAAAGTTGTGCGTCTTGAGGAAGACAGATTCGCCGCGACGTTGGCTCAAGGCATGGAAATTTTGAATTTGGAAATGTCGAAGGCTGAACACGGAATTTTGAGCGGAGAAGTTTGTTTCAAGCTTTACGACACGTTCGGCTTTCCGTATGAACTCACGGAAGAAATTTTGCAAGAAAACAATCTCGCGCCCGACAAAGCCGGATTCGATAAGGCGATGGAAGCTCAACGTCAACGCGCCCGCGCCGCTCGTGCCGCCAATGAACGCCTTGACGTGCCCGATCTGCTCAACGTCGACACCGAACATTTGACCCGCGACGAGGCTTGCAAGTCGTCGAAAGTCTTTGCGCTTTGGAAGGACGGCAAAATTGTTGACGAACTTCGCGACGGAGACACTGCGGGAATTATTTTGGAGTGCACACCTTTTTACGCGGAAGGCGGCGGGCAAGTCGGCGACGAAGGCTATTTAATCGGCGAACTCGGCAAAATCAAAGTTTCCAACGCGAAAAAACTTCCCGACGGCACGATTTATCATGAGTCTTATGTTGAGGAAGGACAGCTTAAAGTCGGCGAAATCGTTGAGATTAAAATTGACCGCGACAAAAAACTTTCTTCCGCACGCAATCACACGGCGACGCATTTACTTCAAGCCGCATTGAAAAAAGTTGTCGGCAACCAAGTCAATCAAGCCGGCTCGCTCGTCACGCCCGAACGTCTGCGCTTTGACTTTTCAAATTTTGAGCCCGTCACAGCTCAACAGCTTGCCGACGTTGAAGAACTTGTCAACGAGGAGATTCTCAAGGCGGAAGACGTTACGATTCGCGAAATGCCGATTGACGAAGCTAAGAAACTCGGCGCGATGGCTCTCTTTGGCGAAAAGTACGGCGATATTGTCCGCGTCGTCAGCGTCGAAGATTTTTCTTGCGAACTTTGCGGCGGCTCTCACGTCAAGAACGTCGGACAGATTGGCAGATTTAAAATTGTCAGCGAAGGCGGCATTGCGGCGGGCGTTCGTCGAATTGAAGCTGTCACCGGTCGTGCGGCGATTAAAGATGCCACTCATCAAGCTCAACTGCTCAATCAAACTGCAACGCTCTTGAAAGTCCGCGCAGAAGATTTGCCCGCGCAGGTCGAAAAAATTTTGGCGGAAGATAAAAATATGCGTAAACAGCTCGACGAAGTTCACAAGTTGCGCGAAAAGGCAGAGGCTCAAAAACTTTTGGTCGGCGTGGAAGAAATTGGCGGCTTGAAATATCTTAAAGGCGTCGTGCAGGCGAAAACTCCCGACGATTTGCGCAACATGGCTGATTTGCTGATTGACAAACTCGACGGCGGAATTTTGGTTTTGGCGGCTGTCAATGACGGAAAAGTTTCGTTGGTCGTCAAAGCTGATAAAAAAGCTGTCGCGGCTGGAATTCATGCGGGCAAAATCGTCAAGGAAATTTCAAAGCTCGTTGGCGGCGGCGGCGGCGGTCGTCCCGATATGGCTCAAGCGGGCGGCAAAAATCCCGAAGGCATCCCGAAAATGTTTGAAGCGGCTCGAAAATTTTTGGAGACAACGTGACGTTGTATCCGGTTGACGCGATTAATCGTTCGACAGCTTGAGCGAATCGCCGCGTTCATGCGTGATAAAAATTTTTGGGAGTGTTCAGCTTGACGGGAACTTTGTACTTGTGCGCGACGCCGATTGGAAATTTAGAGGACATGACATTTCGGGCGATACGAATTTTGCGGGAAGTCAACGTCATTGCGGCTGAAGACACTCGGCGCACGCGAAAACTTTTGACGCACTTTGAAATTCACACGCCGCTAATCAGATTCGACGAGAATTGCTCGGCTGCAGTCTCCGAAAAAATTTTGCAACGACTTCAGGCAGGCGAATCGGTTGCAGTCGTCAGCGACGCGGGCTTACCGGCAATATCAGATCCGGGCGCAGATTTGGTAAGGCTCGCAATCGACAACGACATAAAAATTTGTCCGATACCCGGTGCGAACGCCGCATTGAGCGCGCTGATTTGTTCAGGGCTGAACACGTCAAAATTTTTATTCGTCGGTTTCGCGCCCAAGTCAAAAAAAAATCGCCGCGAATTTTTGCAACGACTTGCGACCGTCAACGCGACGCTGATATTTTACGAGGCTCCGCACCGATTGAAAAATTTTTTGTCGGAGGCGGCTGAAGTCTTCGGCGAACGTCAAACGGTGCTTGCCCGCGAATTGACCAAAGTCCACGAAGAATTTCTGCGCGGCAATTTGATTGAGCTTGCGGAAAAAATTTCGGAGCCGCTCGGAGAATTCGTCGTGCTGATTGAAGGGCAAGCGTCCGAATTCGTCGCACCTGCCGAAGACATTTCAACGGTCGTCGAAAAATTTTTGGAGCAAGGTCTCGACAAAAAATCTGCAATGCGCGAGACTGCAAAGCGATTCAACGTGAGCCGCCGCGAAATTTACAACGAGCTTTTAGCTGTAAGCTGTAAGCTTTAAGGAAAAAACCTCAAAGCTCAAAGCTTAAAGCTCAAAGCTACAAAGGAGAAGATTCAATGAAAACTTTTTATATAACCACGCCGATTTATTATCCAAGCGCGAAATTGCACATCGGGCACGCGTACTGCACGACGATTGCCGACGCCATTGCTCGATTCAAACGACTGGCAGGTTACGACGTATTTTTTTTGACGGGTTCTGATGAACACGGGCAAAAAATTCAGCGCACCGCTCAATCGCAGGGCAAGACGCCGCTTGAATACGTTGATCCGATTGTCGACAGCTTCAAGGAGCTCTGGAAAAAATTTTATATCTCGAACGACGACTTCATTCGCACGAGTGAGCCGCGCCACGAAAAAGTTGTTCAAGAAATTTTCAAGCGCATTCAAGCAAACGGCGACATTTACAAGGGCGAATACACCGGTCTTTATTGCACGCCGTGCGAATCGTATTGGACGGAACTTCAACTTGACGAAAATTGTTGTTGTCCCGATTGTCATCGTCCCGTTGAAAAAGTTTCGGAAGAGGCTTATTTTTTCAGGCTCTCGAAATACGCCGACGCTCTGCTTAAACACATTGAGGACAATCCCGAATTCATCGTGCCGACTTCTCGCCGCAATGAAATGATTCAGTTCATCAAGCGCGGGCTCGAAGACCTTTGCATTTCGCGCACGTCATTTGATTGGGGAATTCCTGTGCCCGGCGACGAACGACATGTTATCTATGTTTGGTTTGACGCCGTTATAAATTATTTGACGCCGATGTTCGACAATCCCGCGCTGAAAAAATTTTTCCCGGCAGATATTCATCTCGTCGGCAAAGAAATTGTTCGCTTCCACACGATTATCTGGCCCGCAATGTTGATGGCGGCAGGTCTTCCGTTGCCGAAACAAATCTACGGTCATGGCTGGCTTGTCACTGACGGCGGCAAAATGTCCAAATCCGTCGGCAATGTCGTCGATCCCGTACAGCTCGTTGAAGAATTCGGCGCGGACGCAATCAGATATTTTCTCCTGCGCGAAATAACTTTGGGTCTTGACGGCAATTTTAATCGCGACGCTCTGATTCAGAGAATCAACGCCGACCTTGCGAACGACCTCGGAAATTTGTTGCACAGAACTTTGAACATGATTGGCAAATTCCAAAATGGCGTTCTCATTCCGACGAGTGACGGCACCGATTTGGACAAGGCGTTTCGTCAAGAAGCTGTCGACACGTCGAAAGAATATCGCAAGCTCATGGAAGACGTTCAGCTTTCCGACGCGATTAAGCTCGTGTGGAAATTCATCAACCGCGCGAACAAATACATTGATGAAACGATGCCTTGGAAGTTGGCAAAGGACGAATCACAACGTCAAGAGCTGGCGAACGTCCTGTACAATCTTGCCGAGTCGTTGCGAATCGTGAGCATTTTAATCGCGCCGTTCATGCCGTCGACTGCAAAAAAAATTCGCGAACAGTTGAAAGTCACGACACAGCTTAAACTTGACGACGCAAAAATTTTCGGGCAGTTGGAAGCAAATCACGCAGTCGGCAAGCCCGAACAACTTTTCCCGCGAATCATTGTCGAGAAATAATTTTTCGTCACGCATTATCTTCCGCTAATCAATTGGTCGGCGGATTTTTTTTGCGAAAAATTTTTCGGGCGATATTGTCGCTCAAAAGTTTTGTGTTATATAATCACGGCACATTGAATTTGACGGGAGAGATTTTTTTGGAAGTCGTTGAACTTTTCGCCAAAGGCGGCCCGGTTATGTATCTGCTTTTGATAAGCTCGGTTGTCGTCGTCGCAATCGCTATCGAACGTTTGAGATATTACAGCTACGCCGAAGAAGATGATGAAAAATTTTTGCCTGCGCTCGTCAATCGGCTCAAAGCTCAATCGGCGGACGAAATTTTGATTTTTTGTCGCAAGCACAGGTCAAGCGTCGGGAAAGTCGCTTTGGCGGGAATCAGAGCTGCAGTTGAAGGCGAGAACGTCGAATTCGCGATGAACGTTGCCTACGACGATGAAGCGATGAAATTTCGTGCACGCTTGAATTATTTATCGATGATTGTTACGCTCGCGCCGCTGCTCGGACTTTTGGGCACGATAAGCGGCATGATTGAATCGTTCAACATTTTCAGCATACAAGCCGGGCAA
The DNA here is from genome assembly GCA_905234395.1 of uncultured Selenomonadaceae bacterium. Taxonomy (GTDB): domain Bacteria; phylum Bacillota; class Negativicutes; order Selenomonadales; family Selenomonadaceae; genus Quinella. The sequence continues at coordinate 11,696 of CAJOHG010000052.1, forward strand.
CCGTTGGCAATCACCGGCGGAATCGGCGAGGCACTAATCGCGACGGCAACGGGTCTCTGCGTGTCAATCTTCGCGCTGATTGTCCACACGTACTTTGCTCAACGGCTCGACGAGAATTTGACGGAACTTGACAAGACAATTAACGTTGTGCTCGCAGGACTAAGCGGACAATCTGAATTGCAACCTGCCGACGATTCGGAAGGAGAAATTTTATGAGACGCCGGCAACGTGACGTTGCATCCAATGTGACAATCAACGACGTTAAAATTTTAATCGCCGCGTTCAATCGCAAAGGAGAAATTTTATGAGACGCCTTGACTTTCGCGAAAAAACTCAACCGCTCGTCATGATTATCCCGATGATTGATATAATGCTGTTCCTGCTGGTATTTTTCATGCTAAGCACAATTTACATGGTGCAGACGAACACTTTGCCCGTTAGCCTGCCGCAATCGTCAAGCGCGGCAATGGAGACGCGACCAAACGTCGTGCCGATAACGGTGCTTGCAAACGGCGATGTGCTCTTCGACAAAGACAGCGTACCGAATCAGCAGCTCGACGAAAAAATTCGCACGGCACTTGCTCAAGATAAAAACGCAATCTTCGTTCTGCGCGGCGACAAGTCAACTCGTTATGAAAACGTCGTTGCGGTGCTTGATGTGCTGAAAAAATCGGGAGCCAAGCGCGTGTCAATCGCAACGGAGCTGAAAAGCAATTAGGAATGAGGAATTAGGAATTAGGAATGAAAATCCTAAAAGCTAAAAGCTCAAAGCTTAAAGCTCAAAGCTCAAAGCTTAAAGCTCAAAGCTAAAATTTGGAAATGAGAAATGGAAAAATATTCAACACATTGGCTGACGACGATTTTTGCGGCGATTGTCTTTCATGTCGTGATGGTACCGGCAATTTTTTTCATCACGCCATATTTGCTGCCCGCGCCGAAAATTCAAACGGTCGCCGAAATCGAATGGATCGACGTTGAAATTTCCGACGAGGCAATCGATTCGGAGGCAGAGACAATCCCGGCGGAAGAAGTTGAGCCGTCAACGTCACCTTTCAACGCGGAAGATTTAATCGTGCCCGAAATCGACATTCCCGAAATAAAAATCCCGCCGCTTGAATTGCCGACGCCGACGCCGCCAAAACCGCGTGAACGTCAGAAACCGCCGCCGCCGGAAAAAATTGAACAGCCCGTTAAACCTGCCGAAGAACCTTCGCCGCAAGAAGGCACACAACTTTTGACAAAGCCGCCTGTCGCCGTCAATCAAGTTTATCCCGAAAAAGTTGACGGTCTCGAATTCAAGGGCTACGTTTCATTTGCGGCACGAATCGGCAAAGACGGCAAGGTTAAATCAACGGAACTGATTCAGAGTTCGGGCGATAAACGCGTTGATGAACTTGCGACCGTTGCCGCGCAGAAATGGACGTTTCAACCCGCGCTCGACCAAATCGGCAGACCGATGGAGTGCGACACGATTATCACCTTTGACTTGAAAAAAATTTCGTGAGGTAACATGCTGAACATAAAAGTTTTTGGAATTGTACAGGGCGTGGGCTTTCGACCGTTTGTCAGTCGAATTGCCGACGCTCATAAAATTTTCGGCACCGTCGCGAACAAAGGCTCCTACGTTGAAATTTTCGCGCAAGGAAATTTGGACGCGTTGAGAAATTTTTTGACGGCTCTGCGCGAAGAAGCTCCGGAACGTTCTGCGATTTTGAACGTCACGACGAACGAATTGCCCGACGAAAATTTTGCCGACTTTCAAATCGTCGACAGCGTTCACGAGGCAGGAGATATTTTCGTAAGCCCGGACATCGCCACATGCGACAAATGCGCCGCCGAACTTTTTGACGCGACCAATCGCCGATATTTGCATCCGTTCATAAATTGCACTGCTTGCGGACCGAGGCTGACCATTTTAAAAAATATGCCTTACGACCGTGAGCGAACGTCAATGAATGCGTTCCCGATGTGCGACGCTTGCGCGAGTGAATATCACAATCCCGACAGCCGACGTTACGACGCTCAACCGATTTGCTGCAACGACTGCGGCCCGGAAATTTATCTGCTCAACTCGAATCTGCGCGGACATGATGCGCTTAAACACGTGCGGAAAATTTTGGCGGAAGGCGGCGTCGTGGCGATTAAAGGCATTGGCGGCTTTCACTTGGCTTGCGATGCGAAAAATTTTTCTGCCGTCGAACGTCTGCGCCAATCAAAAACTCGTCCGACAAAACCGTTTGCCGTGATGTTCCGTGATGTTGCCGCCGTCGAACGTGAATGCCTTTTGACCGCCGCGCAGAGAAAAATTTTAGACAGCCCGCAAAAACCGATTGTCTTGCTTGAAAAAATTTCAGACGGAAAAATTGCCGCGAACGTTGCGCCCGATATAAATCGCCTCGGAGTGATGTTGCCGTATACGCCGCTGCACATGTTGCTGTTCAATTTCCCGGACGAAATAATTTTTCCCGACGCGCTGATTATGACGAGCGGAAATCCTTCGGGCGTGCCGATAACGATTGACGACGACGACGCGTTGAAAAATTTCGGCAAACTCTGCGACGCGATACTGAGTCACGACAGAAAAATTCTCCTTCGCGCCGATGATTCGGTCATGGATTTTATCGACGATAAGCCGTCAATGATTCGACGTTCTCGCGGCTATGCACCGTTGCCGATTTTCTGCGACGTTGACAAAAAAATTTCCGTGCTCGCGATTGGCGGCGAACTCAAGAACACGTTTTGCCTCGCGAAAAAAAATTTGCTCTATGCCTCGCCGTATATCGGAGACGTTGGCGATTTGCGCACCGTTGAAGTTCTGAAGTCGTCAATTGCTCGAATGTGCGACCTGCTGGAAATTTCGCCCGAAGTCATTGCCTGCGACCTGCATCCGCGCTATCAGACCACTGCTCTTGCCGCTGAACTTGCCGCAAAATTCGACGTGCCGTTGATAAAAATTCAACATCACTACGCGCACATTTTGAGCTGCATGGCGGAAAATAATCATCGCGGCGAAATTATCGGCGTTGCATTTGACGGCACAGGCTACGGCGACGACGGAACGATTTGGGGCGGAGAATTTTTCATTTGCGACACGACACGCAACGAACGACTTGCGACGATCAGTCCGTTCACTCAAGCCGGCGGCGATAAATCTGCGCGGGAAGGTTGGCGAATTGCTCTGGCGATGATTGGCGACGTTGACATTGCCCGCCGATTGAACATTGCAACCGACGCTGAACTTGCCGGGCAAAGATTTCTGCTGGACAAAAAAATTAACTGTGTCACGTCGACGAGCGCGGGCAGATTGTTCGACGCCGTTGCCGCAACGTTGGGAATTTGCACCGTGTCGAGCTACGAAGGTGAAGCCGCTTTGCCGAACGTTCGACGAAAAATTTTCACGCCGACTTCAACACGACTGCCGAAATTTTTTCTGACATATTGGCGCGGCGATTGAACGGAGAAAATATTTTCGACACGGCAAAATTTTTCCACGAGAGCTTAGCCGAATTTATTGCGCGAACTTGTCACGAGTTAAGCTTGCGGACAAAAACAAAAACCGTTGCATTGAGCGGCGGCGTATTTCAAAATATGTTGCTTATGTCGTTGACGAGCGCGAAACTTTTTCGGTGCGGCTTAAATGTCTTGCGCCACTCAATGATTCCAACCAATGACGGCGGCATTTGTATCGGGCAAGCTGTTCATGCGATGTCGTCGTGACGAAGATTTTTAATCATGTTTCAAAAGCCGTATTGCAAAGTGTAAAATGTATGATAAAATGCTTTTGCTTAGCGCAGGCAAAAATTTTTTTCCGAAGAAGGGAGCAAACTTTCAGATGTGGGGTTTTTTTGGCGGTCTGTCGCACGACATGGGAATTGACCTTGGAACGGCAAACACACTCGTGCACGTCAAGGGTCGTGGGATTGTCCTGCGTGAACCTTCAGTCGTTGCGATAAAAAATGATACCGGCGAAGTG
>CAJOHG010000053.1 GCA_905234395.1 uncultured Selenomonadaceae bacterium
GGCTCCGAAGTCGACGCGGGCGCAGTCATCACCAATCCTGCCACGAACGAGAAGACCGCATTTTTCGGCAGCTATCCCGACCTTGCGATTGTCGATCCGCTGTACATGTTGACCGTCCCGAAACATTTCACCGCCTATCAAGGTTTCGACGCGTTCTTCCACAATGCAGAAGGTTACATTTCAAACGCGTGCAACGAGGCGTCGGCGATGATTGAACTCACTGCGATTGAAAAGCTCGCGAAATATTTGCCCGTTGCCGTGAACGACGGAAAAAATCTTGAGGCTCGCACGCAGGTTGCATTCGCGAACACGCTCGGCGGATTTTCAATGGACGTATGTGTCTGCACGGCTGAACATTCGCTTGAACATGCTTTGAGCGCGTATCATCCCGAATTGCCGCACGGTGCCGGCTTGATTATGATTTCGCTCGCTTATTTCGGTCACTTTGTCGACAAACACGCTTGCGACGAAAAATTTATCGCTATGGCGCGGGCAATGGGCAAAGTTGACGCTGACAAGGCTGAAGACTTCATCGACGCGTTGAAAGAATTGCAGACGGCTTGCGGCGTTGACAATCTCAAAATGAGCGACTACGGCATCACTCCCGACGAATTCCCGAAGATGGTACAGAACACTCGCGACGCCATGGGATTTTTGCTCCAATTCGATCCCGTTGCTCTTAGCGATGACGACATGCTCAACATTTACAAAAAATCCTACAGGTGATTGACAAAGCCTTTGCCGTGTGATATAAATTGCAACGGTTTTACAGAGGGGTATAGCCAAGTTGGTAAGGCACCGGACTCTGAATCCGGTATGCGTTGGTTCGAGTCCAGCTACCCCTGCCACTTTAGAAATTTCAAGCCTGCGTCTACAATGGCGCGGGCTTTTATTCAATTAAGGAGGTCGTGATTATGGAAGAGGCAGTAGTTTCGTCGTCAATGGCAGGTGTGCTGAATTATCTGTCGCTGGGTTTGAGCGTGTTGCTTTTGTTGGTCGTCGCTTATCTGTGGTCGATTAACAGCCGTCAAGATGTCGACTTGCAGAGAATTCAAACGGACGTGCAACGCCTGCGCAAAAAAGTCATCACGCTTGAAGAAAAGGTCAGCCAAATCAGAGAGCCGCAAGTTATCGCCGACGTGCCGCAAGTTGAGCCGTTCGGGATAGATTTATCGGAGCCGGAAACTTCGCGCATAACGCCGCTTGCACCGCCAATTCCGTGGCTGAATTTTATCGAGGACTTCAACAAACTTGCAGGCGATCCCGACGCGCGAGGTTACATCAAAAAATGTGAACGTTTCATCAGAGAGAACAAGCTCAAGATTTTGACATACGGCGGCACAATGACATTTCGCCCGGCAATCGACGCCAAAGACAGTCTCTATTGGGCATTCAAATGTTCGGGCGAAGAATATGCCGTTTTCCCAAACCCGATGAATCCTTGCGACGAGAATCTTTACGAATTCGGCGGCATGAAGGAAATTTACGCGCTCAATTTTGAGGACGGCGTTTATCGGAAATATTCCGTCAAGCAACCCGCGCTTTTCGTGCAAGACCCGCTTAAAGGTTGGATGCTCAAAAAACCCGGCGTCGTGAATTTGGAGCGCAAATAAATCATAGATGAACATTTCAACGCAACGTCTCTGACAATTTCTTTGAGGTGTGAGCAATTTTGAGCGTGAGAATTTTTTTGGAGCAAATGACGAATTTTTTTCGCGAGGATTTGAGCAACGTCGTCGGTGCATATTTCGACGGCGATAAAATTTTTATCGTGCACCTGTCGGAAAATTCAGAGACTGTCACAATCGACGCGGACGGCTCGGACGTTGAACAGCTTGCCGAAAAAATTTCGCTCGTGTGCACGCAAAACGGTTGGCAGACTTCGGCAGTCGGATTTTGTTTGCAAGAAGGCGACGCCGTCACATTTCAAACTGAAGTCGACAACGTCCCGGCAAAAGAAATTCCCGCGCTCGTCAAAAGTTGGGCAATCGCGCAGTTTCAAAAAGATGCGGCATTCTCATTCGCAAAAGTCGGTGCGGAAATTTGGATGGAAACTTTGCCGCAAAAGATCGTCGACGAATTCTGCGCGACATGGAAAAAATTCGGCATGAATCTGCGCGGACTGTCGGTTATGCCCGTCGACATGCTGACAAAGATCACGCCGATTGACCATGCAAAATTTATCGCGGAGATTGTGCGCGAAAGAAAAGCTCCGAACATTTTGGCTCGGAGCGGCATATTAAATTGGAAAAAAATTTCTGCGGCAATCGCGGCGATTTTTTTTATTGCACTGCTCATCAGCTCGATGAAAATTTTCTTCGACAGCAACGCGGCATCAACTCAACTCGATGCAATAAAAAGTTCCGTCAATGAACTGCGCGACGATTTAGCCTTAAAAAATTCTCTCGACGAGGACATCGCCGAACTCAATCGCTTAAACAAAATTTGCGCGGCGCAAGGCATCAATCCTGCGAAATTCAATCTGCTGATAAATCTGGGCAAAGTCGCGGGCGGCGGCGTACACTTGACGAAGATTCACGTTGACGAAAATTTTTTGGAACTGGAAGGCGTGTCAACCACTCCCGATGCCGTGAAGAGTTATCTTAGCCGCGTGAAAAGTTCCGTGTCGTCCAGTGCCCGACTCGAAAGTTCCAATGAAAATAAGGACGGCGATATTGACTTCACGATTCGTGCCGCGCTTTAATTTTTTGCAGGTGCGACCATTTCTCCGCGCTGAACTTTTAATGCAAATGCCGCCTCCATAATCTGACGACCGATTGGAACTGCCGAACTTGCACCGAAACCGCCTTGCTCGACGATAACCGCCACGCTGATTGACGGATTGTCAAATGGTCCGTAGCCGACAAACCAACCGTGATCCATGCCCTGCGAATTTTCAGCGGTGCCTGTCTTGCCGGCAATTTCATAAGGAAAGCCTACAAAATTTCTCGCGGCAGTACCGTTCTTTGTAACGTCGTTCAAGCCGGATTGCACCAGTTCGATAACCCACGGCTCAACTTGCAATTCGCCGACGAGTTCAGGTTGAAAATCTTTGACGACTTCTTTGTCCTGCGTGACGATTTGCTTGACGAGGTGCGGTTTAAATCGTTTGCCGTTTGCCGCAATTTCGCCCATGACCATTGCCGCTTGCAGTGGCGTGACCAAATTAAAACCTTGACCGATAGCCGCGTCCATGACTTCCGACAAATAAAACTCATCATGATAAACGTCCCACTTGTATTCTTTCCACTCAACAAGACCGGGCGATTCATAAGGCAAATCAATTCCCGTGACAGAACCCAGCCCGAACATTTTGGCATAACTTTCCAACAAGTCGACGCCCAGACGGTTGCCCATTTCATAAAAGTAGACGTTATCGGAATGACTTAGCGCGGTGTGAAAATTAATCCAACCGAGAGCCTCGTCGCCGGCGTTACCTTTTGGAACGAGCCAATGTTTACCGCCGTCAAAAATCGTCTCATAAGGATCAACTTTGCCCGTCGCCAAAGCCGCTACGCCCGTGACAATCTTGAACGTGGAGCCGGGCGGATATTCGCCGGTTATCGCCTTGTTGTCCATTGGATGGTCGGGATTGTCGTTGATAGCATTCCAGTCTTTTGTTGAAATGCCGTGCGCGAAAAGATTCGGATCAAAGGCAGGACGACTAACCAGCGCGAGAACTTCACCGGTTTGCGGATCCAGAACTACTGCTGCCGCCGCGTGACGTCCCAACTGTGCAAGCATATCGTCAACGGCTTTTTCGGCGGCAACTTGTAAATCGCGGTCAATCGTCAAAATCAAGTCGTAACCGGGTTTAGGTTCCTTCTTGCCGAGAATTTGAACAGGTTTGCCCGAAACGTCAACTTCAACTTGCTCACCGCCGTTTTCGCCGCGAATCAATTTGTCGTAAACGCGTTCAAGCCCGAATTTGCCGATGATGTCGCCGGACTTGTAACCTTCTTCCTTTTTAGTTTCAAGCTCCGCGTCGGAAATTTCGCTGACGTAACCAAAAGTATGCGCACCTTCCTGCTTGAGGTAGTAATTCCGAATCGGTTGCACTTCAATCACGACGCCGGGATACAAATCCTTTTGTTCCTCGATAATCGTAACGATGTCCTGCGTGACGTCGGGACGAATTCTTATCGGGTCAAAGCCGGAGTGCACGGAAATTTTCTGCTGAATTTCTTCAATCGGAACGTTCAAAAGTTTTGAAATGCGTTCGACGACTTCGGGCTTAATCGGCTCGGTAAGCGGCAATAAACTCACGCTGAAGCCCGGACGATTTGTCACGAGGAGTTGACCGTTTCTATCGTAAAAAGTTCCGCGCGGTGCCATTGACGGGATAATTCGGATGCGGTTGCCGTCAGCCATGCGTGCATAATATTCACCGTCATAAATTTGCAGATAGCCGACACGCGCAATCAAAATCGCAATGACGAAAATCACTGCGGCGGCGAGCGGTTTCAGTCGCCCGATATATTCCTCGCCGTTGTTTTGGTTGTCAATCAAGGTTGCACTCCTCCAACAATCAATTTCAATGTCGCGTAAATCTTATCACACGGGCGCGGGAAAAGCTACAAATCGCGACGTTTTATGATACAATGCTCAAAATTTTTTTGGAGGCGATAAAATGATTGACGACGAAGAATTTTTGCGCGATAAAGTTCCGATGACTAAGCAGGAGATTCGGATTTTGACATTGGCAAAGGCGCAACTCAATGTTGATTCAATCGTGGCGGACATTGGCGCAGGTACAGGCTCCATCACGATTGAGGCGGCTAAACTTTCATCACGCGGAAAAATTTTTGCTGTCGAGAGAAAGGCAGAGGCGATTGAACTCATCAAACGCAACGTTGAAAAATTTTCCGTCGAAAACGTCACGATAATTCACGCAGAGGCTCCCGACGGTTTGGACGCATTGCCCGAACTTGACGCAGCAATAATCGGCGGCAGCGGCGGCAAACTCGACAAAATTCTTGACGCGCTAAGCACTAAGCTCAAAGTCGGCGGACGTGTCGTTGTCAATGCCATAACGATTCAGACGGCGGCAAATGTTGTTGAATATTTTCGTGCGCACGGTTGGACTTACGAGGCGATTCACGTGCAAATCACCCGCTTTGAACGCGTCGGTTCTCACGACATGGCAAAGGCTTTAAATCCCGTTTACATCATTTCAGCGCGTCGGATCCTTTAATCGCAGTGGCAAAAATTTTCTTGCAATATGTTTAGGCGCGTGATAGAATTCGCGCAATGCGGTTGTAGCTCAGCAGGATAGAGCAACTGCCTCCTAAGCAGTAGGTCGCGCGTTCGAATCGCGCCAATCGCACTAACTAACAAAAATAAAACGCCTCCCGGTTTTTGGAAGGCGTTTTGCTTTACAAAAAATTTTCACGCCGAAAAATTTATCTGCGATAAGCGGTGACTTGCCGGTAATGTTTCTTGAAAAATTCTTCGGCAACTTGCGGGAAGAGCGCGTAACTCAAAACGTCTTCATCAGTCGGATTGAGGAAACCTTTGTTAATGAGCTCGTCCTTGAATTGCGCAAAAGTCTCGCCCTTGGCGTCTTCAACGGAGCAGTCTTCGATAATCTGATCTTCGGGAACTTTGAGCGTTTTGGTGATAAAATCGCGGTCAACGGGAACGGGCGTGCGTCCGAATTTTCCGCGCACCATGTCTTTGAACTCGTTGGGAACCATTTTGTAACGTTCGCCCGCCATAACGTTGAAAGTCGCCATTGTGCCGACGATTTGACTGGACGGCGTGACGAGCGGCGGATAACCTGCATCTGCGCGGACACGAGGCATTTCGTCGAGCAAGTCTTGATATTTGTCTTCCATGCCCGCTTCCTTGAGCTGATTGGCAAGATTCGACAACATGCCGCCGGGAATTTGGAAGTCGAGCACGTTAACGTTGATGTCGAAGTAACCTTTCAGCCCGAATTCTTTGATAAGCTCCGCCTTGACGCCGAGGAAATGTTTTGCAATCGGAGTCATCGCTTGACGGTCAAGACCCGTGTCACGTTCAGTGCCCGCCAACATCGCAACGATCGTCTCTGTGCAAGGTTGAGAGGTGTCACTTGAGAACGGACTCAATGCGCAGTCGACAATGTCAACGCCGGCTTCAATCGCCTTGAGATACGTCGCGTGCCCGAATCCGCTCGTGCAGTGCGTGTGCAATTCGACGGGAATATCCAACGCGGCTTTAAGTTTGCGAACGAGATCATCAGCGGCATACGGCGCGAGAAGACCGCTCATATCTTTAATGCAGACGCTGTGACAGCCCATTTCCTGCAACTCTTTTGCAAGTTCAACAAAAGTTTCGTTGGTGTGCACAGGGCTAATCGTGTAGACGAGACAGCCTTGAACTTCGGGCTTTTCGGGACAGGCAAGCGCGGCTTTGATGGCGACACGAAGGTTACGAACGTCGTTAAGAGCGTCGAAGATTCTGAATACGCCGATACCGTGCGTTGCGGCGTGCTGAACGAATTTTTCCACAACGTCGTTTGAATAGTGATTGTAGCCCAAAAGATTTTGTCCGCGCAGGAGCATTTGAATCGGCGTCTTTAAGTTGGCTTTGAGTTTGTCGAGACGTTCCCACGGATCTTCGTCCAAAAATCTCAAGCACGTGTCGAACGTCGCACCGCCCCAAGCTTCCAGAGCTTTGTAACCGATTTTGTCCAAGCTCGCAAGCATCGGCTCCATTTGACGATAACGCATACGAGTCGCGCAAAGTGATTGATGTCCGTCGCGCAAGACTGTTTCCATGATTTGAACCGGTTTCGCCATATTTACACTCTCCTTAAAAAAAACTGTTGACGTTATGCCGATTATAGATTTTATTTATCTTAACGTCAATCGTCGCGGCGAAAAATCTGCCGAGCTGTCGTTGAAAAATGCAAGCCGTCAGTCAGAATGTTGCCTTGCCAAAAATTTTCATGTACAATCGACATTGCGGCGAACCTTCCCGCAGAAAGAAGGTGAGTACTATGGTCGCAACGTTTTTGGCGACTGTCGCAGCCGATGTTGTAGCAGGCGTAGCTCTCTACTTCATCTATAAATGGCTCGACAAGCGCAACTAGAACGTAACACAGTGGTTATCGTTAATCTGTAAAACGAACGCAGAATCAAAAGAACTCCGACGGCGAATCGGAGTTCTTTTTTGCGGCAAATGCCTATGATCGCAACGTTGTCAGTTATCTAACTTGACATTTGAAATATATCACGCCGTTAAAATTTTTGCAAGCCGAAGATAAATGCCGACGCGAAAAATTTTGAGGGAACGTCGCTGAAAAAAATCTGTAAGAAATATTGGCAAGCGGCGCGAGATTATGTATAATGCAGGCGGAATCATTTTATAAGAATTTTTTTCCACAGGCGGTGATCAAAATTGAATGATATAGTTACGATTAAAGGGCTCAAGTACGGCTTGCAGTTGACTTTTGCCAAGGGCGCGAGTTTCGACGATGTGCAGGCGAATCTTTTGGACAAGTTGCAGTCGGGCGACAGTTTTTTCATACGCGGCACGACGGTTTTTGTCCCGAAAGGTTACTTTGCCGAAGAGCAGAACGAAGCTTTGCGCAAAATGTTTCATCGGCACGGAATGCTTTTCAGCACCGAATTAAAACGCCCGAATCTTGCTCCGCCGTCCCGCGACAATTCAAAAGCTCCTGCGCCGAAAGTCAGCAACGTTGACGAGACGCAGAAAATGACGGTCATCAATCACACGGTGCGCGGCGGGCAAGAAGTCAAAGTCAACTGCTCGGTGCTCATTTGCGGCAACGTCAATCCCGGTGCGCAAGTCATTGCCGGCGGCTCAATCGACATTCGCGGCACGTGCAGAGGTTTTGTTCATGCGGGAGCTTTCGGCGACAAGACTGCCTTTGTCGTGGCGGACAGACTCATGCCCGCGCAGATTCGCATTGCCGATTTGATTGCCCGTGCGCCCGATGAGCCCGAACAAGTTTCTCAAGCCGAACGCGCCATGATTAAAGACAACATGATTGTTTTTGAGCCCGTGACGCGGTAATTAGAGCTTTAAGCTGTAAGCTTTAAGCTTTAAGGAACAATCCCTCAAAGCTCAAAGCTCTAAGCTCAAAGCTCTAAGCTCAAAGCTCTAAGCTCAAAGCTCAAAGCTGATAATAAGTGAAAGGAAAAATTTTATGAGCCAAATTCTAGTTATCACGTCGGGCAAAGGCGGCGTCGGCAAAACGACAACCACTGCGAATATCGGCGTCGGACTTGCCATGCGCGGCAGTAAAGTTGCTCTCATCGACACCGATACCGGCTTGCGCAACCTCGACCTTCTGCTCGGCTTGGAAAATCGAATTCTCTATGATCTCGTCGACGTGACAAGCGGACGCGTTCACTACAAAAAAGCTCTCGTGCGCCACAAAAAGTACGAGAATCTTTATCTGTTGCCAACGTCTCAAGTCAAAGATAAATCCGCCGTCAATCCCGATCAGCTCGTCAAGCTCTGCGACGAAATGAAAAAGGAATTCGACTTCATCATCATTGACTGCCCGGCAGGCATCGAACAAGGTTTCAAGACCGCCATCGCCGCCGCCGATACAGCCATCGTCGTGACAATGCCCGAAATTTCCGCCGTCCGCGACGCAGATAAAATTATCGGTGAACTCGGTCGCGCCGATAAGGAAAACGTCAAGCTTATCGTCAACAGAATTCGTCCGCAAATGATTGAGAAAGGCGACATGCTCGACATGACTGACATTGACGAAATTTTATCGGTCGTGTGCATTGGACAGGTGCCCGACGATGAAAATGTTGTCGTCGCAACGAACAGAGGCGAGCCCGTCATTACGATGAACAACACTTCGGCGGGACAGGCGTATAAAAATATTGTCGCGAGAATTTGCGGCGAGAACGTCCCTTTCCTTAAACCGCAAAAGGAAGGCTTCTTTGCTCGGCTGAAAAAACTTTTCGGCTTGATGTAAGGAGGTGCTGCTTATGCTAGACGTTTTGAAAAGAGTCTTCGGCATGTCCGAAAAAAAATCGGGCGCAGTCGCAAAGGAACGTTTGCAAGTCGTTTTGATTCACGACCGCGCCAGCATCTCGCCGGAGATCATGGAAAAAATCAAAGAAGAAATTATCAGCGTCCTGTCCAAATACATGAACATCAACCGCACGGAAATGGAAATTGCTCTGGAAAATGATTCCGACTCCGTGGCACTTGTCGCGAACATTCCCGTAAACTCGATGCGGCACGCGCGCTGAAAAAACTTTTGAGCGGTCACGACGACCGCTTTTTTTATCACAAGCAAAGGCGGCGTAAACATGATTCACAAATTCAAGCAAGGCGACGATTTTATTTTGCTCGACGTAAACAGCGGCGCAGTTCACATTGTCGACGAATTAACTTTCAAAATTTTGGACGACTTCGACGGCTCCAACGACGCTGAAATTTTATCCAAATATCCCGACGCCGACACCGCAGAAATTTTAGACGAACTTCATCAGCTCATTTCAAACGGTGAACTCTTCGCGCCGGAAATTGACGTTCCGTTGACGTTTGCAAGTCGCGGCGTCGTGAAAAGTCTGTGTCTCATGGTCGCGCAGGATTGCAATTTGCGTTGCAAGTATTGTTTCGGCGACGGCGGCACTTACGGTCATCGCGCGGTTATGTCGGAAGAAATTGGGCGTGCTGCTGTCGATTTCATCATAAAAAATTCGGGACTTCGTAAACATTGCGAGATTGATTTTTTCGGCGGCGAACCGTTGATAAATTTCCGCACCGTCAAAGCCGTAACCGAATACGTCCGTCAACGCGAAGTCGACACCGGAAAAATTTTCAAGCTCACATTGACGACAAACGGGCTTTTGCTCGACGACAAGGCGATTGCTTGGCTCAACGACAACAAAATTTCTCTCGTGTTGAGTCTCGACGGGCGCAAGGAAATTCATGACGCAATGAGACCTGACATCAGCGGGCGCGGCAGTTATGAGCGTGTGCTGAAAAATTTTCGTCGTGCTGTCGACAGTCGCGGCGGTGACAATTATTATCTGCGCGGCACCTACACGAAAAAAAATTTGGACTTCACGGCGGATGTGTTGAGTGCTCACGACGCGGGCTTTGACGTTTTGAGCGTGGAACCTGTCGTGTTGAAAGATTCGCCGCTTGCTCTGACCGTTGACGATTTGCCGACGATTCGCGCCGAATACGACCGATTGACCGCAAAATATCTTGAACGTCGTCGCGCGGGCAACGGATTCTTTTTCTTCCACTTCAACGTTGATTTGTCAAACGGTCCTTGCGTCGCGAAAAGGCTTTCGGGTTGCGGAGCAGGGCACGAATATTTTGCCGTCGATGTCAACGGCGATTTGTATCCTTGTCATCAATTCGTCGGGCGCGAACGTTACAAGCTCGGAAATATTTTTGACGGCGTGGAGCAATCTGCGCGGCATTGGCTGAAATATTTTCGAGAGTCGCACGTTCTGAATAAGCCGAAGTGTCGCGAATGTTGGGCGAAATTTTTTTGCAGCGGCGGCTGTCACGCCAATGCCGATTTGTTTCACGGAGACATTCGCGAGCCGTATGAAGTCGGTTGCGAAATTCAGCGTAAACGTTTGGAGTGCGCGATATACGTTCAAGCGAAACTTGCCGACGCCGCAAATTGAATCGTCAATAAAAAAAAATCTGCCGCTCAAACCGAGTGACAGATTTTTTTGTTGGAGCTAACCGTTAGTCCCTAAAACCGTTTCTTACTTTTGATTCCATTGCTTGCTGTTGTGATCAGCGGTGTAAGTCGTGCCGTCGGAAAGTTTGTAGTCAATCGCGGCTTTGCTCTGAACGTCAAGCTTGGAGCCGTCGTTGAGCTCAATCGAAACGCCGTTGTCAGTGATGTTCGCCGCCGTGATTCTGTCAACGCTGAAGGTTGTAAGGTCGACAATGTCGCCGTCGTGCGCGTTCTGAATGATGTCGTAGCCGTTGTCCGTCGTGAAGTAGAAAGTATTTTGTCCGCTGCCGCCGACAAGCGTGTCGTTCGTGGCAGGATTCTCGCCGCCCCAAATGCTGTTCGCGCCAGTGCCGCCAATGATGAGGTTGTTGAGGTCGTTGCCCGCCAAAATGTTCGAGCCGTTTGCCTTCGACGCATTGATGACGGTGATTCGCCCGTAATAAGCAGTATCGACGTTATCATTTTCAGTGAACCAGACAATCGCATCGCCCATATCCGCGCCGATATTGAGTGTCGAATTTTCCGCGCCGCCAACGTAGCAGTCGGTGAAGCCGTCGTAAGTGATGACTTTGTCGACTTTGGCAACAATGCCGTCAATGCGGAAGTTTTTGCCCGCCGCCTTCTCGATTGTCAGATAATCGTCGGTGTTGTTGTTGAGTCCGATTAAGACGTTGGAACCGCTGATTGATACGTCGGTGATGGCGTTGTTGTAAACGTCAATCTCAATCTCGTCGGCAAGCGTGTCGCCGCTGTTCGCCATGAAGTCAAAGTTTTTAATCGTGTCGTGTTCATCGCCGCCGGTATAAACGAACGTCGCGGAACCTGTCTTCTTCCTGTCTGAACTGCCAACCATGACATCGTTGCCGGAGCCGCTGTGCATTGTCACGTTGCCGAGCCCTGCAAACAGCGTGTTGCTGATGTCGTTCGCACCTTCGATTGACGTATCGCCTTTACTTGCCACAACTTTGTTGATGTCATAGAAGCGCGCGTCGTTTTCGCCGACTGTGCCGCTTTGGTCGTTCAAATTGATTGAAACTGCGCCGTCGTATTCGCTGAAAGAAATGCCGTTGGAGTTGCCGTAGTAAACGTTCGCGTCGTCGTCGGTGACTGCAATTCCTTTGCCCTTCTGCGCCACGGCAACATTGTAAGTTTCGCCGCCTTCGACAAGCTGAATTTCGTAGGGAGCCGCCGCTTTGACGGAGGAAGCAGCTTTCGTAGACTTCTTGATTGATTTTGAATCAGCCTTCAAGTTGTCAAGAATCAACGCCGCATCGCCCGATGCCATTGTCAAACCTGCGGAGCCGTAGCCGAATTCCAAAGCGTCAAGGTCGTTGATTTGAATGGTGTCGTTTGCCGCAGAGAAGCCGCCGCTGAAATTGTGCACCGTAGTTTTGCCGGTGTCGCCGAGGATAATCGTTGCACCTGCTGAACGTAAGCTTTCGTCGGTAACGTAAATGCGATTGGAACCTGCGCCCGCGTCAGCAACATCGCCTGCACCGATTAACAACGTATCATTGCCACTGCCGCCGATTAACGTTGAGTTGCCCGACTTCTGCGAATCGGAAGAACTTTCCGCGTAGTTGCCCTTCATGACGTAATCATCAGTTGAAGTGCTCGCGTTGATTGTGCCGCCTGCCGTGTGCGTGAATGCAACCGGTTGCGCGTCGCCGTCAAAGTCAAGAATCTTTGCAGTTGTGGAGCCGACAGCACTTGCCGAATCGTTGAAGGTTATCGTCGCGTCGCCCAACGTCATTTTGCCGTCGCCGAATTTAATATCGTTGCTCTTGACCGCGTCGGGAATGTCGTCGTATTCAAAGGTCTGCACTGCGGAATTTTGCGGCGTGTAATTTTGGAGCGTGACATTGCCTTTCGTCGGAATGATTAATGAATTGCCCGTTGCCACGTCGACAGTTGCCTCTGCACCGTGACGCACGACGATTGAATCATTGCCCGTGCCGGTCTTGACGGAAGTCGGAGCGTTCGGGCTGTCAAGGAGTGCAAGTTCATCGCCCGCGCCCATTTGAATTGTTTGCGGTTCAGTTTCAGTCGGTTCAATGTACGTGGAGCTTGTACTAAGCGCAAGAATATTTGCCGCAGGAGTTTTCTCGGTTATCGTCAAGTAATCCGGGTCAATCGTGTGAACGCCGTTGTGAGTGCGCGTGTAAACGGTGCCGTCCTCTGCCGCAACTGAAGTGCCGTCAATCTCATATTCGCCTGCCGAGCCGATTGTGATTGTCGCGTCAATGTCAAAGCCCGTGATGATTTTGCCGTCGTCAGTGAGAACAATGCCGTCGTCGTCGCCCGCCAATGTGTAGCCCGCACCGTTGATTGTAATCGCACCTTCAGGCATTTCAATTTCTGCCAAACTCAACGCGCCCGCGATTGAATTGCCGTCCGACAAGCCGTAAATCGCCGTGATGTCCGTGCCGTCGTTGGCGATTGTAATGTTCGGTGCGGAGGAAGAGAAGTTTTCGCCGTTCAAGCCCAAATCGTCAAGCGCACCGTCCACAGAGCCGGCAAAGTTCATGAGATCCGTTACGCGGCTGTTCTTGTCGGTGACAAAGTCAACAGAGCCGTCAACAGTGTCAGTAATTTCGTATTCGCCATTAACGAAAGTGAACAGTCCGTTTTCCGCCGTCGTCAAAGTCAAATTCGGAGCGACATTTATAATCGCGCCGTCTTCAAGTCCGACAATTTTGCTCAACGCACCGCCGATAACAATCGCGTCCGCGTCAGAATCAATCACTTGTAACGGAGTGCCGTTAATCGTCGCAGTGCTAACGCCGTAAACAGTCGCGTTATCAAGTCCTGCAATGTTGCCGTTGATGCCGCGTGCCATGATGATTTTGCCGTTTGAAAGTCCGACCGTGACCGTGCTGTTGCCTGCAAGCGTCAAGGTGTCGTCGTTGATTGCAAAGTCGCTCTCGTCCTGTGCAATGGCAAATGTGCCGTCGTTTTGAAGTTGTGCGCCCGTGACTGAGTTTTCTTCCATCGTGAACGTCGTCGGATCGCTCGTCGTGAAGGTGTGGTCGTTTATGGTGTAAGTGCCCTTTGCGGTCTCGACGTTGCCGTCCGTGTTGACGGTGACAGTGCCGCCGCTTACGGTGTAAGACGCGCCGTTGACTGCCAAACCGTTGGAGAAGTCGCCGCTAATCGTCGTAACGTCTTCAACTGAAACAAGTTTGCCGTCTTCAACGGTGTAAGTGACGCCCGAATTTGCCGTAAACTTCTTATCGACAGTTAAGGCACCTTCAACGTCCATTGCTATTGTTGCGTCGCTAAGTCCGCTGACCGTCACGCCCGAAGTTGAGCCGATCTTTTCAAGCGAAGTGATTAAATCGCCCGTAAGATTGACGGTATAATTATTAACGTCGCCAATGACCGCCAACGTAGCGTCTCCGACTGTCAAACCGTTGCGCGTGCCCGTGATTGTGACCGTTTCAGTTGTCGTGACCGTGTTGCCTTCAACTGTAACCGTGCCGTCAATCGCGAACGTCTTGCCTGTTGCATCAGTGACCGTTGAACCGTCGGGCAGAGTGATTACGCCGTCGCCGTTGACCGCCGCAATGCCCGTGCCGTTGACCGTCATTCCGTCGTAGACAATCGTGCCGCTGCTTGTCAAATCAATCTCAACATTTTTCGCGATGATGTCGGCGTTTTCGTTGAGTGTCAAGCGATTTCTGTTGCCAACGGTTACTTCGCAACCGTCTTCGTTTGAAGTCACACTGCCTACTGTTGACGTGTCGTCGTCATCGTTGCTTGACTGCAACTCGTCATTGTTATCATCGCCCGAAACGTTGCCCGAATCAACGTCATCGCCAGAATCATCAGTTGAATCGTCGCCAGAATCATCAGTTGAATCATCGCCTGAATTATCGCCTGAATTATCGCCTGAATTATCGCCTGAATCATCAGTTGAATCATCGCCTGAATCGTCCGTTGAAGTCGTCGTATCAAGTTCGGTAAGAGTCTGATTTTCGTTTAGCGTGAACGTCGCACCTTGAGCCTCGCGCAAGCTGCTGATTGTCGTCGTGTCGCCGTCGAATTTTACACTGCCGATTTTGCCGAGCGTCTTGACGAGCGAGTTGCCGTCCTTGTCGGTGATATTAATCGCTGTCGTGCCGTTGTTTATGACGGTGACCGGCGTTGATTCGATGTCCGCCGCAAGTTGAAGCGTGCCGTCCGAAGGCAACGTTTTGCCGCTCTTCACAACGTCCGTGAATTTCACGCCCGCATTGACCGTGACATTGCCGTCGCCGTCAATCGTGACCGTGTACTCTTTCTCATCGGGCAGG
>CAJOHG010000054.1 GCA_905234395.1 uncultured Selenomonadaceae bacterium
AAAACTATTCAAAGGAAAGTGCTTATGTCAAACTCATTCTACCACGAACGCTACTGCCTTACAAAAACACAAGAAGAAATAATCAGACCACTGCCGGGCTTAAATCCTCTGATTGTCTTCAACGCAATATTATGGATACTCTCAAGCGGAGCTCCATGGCGAGATTTACCTTCTCATTACGGCAACTGGAACAGCATTTACCATAAGTTCCGGCAATGGTGCGCTCTAAATCTTTTCGACAACATCTTGAAAGCCTTGGTCGCCGATACTGACAAATATTTACTCGTTCAAATTGATTCGACCTTTTGCAAAGTACATCAACACGCAGCCGGTGCTCGCAAAATCTTGGGCAATCAAGCAATCGGAGTATCGCGTGGCGGTAAGACCACTAAAATTCATGCTCTCGTCACTGAAAATTTTCAACTCATCGGATTACTATTGACCGGCGGGCAAATTCATGATTCAGATTGTGCCATTGAACTTCTGAGCAAGGTAAATTTGGAAGGCAAAACGGTTTTGGGTGATAAAGCTTTTTGTTCGGCTCATATTCGCGATTTTGTTCAGTCGCAAAAAGCGAAGGTGTGTATTCCCGACAAGATAAATTCGCTTATAAAACATGATTTTGATTGTGAGCTTTATAAAACTCGTAATATCATTGAACGTTTTTTCTTACGGATAAAAAATCATCGCCATATTGCTACTCGTTACGACAAATTGCTCTCTTGCTTTGAGAATTTCGTCTTACTCGCCGCCATCATGATTCAAATTTAGCGTTTACCAACACGCTCTAACTGCCAACGAACCGTTACAGCGTCTTCAACAGCTCCAAAATATTTTTTACGACATCTTCGCGGGCAAAAGTCATGAACTCGCCGCTGCGACGAACTTTGACTTCAACATTGCCGCTTTGCAAAGTTTTCGGGCTAATCGTCACGCGGATCGGATAGCCAATCAAATCGCAGTCTTTGAACTTGACGCCGGCACGTTCTTTCCTGTCATCAAGCAAAACATCAACGCCGGAATTTTTCAGCTCGTCGTAAATTTTTTCCGCGAATTCAAGTTGCGCAGAATCTTTTGCATTGACGGGCACGACAACGACTTCAAACGGCGCAATGTTTTTATTCCAGATAATTCCGTCCGCGTCGTTATTCTGTTCGATAGCCGCCGCCATCGTTCGTCCGACGCCGATACCGTAACAGCCCATCTCGAAAGTTTTCGTGGAGCCGTCTTCGTCAAGGAATGTTGCGTTGAGAGCCTGCGAATATTTTTTGCCGAGCGTGAAGACTTGTCCGACTTCAATGCCGCGCGTCATGTGCAACGGTTTGCCGCATTTCGGGCAAGGATCACCGGCTTGCACCATGCGAATATCGGCGACGATAATTTTTTTCGCGTCAAAGTCTCTGCGCGGCGTCACGTTGATAAAATGCGCGTCGACTTCATTTGCTCCGGCAACAGCGTTATACATTTCCATAACAGTTGCGTCGACAATGATAATCGCCTTATCGTTGAGACCGATCGGGCTCATGAAGCCCGCGCAGGAATTTGCAGCGTTGATAAGTTTTTCTTCCGCCATGTAAAGATGATTCGCACCTTCAACGACGTTCAAAACTTTAATCTCGTTGACTTCGTGGTCGCCGCGCACAAAGGCAAGAATCAATCGCTCGTCGTCGTCCATGAACGCAACGGCTTTAATCGTCTTTTCAATCGGCACGTTCAAAAAATTTTTGACAAGCTCAATCGTGTGACAATCGGGCGTCGAAACTTTTTCAAGCGGTTTCAGCTCTTCAACGTCGGCAGTGATGACTTTGAGCTCGGCTTTCTCGTCGGACGCCGCATAGTCGCAACTTTCGCAGTAGGCAATGGAACTTTCGCCGCTGGGAGCCAAAACGGTGAATTCGTGAGAATGTCCGCCGCCGATTGCACCGTTGTCAGCCTCGACGGGACGAAACTTCAATCCGCAACGCGTGAAAATTTTCGTGTAAGCGTCGTACATTTTCTGATAAGAAACGTTCATGCCGTCAACGTCTTTATCGAACGAGTACAAATCTTTCATGACGAATTCGCGACTTCTCATCAATCCGAAGCGCGGACGAATTTCATCGCGATATTTATTTTGAATCTGATAGAGCATCAGCGGCAGTTGTTTATAGGAACGGACCTCGTCGCGAATCAACGTCGTTATCATTTCTTCATGAGTCGGACCGAGTGCGAACTCTCTGCCGTGACGATCTTTCAAGCGCATCATTTCCGGCCCGTAGACTGCCCAACGTCCCGAAGTCTGCCAAATTTCCGCCGGCTGAACAATCGGCATTAAAATTTCCTGTCCGCCCGCCGAATCCATTTCTTCGCGAATGATCTGCATGATTTTTTTCATCGTGCGCCAACCGAGTGGCAGATAAGAATACAAGCCGCCCGCCGCCTTGCGAATCAGTCCCGCGCGATACATGAGCTTGTGGCTGACAAGTTCTGCTTCTGCCGGCGATTCTCGCAATGTCGGCGCGTAAAGTTGTGTTGCTCTCAAAATGTTCACCTCTGAAAAATTTTCCGTCATTATAGCAACTCAAACCGATTCTGCAAAGAATTTTTCTGTCGCAACGTCCTCGCCGCATTCAATCGCCAATTCGACCGCCGATTTCGCCGTGAATAAAAGTTTCTCCGATTCGCTCCGCAGTCTGAATGATTCAGTGACCTGCGCGGCAATTTTTTCTTGAATTTCTCGCGCAACGATTGGCAACGGCAAATTTAAAAAGTTTTCTCGCGATATTGCAGTTAAGATTGTGCCCGTGCATTGTTGACGCATTAAATTTTGCATTATTTCCGACTTAAACAGGACAAGCAACGTCTCCGAGTTAAAAATTTTTGAATCAATGACGAAAAATCCCGTCGAACACAACGCGCCGTTCAATTCATCGGTTATCAACGCGCAATTTTGCAGTGAGCCTTCGATTGATGAAACAATTACTTGCCCGGATTTTACAATGCGCCGCGCTCTTGTCGGTAATTCTTCGCCTAAAATCTCATCGGGCGTCGAAATATTTCCGTTTGATTCGACGTTCGCAAGTTCAATGTATTTGTAAGTCGTTTTCGCTTGCGGTGTAAAATTTTTGTCGTGAAGTTTGCAGAGTTCGCCGACCGTGCCCGCACTTGTCATAAATTTTTTTAGGTCATCGTACTTTGGCTGATAAAATTCTGCGTCGAGGCGTCCGCTATTCATAAATGACGCGCTGAAACTTTTTATCGCAACATTTTCCGCGCTCGGAGTGAATTTTTCCAAGTTCAATGCCTCCGACAAGATTTTTTCCGCCGCGTGATAGTTTTCGTCGGCTCTCTCGCGCAGATTGAACGCAATTTGAACGGTTTCTTTTATCTTCGACTGAAAATCTTTTCCGAAAGCAGGAATTTTTATTTCTCGAAACTTTGCAGGGCTGAAATTTGTTTGATTGCCCTTCATCGAATTTTTATCGATTTCAATTCTGCCGCAACGACAATTTAAAAACGTCATCAAAGTTTCGGGATTGATTAAATCGTTCGTCACAACTCGGAACAAATACGAAGCAAAAGCAAATTTTGTATCTTTCATGACGACCGCCGCCCGCCCGACCAAATTAGGATTGCCGTTAGTCCGAATTATTAAAACGTCGCCTTTTTTCAATCGTAAATCTTCAAATTCTGTCTTTGTTAAGATATGACAAAATTTTTGCGGCTCAACAATAAATCCGTTGCTCAATTCATTTAATCGCAAGACTGGATAGCCGCCGCTTGCGTATTCGTCACAAAATTTTGACGTTCCGTATTGAATTTCAGAGATAATATCTTTGCCGCGCAGAAGTTTTGCATATGAAAAAGCTCCCGCGTTGAAATATTCAGCTTCAAGGCGAAAATAATCTGTCGCCGCCGCGCAGGTTGATAAAAATTTTTCCGTACATTCAAGCTCCTCCGACAAAATTTGATATTTAGCGGCGTCGAAGGAGCTTTTTTCAAAAAAACTTAGCCCTTCACGCTTGGCAAACTCAATAAAAGCCTCGGCAATGCCGTCGCGAGTTTTGCCGTCGTGATTAAACAGGTCGTGCTTAACGATTGTGTGATGATGTTTGTCGCGCAACAATTTTCCGTCCGCCATTTCAAAAATTTTTTCGCCGGAATTATCTTTTGACGGCTCGCGCATGGTCGCAAAGAAAATCGGATAATCATCGCGGCGCGGACAAAGTTTATCGTCCCATTTCTGAACAAAAAGTACGCTCGTCTTAGTTCCCGTGTGCGGCTTGAAAACATTTCCGTGCAAACCGACAACCGCAAGGATTCTGCAACGTTCGGCAATGAAGTCGCGAATAAATTTGTCGCTGGAGTTATTGAAACGTCCTTGCGGCAAGATAATCGCCATGCGCCCGCCGTTTTTTAGGAAATTCAAGTTGCGTTCAATGAAAAGAATATCGCGCCCGACTTTTGATTGATATTTGCCGCGAGAATTTTTGCCGAGTTCGTATTTGGTAATGATCTGACCTTCTTTTATGTCGCCCGCGAACGGAGGATTAGCCATGACAATATCGAAAGTAAATCGGCTGTAATCGTTTTCTTCCGCGCAAAAGTCAATCAGTTTCAAAAAGCCGGCGTTGTAACTTTTCTGCCAATTAAATTCGCCGATAACTTCGTGCCAGCGACCGTAATCGAGCGTATTCAAGCAAATAACGTTGGTTTTGCCGTCTCCGGCGATTAAATTCAAAGTTTTGGCAACGCGAACGGTCTTTTCGTCAAAATCAATCGCGAAAACATTTTCATTGACGTAATCCTCACATTCGGGCGGCTTTTTTTCTGCGGTGAACAAATGACTTTGTTTAATGCCCTTCGAGTCCAAAATTTTTTTCCAAACGTAAAAAGTCGTGTGCATTGGAAAGCCGCATGAGCCGGCGGCAGTATCAATCATTGATTCGGAAGACTTTGGGTTGAGCATACGGACGCACATATCAATCACATATCGCGGCGTGAAAAATTGTCCCTTCTCGCCTTTTTGCGATTTGGTCATCAAATATTCAAAGGCGTCGTCGATAACGTCGAGATTCGAGTTGAAAAGTTTGACATTTTGCAGAGACGAGACGCAAACAGCCAAATGCGAAGGCATAAGTTCAATTTTTGTTTTCAGCGGGAAAATTCCGCTCCATTTTTTCTGTGCGCTGTCGAAAAGATTTTGAATGGTGTCTTTCAAGCCGGAGTCGGTGTCGCCGTAGTTTCTGAATTCCAAAACGCGTTTTCTGTCGCGACCGCTCATCATTTCGTCGTAAAGTTTTGTATAAATCAGCTTGAAAACTTCCTCGAAAACATCTTTGCCGGAATTTGCCAAAACTTCGTCTTCCATTTCGCGAATCAAATCGGCAAGCGTTTTATTTTCGGTTAAAAGTTTGTCTTTGGCTTCCAACCAATCAAAAGTCCAACGTTCCGTCAAAATATCTTTGAGTTTCTGATTTTCGCGCGGAATGTCGGGAATGTCTTCAAAATAATTCGGATCTTTGCGGTGGTAGAAAGAAATTTTTTCTCCGTTCGACCACACGCCGATAGTTGCGCCCGTCGCGTTGCAGTAAGATTTGAGCTGCTCTTTGCCGTCTTTAAGCTTCGGTTTCTTGACTTCAACGATAATATATTCGGAAGTCGGGCGATTTTGCTCAAAAATGACAATATCGGCGCGTTTAATCTCTCTGCCGAAGTGAATCTGATGTTCGACAGCCATTTGAGAGATTTTGTAGCCGTATTCGTCGATTAATTTGCGAATAAACATTTGGCGCACGGCTTCTTCGGGCGTGAGACGAATTTCTTTGCCGCGAACGAGGCATTTTATAAACGGAGTGATTTTCCCGCGAATAATTTTGGTGTAAGCGTTTGATTCGAGAAAATTTATCTGCGCGGGCGAGAAAATCGTAGATTTGTGATTTGAATCGGCAAGTATTTCATTGAGCAAAAAAAAATTCCTCCTTGCTTTATTCGGCGGCGCGTAAAGTTGTGTTGCTCTCAAAATGTTCGCCTCTGAAAAATTTTCCGTCATTATAGCAATTCAAACCGATTCTGCAAAGAATTTTTCTGCCGCAACGTCCTTGCCGCGTTCAATCGCCAATTCGACCGTCAACAATCTGCAAATAACGCTTGCTATCTTTGGGCAATTCTAATAAAATCTGCGCGGGAAAAGCCTAAAGTTTACAAGCGAGGTTTTGAACGTCATGGAAGAAAAAAATCCAATCTCAAATGAAAACAGGCGCACGGTCTCCGTTGCGATAATCGGCGGCGCGATA
Source organism: uncultured Selenomonadaceae bacterium (assembly GCA_905234395.1). Classification (GTDB taxonomy): domain Bacteria; phylum Bacillota; class Negativicutes; order Selenomonadales; family Selenomonadaceae; genus Quinella. The sequence goes on from CAJOHG010000054.1 coordinate 6,276, forward strand.
ATTGCCGTGCTGTTGATTTTGTCGACGCTGTGGATAAATCGCTCCGAACGCTTCGGCACGATTGAGGCTGTTCACTCCGTGAGCGAACTTTATTTGCGCGAGCTGACCGACCGTCGCGAACAAGTCATCACTGCCCGAATAAATGTCCGCGTCGACAACATTCAATCTGCGCTGAAAATTTTGTCGCCGAACGATTTGCAGAGCGTCGAGACTTTGAGCGCGTTCCTAAGCAAAATGAAAATCTTGTTCGGCGTCGATCAATTTGCCTTTGTCAACGCAAACGGTGTCATTTACACGCCCGAAGGCATTGCTCAAAACCGCGACGAATATTCTTTTGCCGACGAGACAATCGCCGCGCCGAAAATTTTTACCTCCGACTTGTCCGCGCAGGATAAAACCGTTGCCGTTGTCGTGCCCGGAAAAGGCGTGATGTTCCAAGGCGTGCCGATTAAAAATTGTTTTATTCAGCTGTCCATGTCGAAGTTTTTGGAAGGAATTCTCGTGCACACTACGACGGACGAAATGACGTTCTTCAATCTCTACTACACCAACGGCGAATCATTGACGGACGCGGTGCTTGGCGGACTTGAGAGCGGCACGAATCTTCTTGACGCGCTCGACACTGCAGTTTTCGATGACGGCTACTCTAAGGAGCAAGTCGTTTCTGATTTTGAGAACAGTCACGGCGGCATGGCGTCGTTTGAATTCAAAGGCGTCAAGGAAATGCTTTACTATCGTCCCGTGCAAAATACCGGCTGGTTCCTTACGTATCTGATTCGCGAAGAACAAATCGAAGACGAAATCGCCGCCGTAAGCTCCGACATGCGCCAACGCTCAATGCTCCAAGTTTTGCTGACAATCGTCGCAATGATTATCGTCTTCGCGCTGATAATTTCGCAGGCTCGAAAGAACGTTCACCTTCTGCACCAAAAGAAACTTGCCGAAACTGAAAGCCGCGTTAAAAATGAGGAGATGGAAGAGAAACTTCGACTGCAAACAAAACTTTTGAGCGAGGAACGTCGGCGGCGTCGTCAAAGCGAAATGATTCAGGCGTTGACGGCGGATTATCGGCTCGTCTATCATTTGAACCTTGACACGAACGAGGCTGTTTGTTATCGCGTTTCGCCGGAGATAAGAGAACTTCTCAACCGCAAGCAAAGCGACGTTGTAAGATTTCAGGAGGCAATGCAGGCTTACGTTAAAAATTACGTCATTCCGACTGACCGCGAAGAGCTTTTAAATTTTGTCAAGCCGGAAAATTTGCGTGCACGATTGGCGAACGAGGAAATAATTTCGCACCGCTACATTATGATTCGTTACGGTGAAGAACATTTCATGATGCTGCGCGTCGCCCGAATTGATGAAGGACTTCACGCGGTAGGCGTCGGCTTTGCGAACGTCGATGAACAAACGCGCGAATCACTTGCCCGCAATCAAGAACTTGCCGAAGCTCTTGCTCAAGCTCAACATGCCAACGTTTCAAAGACGACGTTCCTATCGAACATGAGCCACGACATTCGCACGCCAATGAACGCGATTATCGGCTTTACGACGATGGCATTGCGTCACTTTGAAAATCGCACGCAAGTCAAAGATTCGCTCGAAAAAGTTTTGTCGTCAAGCAACCACTTGCTCGGACTGATTAACGACATTCTCGACATGAGCCGCATTGAATCAGGACGCGTTGAAGTTGCGGAGCAGGAGTGCAACCTTTCCGATTTGATTCACAACTTGATTCATCTCATTCAACCGCAAGTCACCGCCAAGCAACAGAAATTTCACATTGACGCGTTCAAAGTCAAGAACGAGGACGTTTACGCCGACCAGCTGAAAATTAATCAGGTGCTGATAAATATTTTGAGCAACGCGGTTAAATACACGCCGTCGACCGGCTCAATCTTCTTCCGCATTTCGCAATACGAATCCGACATTCCCGGCTGTGCAAAGTACGAATTCAGAATCAAGGACAACGGCTTGGGCATGAGCAAGGAATTTCTTAAGCACGTGTTCGACGCCTTTGAACGCGAAGAGACTTCCACGAAGAGCGGCATTCAAGGCACCGGCTTAGGCATGAGCATTACAAAAAAGATGGTCGAACTTATGGGCGGCGATATTTCCGTTGAGAGCGAAAAGGATAAGGGCTCGGAGTTCACCGTCACGCTTGATTTGCGACTTCAACAGAACGTCAAGCAAATTCCGATTCAAGAGCTTAACAATCTTCGCGCGCTTGTTGTCGACGATGACTTTAACACGTGCGAATCAGTTACGACGATGCTAAAGCAAATGGGAATGCGTTCAGAGTGGACGACTTCGCCGCGCGAGGCTGTCTTCCGCGCAGGACGTGCACTTGATGACGATCCGTTTGACGCGTACATTGTCGATTGGCTTATGCCCGACCAAAACGGTATCGAGACTGTCAGACAAATTCGACGCGTCGTGGGCAACACCGCGCCCGTGATTATTTTGACGGCTTACGATTATTCCGACATTGAGCAAGAGGCAAAGGCGGCAGGCGTCACGACGTTTTGCACTAAGCCTTTGTTCATGAGCGACTTGAAAAATGCTCTGTCACGTGCGATTAGCGGACACGACATTGACGACAGCAAGCACGATGATTTATCGTCGACGGACTTCAGCGGCAAACGCGTCTTGCTCGTCGAAGACATTGAAGTCAACCGCGAAATTGCAAAGGCGATTCTCACGGAGATTGGACTTGACGTTGACGACGCCGACGACGGAACTGTTGCCGTGCAAAAAGTCAAAAGCTCGCCGCCGAATCATTACGACATAATTTTGATGGATGTGCAGATGCCGACGATGAACGGCTACGAGGCAACAAAGGCGATTCGCACGCTCAACCGTCACGACGCGAAGACCGTCCCGATTGTCGCGATGACTGCCAACGCTTTTGAAGAGGACAAGGACAACGCGATTAAAGCCGGCATGAACGATCACCTTGCAAAGCCGCTTGACATTCCGAAGTTGCTCGCGACGTTGAACAAATATTTGAAGTAGAGCTTTGAGCTTAGAGCTTTAAGCTTTAAGGAAAAATCGTCAACCCTTACAGCTCAAAGCTTACAGCTTAAAGCTTAAAAACGAGGCGAAATTTTTTTGGCAAGCAAATACATTCCGCGAATACTGCTCTGCGGCAACGTGAAAAAATTTTTGGACGAGACGCGCGGTCGTGACGTTGACATTGTTGCGAAAATTTCTTTCAACGGTGCTGCTGAACGCGGCGAATTCGTCGTACCGGGCAATGCGTCCGTTGCCGATAATTACACACTCAACGACGGCGACTTTAAAATTTTTATCAACGGCGCGGAAATTTCCGTAGGCAATCTGCGCGGACTGCTTAACGGTTCGGCGGATTATATAGTCTTCACGAGCCGCGACGAATTTTTATTGCGTTTCCGAGAACTCTACGCGCTCAAGCTGATTGATCGTGTAGTGAACGTGTCGACGCTGATGATTTACGCGGAGAAAAATTTTTTCTCGCTGAACAACGCCGTGCAGATTTTCAACCTGATTCTTTCGCTCAACCTTCCGCGCACGCTCGACGTTGACGGCTATTTTGCGGCGAACGATTACCAAATGTTTCCCGACATGAATTCGCGGCTTGAAGGCGTCGTTGAAAATGTACCGTTCCCTGCGATTGAAAACTTTTACTCGAAAATTTATCGGACGCTCGACGATTGCAAGTTCAGATTTTTTGACGCGCTCTTGTTGACGGCTGAACGTTCTCCTGCAGATTTTATCGACACTGTGATTCAGCTCGACGACTTGAGCGAAAAAATTTTAACGTTCGTGCGACACGGCTCCGCGTTGAAAAATTTTTTGACTGTTCACGCCGATGCCTTTGAAAAAATTTCCGCGTTCCCTGCCGTCAATGGCAACGTCGTCTTGCTGAAAAAATTCGTCCGCGCAGATTTCGCCGCTTACATCGTCACGCACAAGGACGCCAAACTTTCGACATTGCCCGCCGATTATCGAATCATTCACGCAGGACACGCTCAAGCAACTGAAACTTTTGGCGACGTGATTGACGACATCGGCGACAACATCAGCCGCTTGAATCTTTATCTCAACGAGATCACCGCGCTTTATTGGCTGTGGAAACATACGCGCCACGATTTTATCGGCTTTGTGCACTACCGCAGATTTTTCACGACATCAAGTGATACGACCTTTGACGTTGAAAAAATTTTGAGCGGCGACGAGGCACGGGAAATTTTGCGCGACTATGACATCATCGTCAACGAGTGCAAATTCGGCTACATTCCACTTCGCGATTGGAAAGCAATGTTGAGCACGCGAGCTCTTGCCGAACACGTTATCGCCACTGTCAGAAAATTTATCGCGGAGCGTCAACCAAACTATCTTGACGCTTACGACAGAATCAACGACGGCTTCGGAACGTTCTGCTACGAAATTTTTATCACGCGGCGGAAAATTTTCAACGCCTATTGTAAATGGCTGTTCTCGTTCATCATCGACGCGACGGAAGAAATTTTGGCGACGACAGACATTGCAAGCTCCGACGACCCGCGAATTTATCGGGCAGTGAGTTTTTTGGCTGAACATTTGCTCGGCGTGTGGCTGATTAAAAATCGTCTGCGAATCAAAACTTTGCCGATAATGTTTCGCCACGACGTTTAAGGAGATGATTCAATGGCTGAAGTTCGCAAGAAAGAACTCGGTCAAAACGACAAGAAAAGATTTTGGACAAGCGACATGGAAGCGATTATCGCGATAATGGTCGTGCTTTTGATTCTCGGCACAATCAACGTTTTCAGCTCCAGTTTCATTTTTGCGGAGGCGGAATTCGACACGCCTTACTTTTTCTTGAAACGACACGTCATCAATGTTTTCGTCGGGCTGACAGCGTTCGGCGTATGTTTTTATTTCGATTATCACGTGTGGCGCAGATGGATTGTCGGAATTTTATTCGTCACGATAGCCGCGCTTATCGCCGTGCTGATTGTCGGTCCTGTCGTCAACGGTGCGCGACGATGGCTGCCGTTGGTCGTCTTCCAATTTCAACCGGCGGAATTGGCAAAGCTCGTGGCAATCATGATCGCCGCGTCGTATATTTCAATGAAAGTTCGGCTCGGACAAGAATTGGAAATCGTCACGATTCAAATGATAATCATCGGCTTAATCGCGGGCTTGACGGAACTTGAGCCGGATTTGGGCACGGCGACGATAATTTTGGGCATACCGCTTGTAATGCTAATCGTCTCCGGTCTGAGAAAACAGCGCGTCTTGCAACTTGTATTCACGGGCTTAATCGGAGCGGCGATAATGATTTTCCGCGAGCCTTATCGATTGGAACGACTGAAGATAACTTACGATCCTTGGTCGGACGCGCAAAATTACGGCTATCAAACTGTGCAATCGCTCTCGGCAATCGGTTCGGGCGAATTAACGGGCATGGGACTCGGCGTCGGCGTGAGCAAATACGATTATCTGCCGGAGGCGCACACGGATTTTGCCTTCGCGATTTTTTGTCAAGAGAACGGCTTTTTGGGCGCAATATTCGTATTTTTACTGTTTGCGGCGTTCGCGGTGTATGCTGCACGAATTGCCAACAAAGCTCGCGACGAATACGGACAAATTCTCGCGATGGGCATAATGCTCCTCGTCGTCGGGCAGGCAATAGCGAATATGCTCATGGTCGGCGGCATGACACCGGTCGTCGGCGTCCCGTTACCATTCATCAGCTACGGCGGCACGTCACTAATAATCACCATGGCGGCGATTGGCATTCTCGTCAACGTCGGCAAACAAGGCGATAAGAAAGGCGGCTAAAAAAAAATCCTGCAGAGTTTCAACTGCAGGAAATTTTTTTTATGCAAGCAGAGTTTTCGTCATCAACAGTTCATCGCCGCGTTGAAAGACGACTTCAAATTTTGTCTTCCGATAAAGTTCAATCGCCGCGAGATTTTCTTTCTGCACCGAAAGCGACATTCGACGGAAATTTTTTTCGGCAAGCCGCGCAGAAATTTTTTCAAGCAGAGCCGTCGCAATGCCTTGACGCCGAAAATTTTTCTTGACGGACAGAGCAATCGACGGCGTTTCATCGTCAAGGTGCCCGTAGTCATTCATGATTCTCGCCCAACACGCTCCGACAATTTTTCCGTCAACTTCAGCGACAACACAACAATCATCGGCTCGCGCTCCGAAGTCGTCAACGTAAATTTTCAGCTCGGGACGCGTCAAAATTTTTCGCGGCGGTTTCTGAACGCCTTCGGGAATGTAAATCGCATCGTACAAAAAATTTTCAAGCTCGCCGTATTCCGACGGTTTCATTTCACGAATCAACATTGCAATAATCCTCGTCGTTCTCCAAAATATCCGACAGCTCGCGCGGCGTCACGATAAAAATTTTTTTCGGGAAGTGCTTCAAATTTTCCGTCACTATGACAGCATAAAATCACAACCTAACACGCGGCGAACTTCCTCAAGCGTCGTCAAACCTGCGCGGACTTTTTCCAATGCATCGTCCGCCAAAGTCTTCAAGCCGTTTTCAAGTGCAAAAGTTTTTATTTCGTCGAGGTCGCGGCTGTTGAGAATCAGACTGCGCAAATTTTTATCGACGCGTAAAATTTCGTGCAGGGCAATTCGTCCGCTGTAACCTGTGCCACGACATTCAACGCAACCTTTGCCGCCGCAGTGACGACAAATTTTCCTGACGAGACGTTGAGCAACGACACCTTTCAAAGTTGCGGCGAGCAGATAAGGTTCAACGTCCATCTCCAGCATACGAAAAACCGCGCTGCACGAGTCGTTAGCATGTAGCGTGGTAAAAATCAAATGACCCGTGAGCGCGGCACGTACCGCAATTTTTGAAGTCTCTGCGTCGCGAGCCTCTCCGACCATCAAAACGTTGCAATCCATTCGCAACATCGCCCGCAAGCCTGCCGCGAACGTCAAGCCGGTTTTCTCGTTGACTTGCACTTGAGAAATGCCTTCGACGTGCTGTTCGATCGGATCTTCAAGCGTCATTATTGAGCGTGACGGTTGATTGAGTTCGCGAAGTGTGGCGTAAAGCGTCGTCGATTTTCCGGAGTTCATCGGCCCGGTTAAAATTATCATGCCCGCCGACGAATCGATCATTTGCCGAAAAATTTTCTCGTTCGCGGACGTGAAACCCAAATCGCCGAGATTGTGAAGTTCCAACGACGAATCGAGCAAACGTATTGTCAAAGACTCCGCGCCAAATGACGGCATCAACGCCACGCGCATTTCCACGTTTCCGAATTGAATTGCTCCGTCCAACGGCAGAAAGGCGGCTGTCGTGTCCATTCGCGCCAAAATTTTTATTCGGGCTGTCAACGCGTCGGCGAGCGACAACGGCAACGGTTGATGCAACTCCTGCAGCTGTCCGTCAATTCGATAACGCACGCGCAACGATTTTTCAAACGGCTCCAAATGCAAATCGGACGCCCGAATTTTTATCGCGAAGTTGAACAGCAAATTCACAAGCTCGACAATCGCCCGCGAAGAACTTCCCGCGAAATTGTGCCGCTCCATGTGAATCAGTCGCCGTAATTGTTCGTCGAAGTCGTTCATAAAAATTCACCGTCGCGTTCGTTGAAGCCGCTCATTCGCCGTGAAGAATTTTATTGAGAGTGTTCGCCATAATTTTCATGTCGGGTGTTTCGCCAAGGAAGAGCCGATAAGATTCTTTGCCCTGCAACAAAAGCATTGACACGCCGTTTAACGTCGGATAGCCGAGTTCCCGCGCAGTCTTGAGCAATTTCGTTTCGGCGGGATTGTAAACGATGTCATAGACGAGCGCACCTTCGGGCAAAAGTTTCAAATCGACGGGCGGCATATCGTCAACGTTCGGGAACATTCCAAGCGGCGTCGTGTTAATCAAAATGTCAGCGGTCTGCATTGCCTCTTTGAATTCGTCGGAAAGCCAATCAAAACTTTCAACGTTGCCATGATTGAGAAAGTCATTCGCGAGAGCTTGAGCTTTAATCGGGTTGCGTGCGCCGATTGTGATGTAGCCCGCGCGTTTTTTGCAAAGTCCCCAAAGAATTGCACGAGCGGCACCGCCTGCACCCAAAACGACAGCGTGACATTCTTCCGGCAAAAAATTCGCCTCGGCAAGTGCGCTCAAAAATCCCGCAACGTCCGTGTTGTAGCCGGTCAACATGCCGCCGTCATTGACGACAGTGTTCACCGCGCCGATAACCAACGCATCCGAGTCAATGGCGTCAAGATATTGCATGATCGTCGTTTTGTGCGGAATGGTCACGTTCACGCCGCGAAAGTCGAGATTTTTTATGCCTTCGACCGCGAAATAAAGTTTGCCCGTCTGCATCGGCAGCAGCGTGTAATTGTAATTCGGAAAGCCCGCCGCTTTGAACGCAGCCATGTACATGTGCGGCGACAACGAGTGACCGACCGGGTAACCGAGAATGCCGAAGTTTTTTATTTCTGAAGAACTCATTTGATAAGCTCCCTTCATCAAATTTAGAGAGTGTTCACACTAAAGAATCAACAATCAAAACAAAAAGGATAAAACCGGCAAAAAGAACGTCTAACTTGTCGTAACGAGTGAAAATGCGTC
>CAJOHG010000055.1 GCA_905234395.1 uncultured Selenomonadaceae bacterium
CATTGCCGCTTGAACCGAGGAGCGTGTCGTTGCCCGAATCACCAATCAAAGTGTCATTTCCTGCGCCGCCGCTAAGTGAATCATTACCTGCACCGCCAATCAATTTATCATTGCCTGCACCGCCCGATAACGTGTCTTTGCCGTCGCCGCCGCTAAGTGAGTCGTTGCCATCTCCGCCGAAAAGTTTATCGTTGCCCGTGCCGCCGTTCAAAGTGTCTGCTCCGTCGCCGCCGCTTAATGAATCATTACCGTTGCCGCCGACGAGTGAATCATTGCCTTTGCCGCCGAGGATTGTATTGGCGAGAGTGTTACCGGTGATTGTGGCAGCCTTCGTGCGAGTCGAGGCGTCGATAATTTCATCTGTGTCATTTGCTTTGAAAGTTGATGTGCCAAAATTGTCGCCGATACGCCACAAGTTGTTGGTAATCGTCCGCGAATAATCGTTGCCGCTTGAATTGACAATGCTGAGCTTGACGCCCTTGCCGTTCTTGACGGTGATGCCGCCGTTGATAATCACGTCGTTGCCGTTGACGATTGCTCTTGAAAATACATCGGCACCGAGATCAATCGTATCCTGTCCCGCCGTGTAATCGAGAATTATATCGCCGCTTACTGGAATGAAAACGTCTTTGCCGTCGTCGCCGCGCAGAGTGTCGTTGCCAATGCCGCCAATCAACGTGTCGTTACCTTTGCCGCCGCTTATGAAGTCATTGCCTGCAACACCGTTGATATAGTCATCGCCCGCGTCGCCGTTGATTGTGTCGTTGCCTTCGCCGCCTAAAATTGTGTCGTTGTCATTGCCGCCGCTGATTGAATCGTTGCCTTTTCCGCCGTCGATATAATCGTTGCCGTCGGAGCCGAGGATTGTATCTTTGCCGTCATCGCCGCGCAGAGTGTCATTGCCGGAGCCGCCATTGAGTGAATCGTTTCCACTGCCGCCGGAGAGTGAATCATCACCTGCACCGCCGACAAGTATGTCGTTGCCGTCGTCGCCGCTCAAAGTGTCGTTGCCCGCCTCGCCGAGGAGAGTATCGTTGCCTTTGCCGCCGTAAAGTTTATCGTTGCCGTAACCGCCGCTGATGTAATCGTTTCCGTCGTAGCCGTCGAGTGAATCGTTACCGTTGCCGCCGTAAAGTTTATCATTGCCACTGCCGCCCGATAATGTGTCAGCTCCGTCTCCTCCGCTTAGTGAATCGTTTCCTGCGCCGCCGTAAAGTTTATCATTGCCCGCGTTGCCGAGAATCGTATCGTTGCCGCCGTTGCCGTAAATGGTATCGTTGCCTTTTCCGCCGCTGATTGAATTCGCCGAGCTGCTGTCGTAAATTCTGATAGCCTTCGTGCGATTGGAGGCGTCAACGACTTTGAACGCTGAATCGACCGTCACGCTTGCAGGACTTGAATCGGAAAGCGTCAACGTCGTGGAAGAATCGGTTATGCCGCCGCCGACAGTGCCTTTGATATTGAAAGACGACAAACTTGCCGCGCCGAGCAAAGAAATGTTTCCGTCGCCGACAGTGACAATCACGTTAGAGCCGCTGACTTGACTTGAATAGGTGCCGCCGGTGATTGAAAGCGTGTCCGTCGCGTTGAAGCCGTAAACAATATCGTTGCCGTCGCCCGCCGTGTATTGAATCACGTTTGAATTGACGGCGACCGTTACATATGAATCGTTGACTTCGGCATAGTAATAAGATTTGCTGATTGTGTCGTTGCCCTTGCCGCCAATTATCGTCGAGTTGGAGCCGTCGCTGGAGATGTAATCATTGCCCGCGCCGCCGCTGATTGTGACTTTCGTGGCGGAAGAGGAATTGCGAATATAATCGTCGCCGTCGCCCGCATTAATCGAAGTGTTTGCGCCGTAAGAAACGGTTTCATAACCTTTGCCGTTGAAAATTGAATCATTGCCTGCGCCCGCCGAGATCGTGACTTTGCTGCCGCTGTTTTGAATGGTGTCGTTTTCTTCCGCGCCGACGAGCAACGTACTGTTGACGGTGTTGTTGATATTGCGTGCACCGATTGTCGAAGAGCCCGACAAAGTTCCGACGATATTCATTGACGGCAAAGTTGCCGCGCCGAACAGAGTTATCGAATCGTTGCCGACAGTCAAGATTATGTCGTTGGTGCGAGTGATTTTGCGATAAGACGTGCCGAGCGAAATTGTGTCCGTCGAAGTTAAGCCGATGATTGAGTCGGAGCCGTCGCCCGAAGTGTATTGAATCAAATTGCCTTCGTGCGAAGAGTACATGCTCACGAAGTCGGCACCTGCACCCGCGTTAATCGTCACATAGGAAGCGTCGTTTTCAATCGTATCGTTGCCCGCGCCCGCATAGATTGAAACCCTGGAGCCGTCGTTTTCGATGTAGTCGTTGCCGTTGACTGCATTAATCGTGGAATTCGCGCCGATGTTGTAAATGGTATCATTGTCCGTGCCCGCGATGATTTTCGTATAAGCACTTTCGTTGTCGATTGAGTTGTTGCCGTCGCCCGCAATGATCGTGACGTAGGAGCCGTTGTAGCTGCGAATGGTGTCGTTGCCGCTTGAAGCAACGATTGAGATGTGCGATCTGTTGTTGAAAATTCTATTGTCGCCCGTGCCCGCGTTAATCGTCACATAGTCGCCGTTGTAGTTGTCAATGGTGTCATTGCCGTTGCCGCCTAGGATTGTGACGCGGTCTGCATGATTTACGATTGAATCGTTGCCCGCGCCGCCGTCGATTGTCGTGTAGGAGGCGATGGAGTAACTGTCATAGGAGCCGTTTTCGATTGAGTCGGAGCCGTTGCCGCCGACGATTGTGTTGTTGGAGCCGAAGTTCCTAATCCAATCGTTGTCGTCGCCGCCGATTAATGTTGAGCTTGCGCCCGAATTGATTATGGTGTCGTTGCCCGCGCCGCCGTCAATCAAAATTTTATTCTTGCGTTCGTCGTCGGTGCCGTAAATGAAAAGACTGTTGGAAAGATTGTCGTCGCCTTCGAGACCGTAAAGCGCGGAGTAAATCGTTTGGCGCGTGGCAATGTTCCAACCGCTTATCTCGTGAATAATTTCCAGGCTGTCGTTGCCCGACGAGCCTTGCAATGTGCCTCCTGCTACCGTTGACATGTGAATCCCTCCTTAGACAAAATGAGCGGCGAAGTTATTTTCTTCGTCGCTTAGGTGAATGGTTATAAATCTATTTCGTATGCTTAATTTCAACTTCTGCGCGAATTTTATCACGCACGGCGGACAATGTAAATTTTCTTACGAAACTTTAACCCGTGACGGCTCCCGCCTCGTAACCGGCTTTGCGAATCGCCTCGCGCAGAACATCATCGTCAACATTTTCTTTCATGCCGACAAGAGCGGATTGTTTCTCCAGACTTGCCGCCGCAATCGTCACGCCGTCAATTTTTTCCAACGCACGCACGACTTTATAGATACATTTCTCGCAAGTCATGCCGTCAACGTCAATGGTGCGGTGAATCGGAAAACGTTCAATTTTTTCGACGCGAACACGATAACCGTCGTCAAGGGATTGTTTCGTCGAACAGCCGCCGTTACAACTTGAGCAACTTTCCGAACAACAAGCCGCCTCTCCTTTGAAAAAACTTCTGTAAATCGTTCGCAAGCCGTAAGCGAGAACAGCCGCGATTAAAATTCCAAGAACAATCGTTGCAATCATCAAATCATCTCCGTTTTCAGACAATACAGCGGGATTAAAATCAGATACCACGCGGCGAAAATTGCTGTCGTCGGTGCGTTAAGCGGCGTCAAAACCACGGCACTTGCTATCGACCACGGAATCAGCGGCGAAATTACCACGGCGGAGTTTTCAAGTTGAATCGCGAAAATTTCTGCGCGCGGCTCGACTTTTTTGCAGAGTTGGTGCGTCAACATTATCGCCAACGTTTGGTTGCAGGAGATCATGCTCGTGATAATCGACGCGACGACCACGCTTGCGAACGGCGAAAATTTTTTGCCGAGCCGAATCATCAAAGCTTGCAGTCGATTTAAAAAGCCCGTCGTCTGAAAAATTCCCGCGTAGCAACTCGACAAGCATAAGATAGCCAAAACGTTCGCCATTGAAATTATTCCGCCGCCGCTCAAAAGTTTTGCAAGCTCTTCGTCCGCCGGAGAGTAGCCCAGCACCAAAAATTTCAGCAAGTCGTTAAGCGGCACCGATTGAATCCAAAATGCTATCGCCGCGCCCGTCAAAATGCTCGCGCCAATCATCAGCTGAACGCGCAATCGGAAGATTGACAGCACGACGATTAAAATTGCCGGGATTAAAACAATCGGACGAATTATCAAAGCTCGCGCGAAAATTTCTGTCGTGTCGACTGTCGTTGAGCCGTCGCCCGCGAAAAAAATTCCTGCCGCAAGATAAAGCACGCTCGACAAAATCAACGGAACCATTGCCGTTCGAATCATGCCGACGAGATTTTTAAAAATGTCCGTGCGTGTCAGCGTTGCGACGAGTAATGCGCTTGTTGACATCGGTGAGCACCTGTCGCCGAAATAACAGCCCGATAAAACTGCTCCGCCTGTCAGCCACGTCGGTACGCCCAAATTTTCCGCAATCGCCGCGCAGATAACGCCCATAGTTGCGCCGGTGCCGAATGCCGTGCCCGTCAACACAGAGATTAACGCGCAGAGCCAGAACGTCATCAGCAAAATTATCGCGGGCGAGAAAAAATCAGACGTGTAAACGATTATCGCCGGTATGACGCCTGCCGCTCTCCAAATCGCCGTGAGCATGCCGATAAGCAACAGCGTTATCAGAATCGGTTTGATTGTTCGGACGCCCGTGCTCCACATGTCGAAAACTTTTCGCGGCGAATGACCTTGATCGAGTGCGTAGAGCGAAAAAATTATCAGCCCGAAAATCAGCGCGAAGAGAATCGATTTGCCTGCCGAAATGCACACAATCAGCGCGGCGGCGAACATCAGCATAAATAAAATTTCCATAGCGCGTGCATTTTATCAGAGCGGAAGTTCAGCGACAATGTTCACGTTGAAAAAAATATTCCCGACAAAACTTCTGCCGGGAAATTTTTTCAATGTGGAATGTGGAATGTGGAATTGTAAAATCATTCCTAATTCCTAATTCCTAATTCCTAATTCATTCAAAGCCCAGCAATTTGCCGCCTTGATAGACGATTAGCGACGCGACCCAAGCAACCGCGCAGGTGTAGAAGAATGCAAATGCCATCCACTTCCACGATTGAGTTTCCTTTTTGATTGTGCCCAGTGCCGTCACACACGGCGAATAAAGTTGCGTAAAGACCATAAACGCTATCGCCGCAAGAGGTGTGAAAACGCCGCCCATAGTTGTGGAAAGGAGAGCTTGCGCCGAATTTTCTGCTTCGTCAGGATCAATTTCGTCCGCGCCGTAAAGAATTCCCAACGTTGAAACAACCGCTTCTTTTGCAAGGACGCCCGTGACGACTGCCGCGCCCGATTCCCACGTGTCAAAGCCTTGCGGTGCGAAAACCGTTGACGCCGCCGAGCCGATTGACGCCAAATAACTTTGATCCATGTCTTCGGTCATGCCGTCGGAATTGAAATTGCTAAGGAACCAAATCAAAACGCTCATCGCAAAAATTATCGTGCCGGCTTTAATGAGATAGCCCTTGCCTTTGTCCCAAGCCTCAAGCAAAACGGTTTTAATATCGGGAAGTCTGTATGGCGGCAATTCGAGAAGGAAAGTCGATTCTTCGCCTTTGAACGTCGTTGCGTTTAAAATTTTCGCCATTAAAACTGCAACCGCTATTCCGAGGAAATACATCACGAAAACAATATTTGCGGCGTTGTCAGGGAAGAACATAAACGCGAACAGCATTAAAATCGGAACTTTTGCATTGCAGGTAAGGAACGGCGTCACGAGGATTGTAATCATTCTGTCTTTGTTCGTATCAAGCGCACGAGCACCCATAATCGCCGGAACTCCGCAACCAAAGCCCATTACAAGCGGCATAATCGATTTTCCCGATAAACCTGCACGACGCATAATCGGATCCATGATGAACGCGACGCGAGCCATGTAACCTGTGCCGTCAAGGAAGCTCAAACATAAAAACAGCGTAAAAATCAGCGGAACGAAACTCAACACTGCTCCGACGCCCGTAATTATTCCGTCCGAAACGAGCGACTGCATCCAATCGGCGACGCCTGCGTCCGCCATTGCATCTGCCGCCGCCGGTGCCAACGTCTCTTCAAAAAAGCCGCCGAGTTCGTCCGCGAGCGGTTGACCAATCCAGTTGAAAGAGATTTGGAACATCAAATAGAAAATTGCAACCATCAAAAGCAGTGAAGTAACGCCGTTTGCAAGGAACGAGTCCAATTTCTCCGTGAAAGTTTTGCCCGCCGCGCTGACCGTGACCGCTTGAGCCATAATCTTATCAATCAAATCATAACGTGCGGAAATAATTTCTTCGTCGATTTTTTCAGCCGATAAGCCGCTGTGTTGCAGTGCGTGAATTTTTTCGATGTGGTCGCTGATAATTTTGCTCGGCTTGTAATTCGACAGGCGCGTATTCGTGAAAACGTCAAGCAAAGTTCGCACGCTGGCATTGCTCTTGCCGATTGTGTTTGTCACGGGCATTCCGAAGGCGTCTTCCAATTTTTGCATGTCGATTTTTATGCCGTGACGTTTAGCCTCGTCCATCATGTTCAAGTTGATGATGAGCGGAATTCCGTTTTCCATAAGCTGAACCGTCAAGAAAAGGTTGCGCGAAATATTTGCCGCGTCAACGATGTCAACGACGACGTCGGGCTTATTCTCCTTGAAATAATCGGCGACGACTTGTTCTTCCTGCGAACGCGCGTTGATTGAATAAGTGCCGGGCAAATCGATGACGGAAATTTTCCTGCCGTTGTGCTCAATCATTCCGACTTTCTTGTCGACGGTGACGCCGGGCCAGTTGCCGATTTTTTGACGTGCGCCGGTTAATTCGTTAAAAATCGTGGACTTGCCGGTATTCGGATTGCCGGTCAAAGCTACGGATAATGCTGACATGTTCTAGCCTCCTTTTCAGCCGACTTCGGAAACTTCAATCTGCGCGGCGTCGTCTCTGCGCATTGCCAAGTTGTAGGAGCGAAGTCTTAATGCGATTGGATCGCCCATCGGTGCCGAATTTAAAACTTCCACGCGCGTGCCGGGAATAAGTCCCATTGTCATGAGCCGCTGCTTGAGAGCCGACTCGCCGACCGAATCTATCCGCACGACCATTCCTGGTTTTGTATCTTTAAGCGTCAAGTTCATCATCTCCGGAAATTTTTTATGCTGAAAGTTTATCACGCATGAAAATAATTATCAACACCTCTTGAAAATTTTTTTCGGTACAAGTATTTGTTCGACACGTCGACGACTCAAAATTTGTCAAAAACAGTTGACCTTTCCATTCCGTCAAAAGGCGGAAATTTTTTTGCAAAATTTTCGCGGCAGGAATTGACAAAAAAAAAAAAAAACTATCATAACTAACGTGAAGTCATTCAAAAATTTTTTTAAGGAGATGGACTTATGGCGTTAAACCATCGCCCAATTTTGGCGACAATGAATTCAAAGGAGACGACCGAAAAGCCCGAAGAATTTTTTGCAGAATCGCAAGCCGCCGATAAAGTTGATGACTCATTGCAAACTGAGTTGGAATTTTATAAGCGACTGCATCCCGAAACGGTGATATTTCAGAAGAAAAAAATGATGGCGAATCGTCTGCTCAAAATCAAGATTAGAGATTTGCAATTTGCGCCTGAAAAACCGTGGTACGGAGAATATCTTGCGCTCTTGCAGATTCAAATCGAAGACCCTGCATTGCGTTCCATGGGCAAACAATTCGTCAAAGATTTGATGCACTGGTACAATGAGCACATCGAGCAAGACGAACGCGAATTGGCGATATTGGGAATGTTGCAATTCATCAAGCCGCAAGAATTGACATTGCCGTTCAACAGCCATGTATTCTCGCACGAACTTTGCCTGGACATCAGAGGAGTACTTGCAAATTTCTACACGCGAATAAGCTACTCGGATCATGATTTGGCGGAATATTACCTTTCGAGGCAGAGTAAGTGGCGACATAAACCGCGGAAAATGCGCGTCGTCTTTATATGGAATTCCAATGCCACGGCTCACGACAAAATGCTCACAATTTATGAGGCATTGCGCGACAGAGATGATGCCGAAACTTTTCTTGTTCTTACCGGAAACAAACAAGGTTTGACGGATGAAACCGTGTTCCAATATTTTTTCAAAAAATATCCCGGTGTCGTGATTTATCAGAATTTTTCGCTCGCCGGTCTGGGAGAATTGCGTCCCGATTATGTGTTCATCAGCAATCCATACAATTATCACCTGCCCATAAGCGGTTGCCATTATTATGACATAGTTCAATTTGCAAAGATATGTCATATAACTTACGGCGCGAATCTTACTTATAATTTTTTTAACAGGCTGTTGGAAGAGCATCCCGAATTTTACAGCTATGTTTATTTTTGTTTCTGTTCTTCCGAAACGGTCAGAGACACATTTGAGGATAAATTTGCCGAAAATATCCGATTGGGCTATTCTCACTTTGAATTTTTGGGCTATCCCATTTTGGAAAAGTATTATAGAATGCCCGTGACAAAAAGTTCCGCCAAAAGAGTTTTGTGGACGCCCAGGTGGAGTTACAGCGGAATAACCGGCGGCAGTCACTTTTTGGAATACAGAAATGATTTTATTTCTTTGCGCAAGAGATACGGCAATAAAATAGATTTGAGCATACGTCCGCATAAGCTCGCCTTCAGGAGTTTCGTACAAAAAGGATTGATGTCTGAAGAAGAACTCGTTGAATATCAAGAGAGTCTGGAAAATAATCATGTTAATATTTACGACACATCTGCCGTTGAAATTGACGAGAACATTAAGGAGACGGATATTTTTCTTGCGGATTATTCGTCAATGTTGATTGTGCTGTTCCTCACGGAAAGACCGATAATTTATTGCGAATTCCCGAATGCCGACCCTTTGCCCGAATATCAAGAAATGTTCAATGCAATGTATATCGCCCGCAGTTGGGAAGATGTTGAACATTATCTTGACGATTTGATAAAAGGCGAAGATCCTTTGCTTGCCAAACGACAGGAAGTCGCCAAGCAAATTTACGAGACGCACAAAAATGCAACTCAAAAAATCGTGGACAGAGTGGTGCAAGATTGGCAGGAATGTCAAATCGACGACGAGGACAAATTTTCGGAAACAGATATAATTGTTCGCTAAACTTGGCGTGCTTTGAATGATTAAAATGCAATCAAAAACACCTCCGCGATTGATAATCGGAGGTGTTTTTTCGACAAATGATTCACGTCGTCAAAGGTCGAGTTCAGCGGCGCGTTCAGTCATGCCTTTAATGCAAAGTTCCATCAACAAGCCGAGTTCCATGCCCAAATCATCTGCGCCGCGTTGAATGACTTCACGGTCACATTTCGCGGCAAAACGTTTGTCCTTGAATTTTTTCTTGAGGCTCTTTACGCTCATGCCGCTCATTTTTTCGGGACGCATCAAAGCATACGCGTGAACAATGCCCGTGAGTTCGTCGACGGCAAACAAACTTTTCTGGCAGTCGGTTGAAGGTTTAATCGTTGCGCCGGTCAAGCCGTAGCCGTGCGAAATTATCGTGGTGATGTCGTCGTCGCTGATACCTTCCGGCTCCAAAAGTTCGCGGACGTGTTGACAATGTTCATCGGGAAATTTTTCAAAGTCAACGTCGTGCAGATAGCCGATTGCCGACCAATGCTCCTTATCGCCGCCGAAATGTTCAGCCAATGCGCCCATTGCTGAGCTGACTGCCGCCGCGTGAACAAACAAATGCGGTTCCGTCACGTGTTTGCGTAAAATTTCTTTGGCGCGTTCCAATGTCAAAGTGCTCATGTTAAATTCTCCTTCAAAAACAAAGAGCGGGCAACCGATGTTGCTCGCCCTTTTAATTTGCGTGATGATTGATTTTTATTCGGCAGGAGCTTCCGCGACTTCGGGTTCAGCTTCAGCTTCGACAGGCGGCTGATAACGTTTGAAGTTCGCATGAGCAGCTTCGCGACGGGCGCGGTTAATCGAAAGGGAAATGCGTTTGCGCTTCATGTCAATGCGCAGAACTTTAACTTTGACGATGTCGCCGACAGCAACAGCTTCTTCCGCATTTTCGATACGACGGTCGCTAAGTTCGCCCATTGGAATTAAACCGTCAAAGCCTGGCTCAATTTCCATGAACGCGCCGAATTTGGCAAGCTTAACGATTTTGCCTTCGATGAAGTCGCCTTCGTGATAATTTTCGGCTCTGTCAAGCCACGGGTCGCGTTGAGTTTGTTTGACGGACAGAGAAATTCTGCGTGTTTCCGGGTCAATGTTCTTGACAAAAACTTCAGTTTCTTGCCCGACTTTGAGAACGTCCGACGGGTGCGAAACGCGTTCCCAAGACAAATCGGAAATGTGCGCAAGACCGTCGACGCCGCCAATGTCAATGAACGCTCCGTAGTCGACGAGACGCTTAACGGTGCCGGTAAGAACGTCGCCTTCGTGAATCGTGCTGAAAATTTCCTGCTGTTTGGCTTCGCGTTCACGTTCGAGAAGTTGACGGCGGCTCAAAACCAAGCGGCGTTTGTGCGATTCAATTTCAATCGGCAGAGCTTTGACAGTCTGTCCGACGTAACCGCTCAAATCTTTGACGAAGTGCAATTCCATTTGCGAGGCGGGAATAAAGCCGCGCAGTCCGTTGACGGTGGCAGTAAGTCCGCCCTTGACGACGCTGTTAATTTTTGCGTCAACTGTCTGCAAATCTTCGGCTTCGGGATCTTCGTTATGAGCTTTAATCGCGCGCAACTCGTCCCAAACGACTTCGGCATCAGCTTTGATTTTGGAAAGAACTCCGCCGTTTTCGCCGCCGAGCGATTGAATGTAAACTTTGATTTTGTCGCCCTGCTTGACGACTTCTTCTGCCGAATCAGGCTCCGGATAAGCGAGCTCTTTTTTCGGGATGGCAATTTCCTGCTTGTAACCTATGTCGACGTAGGCTTCGTCGCGATTGACCAATACAACGGTGCCTTCGACTACTTCGTGTTCGCGAATGTCTTTGAGCCCTTCAGACTCTTCAAGCCAATTACCCATATCCTCGTTTTTCAAATCCTCTGACACTGTTTATAAACCTCCCCGATAATCCAGTCCGGTGTTGAGGCTCCGGCTGTGATACCGACCTTGTCGGCATTATCTAACCATGCGGGCTTAAGTTCTGCGGCAGTCTCGATGTGATAAGTCTTGCATTTCTTTTCGCAAAGTTGCGCAAGGCGTGTGGTATTTGCGCTGTTGCGACCGCCGATGACGAGCATAACGTCGACTTTGGACGCAAGCTCCAATGCTGCTTTTTGTCTTTGATCCGTTGCCGTGCATATGGTGCGCAGGATTCTGATGTCGTGCGATTTTTCGAGCAAGTGCGCAACTATCTTGACAAAGTTTGAGCCGCTGACCGTCGTTTGAGAGACGATGCCGAGCTTTTCACAGTGCGGAAAATTTTTTGCGTCCTCTTCCGTCTCCAAGATAATTGCACTCTTGTTTGACCATTCAAAAATGCTTTTGACTTCGGGATGATTTTTTTCGCCGATGATGACAACTTGCCGTCCGTCTTGCGCCAATTCTTTTGCTGATAACTGCGCTTTTTTCACGTGCGGACATGTTGCGTCGACGACTTTCAAACCTTTTGCCTTTGCATTTTCATAGACCTGCGGACCCACGCCGTGTGAGCGAATTATTATCGTGCCCTCCTCCATTGCCGACAAATCTTCGACCGTGCCGACTCCTTCGGCTTTCAGTCGTTCGACCATCTGCGGATTGTGGATTATGGGTCCCAACGTGCAACTTTTCCCATCCGCGTGTTCTCTGGCAATTTTTATCGCCCGCTTGACGCCGTAGCAAAATCCCAAATACTCCGATAAAATGACTTGCATAACTGTCACCTGCATGATTGGTTTTGACAAATGCGCTTGCCTTTCACAAACGCCGCTTTTAAAAATTAAAAACCCTCAACCTGCCAATAACCGCCGCTTAGTTTATCATAATCATTTTTTGCAGGCAACAATTTTAAGAAAATTTTTTCGCAAAAAAAATCCCGCCGTGTTGACGGGATAAAATTTTTTCTGGAAAATTTACTGCTTTTTAAGCGTGGTGCCGCTGATTTTGTAAGTTGAGCCGTTGACATTGAAACTTGTCGCCGTGAAGTCGTGCAACGTGATGGCGTTTTTGGTTGAACCGACTTTGAAATAAACTTCCGATTTGGCTTTGCTGTAGGACGCAGAGAATTTGCCCGTGATTTTCAACATGTCATCGTTCTCGAAACCGTAAATGACATCTTTGCCGTCGCCGTTTGAATAGATAAACGTGTCTTTACCTGCGTCGCCCCATAAGCTGTCATTGCCTTTGCCGCCGACAATACAATCATTGCCTAAGCCGCCGTAAAGTTTATCGTTGCCGGAGCCGCCGCTCAACGTGTCTTTGCCGTCACCGCCGCGAAGTACATCGTTACCCGCCTCGCCGTAGAGTTTATCGTTTCCTTTGCCGCCGCTTATCGAATCGTTGCCTTTGCCGCCGTAAAGTGAATCATTTTTAGTGCCGCCGACGATTGAATTGTCTTTGGCATTGCCCGTGATTTTAACAGCCTTTGTGCGTTTGGAAGCGTCAATGGTTTTGACAGCGGAGCCGACGGTCACGGGCGATTTGGTCGAGTTCGTCACGGTTTTTAACGTTGAGCTTGAACCGTCGCTTACGGTTCCTTTGATGTTGACAGCAGACAAACTTGCCGCGCCCTGCAATGTGATTTTGCCGTCGCCGACTTTGACAATTAAATCGGAGCCGCTCTTTGACGTGGAATATTTTCCGCCGCCGATTGAAAGCGTCGACGTGGCATTAAAGCCGCTGACAGTATCATTGCCGTCGCCCGAAGTGTATTTGATAAGACTGTTTGCAGACTTCAGCGAAATTTTATCGTTACCCGTGCCGCCGCTGATTGTCACGTTGCCGCCGGTGTTGAAAATGTAATCATTTCCTGCGCCGCCGCCGATTGTGACTTTGGAGCCGGAATTGTTGACAGAATCATTGCCCGCGCCCGCGTTGATTGAAACATAAATTCCTTTGTTGGTAATGGTGTCGTTGCCGCCGAGTGCATTAATCGTTGCGCCGCCCAAGCTGTTTGTAATGGAGTTATTGCCGTTCGTGCCGGTGATAATTGCATCTTTCTTTGTCTTGCCGACGATATTAACGGACGACAAACTTGCCGCGCCCATCAAATATATCTTGTCATTGAGAACGTTAACGACCACGGTTTGACCGCTTTTGGTTGTCTCGTAATAAGCACCCGAAATTGAAAGCGTCGACGTTGAACCGAATCCGAAAATGGAATCGTTGCCGTCGCCCGCCTTGTGCCGAATCAAATTCTTTGTCGCCGCAATGCCGAGTTCAATGAGATCGATACCTGCTCCGCCGTCGATTGTGACATTGGAAGCGTTATTGAAAATGTAGTCTATGCCGTCGCCGCCGTTTATCGCCGTCAATGAAGCGTAGTAAGCCGTATTTTCAATGATGTCGTTGCCGTCGCCGCCGTTTAGTGTACTTTTTGCGCCCGTGTTTTGAATTGAATCATTGCCCGCGCCGCCGTTGATTGACGCGATACCGTCCACATTGAAAAGAGTATCATTGCCTGCACCGCCGAGCATTGTAATGTCATGAGCATAATAATTGTGCCCGTAACTTCTGATAAAGTCATTGCCTGCACCGCCGTCGGCAACAATCGAAGCAGACCATTCGCTCCAAATGGTGTCGTTGCCTTTGCCGCCGAACATTGAAACGTTCGAGGCATAGCTGTTGGAAATATAATCGTTGTCCGTGCCGCCGTCGATTGTAACGTAGGATTCACCGTTGCGAATGGTGTCCTTGCCCGCACCGGCTTTGATTGTCACGTCATAAGCGGAATTAAGGATTGAATCAGCCTTGCTCGTGCCCGAAATGATCGTGTTGTAACCATACGTGTTATCAATAACTGCCATAAAAACCGTCTCCTCTCGAAAAAACTTTTTGATTGTCTTGTGCCTATTATAATAGTTATTTTTTTTTTTTGTCAATTTCGGCAAGGATATTTTCTGCAAAAAAATCCCGTTACATTGGCAGGAGATTGAGCTTGAAATTCTATTCTCTGCTTACGATGTCGTCTTTATGAGCCACAGCTGAGCCGACCGTCTTGCAAACAGAATAATCATCATTGACTTCAACGACTCGCGCCTTGTCGACTTTTCCGCGCTTGAAACCGACGGTTTTTCCGATACGAGATTTTTCGCAAAAAAAATCTTTTTGCATTGGCAGGAGATTGAGTTTGAAATTCTATTCTCTGCTTACGATGTCGTCTTTATGAGCCACGGTTGAGCCGACCGTCTTGCAAACAGAATAATCACCATTGACTTCAACGACTCGCGCCTTGTCGACTTTTCCGCGTTTGAAACCGACGATTTTTCCGTTCACGACGATTGGCGCACTCTCTCTGTATATAGTCAAAATTTCGCCGCATCGAAGTCCGTCATTGGAGCCTTTGTCAATGTAAATTTCATTCTGCGACGCGGGCAATAGTTATATTGAAAATACGGCGAGCAACGTGACAATCCTCGGCGGCAAAGGTAACGACAAGATAAATCTCGGTGTCGATGCGTCAAACTCTGTGAATGAACTACTTCCGCCTACATTAAGATTCGGGAGCTTCCCTGATCATCGAGGTTGCGTCTTCCTGATTGAGCGCGGTTGAAACGGCGTTGTCGATAATCGTTTCGTCGTCGGTTTTGTCGCTGAGGATAGATTTTTTCTCGCGAACGCGCTGAATGAACTCCAAATTATCATCGCACTCGACATTGAGAACCGCGCATATTTTTGCGGTCAAATTTCTGTTTGTGTTGTCGATTTCGCTTATTGCGTCCGCCTCGTTTTCATAAAATCTGTCTTCGAGCCATGTAAGCAAGTCGCCGCTCTTGAAATAGCCAACGACCGCTTCCAAGTTGAAACTCTCACGCAGTTCTTTGAGCGTTGAGACTTCCGCGCCGCCCTTGAGCTTGAGTTTGAACATTTTCGCACATCCAAAACTTTTCTGCCAGTGCAATTCTTTCAATGCCCGCCAAATCCTTTACACGATTGATTATCACGAACCAAATCTGACGTGGTTGCTTGAACGGACGGTCATTGCCAATTTCTTGAATCGTTTCTCCAATTCAAACGCGGCATCTTCAGCGGCATTGCGAATGGCGTTGCGTTCAGCGTTGTCGCCGATAACGTCATTGCCTCGCGCCGTCACCGAAAAAGTCCCGACAATATCGCCCGTCGACAGCTTGATAATTTTCGCGGTGATGTCGGCGTTGGCAACGAGCATCGCCATTTCTTTGTAGCCGCCGTTCTTATAATCGGGCAAGCGAACGTTTTGCGAATTGGTGTGCGTTTTGCCGAGAATTAAATAGTCCGCGCCGAGACTTGAGCCGATTCCGACAAGTCCGCGTTCACCGTTGTAAATCCTTTCAAGCAGTCGAGCGTTCTCCAAATTGGCAACAATGTCCGCGTCGACAACGTGACTGAATCCGAGCGTCAAAAGTTTGTCGTTTAGTGCAGTCTCCGCCAATTCGTCGTGAGTGCCGGCTTGAGCATTATCACGGAGCATGATAACGGTTACTCGCGGATCGTTCAGGCGCAGGACCGTTTCAAGCTGACTTATCAACGCGCTGTTGGGTTCATCGGAAACATTCATTCGCGCGGTGACCCTGTAAAGTCCGTTCGACGCATAACCTTCGCTCAAAACTGTGACGCCGCTGACAAAACCTTGCGCGTGCGTGTAAATTTCGTCGAGTTTGACCATTGCATTTTCAACGAGAGTTTCCGCGTTGACGAAGGTGCCGACGACCTCTTCAACGGCGAGACGTTCTGCATTTTGCAAAGCCTCTTCACGATTTGTGCCGAAGCCGTCAACGGTGACTTCCTTTGCCTCTGCCGAAAAAGTCATCAACATAATCAGCATGAGTGCGACAAAAAATTTTTTCATCAAACTTGCCTCCTTGTCGAGAATTTTTCACATGATACAAAAAGCATTCCGCAACCGCAAGAAAAATTTTGGAAAGTTGCAATCTGTATGAATGTTACCGCACGAACGTTAAAGAACATTAAAAAAAGAGAAAGTCTTCAGAGCATTGAACTCCAAAGAAACTTTCTCTTTTTCCGCCGCCGATATTTGAAAATTCTCCTCACATAATCGGATGCGCGTCGCGGTGTCGACGCAGTGTTTCCTCGCCAACGTCGTCGATAATTTTTTGTATGCCGGCAATTAATTCGTCACGTTGTTTCGGAAATTCTGCGCGGACAAAAAACGGCATTGACACATGGTCGGAAAGGAAAATCGTTTCGTTCGTCAGGCAACGCAAAAATTCTTGCATTTCTTTCAATCGCTCGACTTCGCACGCCTCCTCGAATTTATTTTTAAGTTTTTGATAGTAAAGCGGCGTTTTCGACACCAATGTCAGCGACGAAACTTCAATCATCGAAATGTTTATTCCGTCGTAAAGCTGTGCGGTCTTCTGCGCGTGTGAAAGTCCGTAATTTTTTCCGCCGAGTCCGTTTAAAAAGTTCGTGATAATCGGCAAGCCCGCCGCCGTCAATTTTTCCAACTGCTCCCGCGCAATTTTAGAGTCGTAACCTTTATGAACGCGCCGCAAAATTTCATCGTCGCCGGATTCGACACCAATGTACGGATTTGCAAAGCCGACGTCACGAAGTTTGCGCAACTCGTCAACGCTTTTGTCGATAAAATTGTCAATCCTCGCGTAACCGCCGATAGTCTCAACGCTCGGCACGTATTTATGAATCAACGCGGCAGTCTTCATCAACGTATCGTAACTCGCGGCGAAGGCGTCGGCACTCTGCAAAAAAATTCTGCGCGGCGCACCAAAATATTTCGGAATTTCTTTTATGTCCGCTTCAATCTCTTCAAGCGACGAACGTTCAAACTTTACGCCTTTGAAATATCCGCAGAAGTCGCAGCGATTGTGACTGCAGCCGCTCGTAACCTGCAAAAAGCCCGAATTCGCCTCGAATGGCGGACGATTTATTCCGCTCGTGAAATGCATAATCTCAACTCCTGACGAAAATACATTTGTGCGCCGGCGTTTGATAGCAAGCGTTGCAACCGATACAAGCCGACGGTCGCAAGTCTCCGCTCCGCCAACGATTGACAATCGACGGCTCGCGAATCAATGCACGCGACAGAGACAGGAAGTCAATATTCGTCGTCGACAAAAATTTATTCATCGCCTCGACACTGCGCCAACCGCCTACGGAAATTATCGGCACGTCAACGCGTTCGCTGACGACCTCGGCAAAATTTTGGAAGTAACCTTCGCCAAAATGAGCACGAGCCTCGCGCGAAGTGCAGTTGCCGCTGATTTCAATCGCGTTGATTCCGTGAGCCGCCATAATTTCACAAGCCGAAACGCAATTCTCTCCGTTAATCTTGGCAATGACGCAGAAATTTTTTTCAACGTCACGAATCGCATTCAAGATGTCGCCCAAAATTTTTTCGTCGCGCTGAATGTATTGGCTCAAGAAAAATCCGTGCGCCGCGTGAAGTTGAATGCCGTCATAGCCCGCAGACTTCGCACGAATCGCCGCGTCAACAAAAAGTTTCACGACCTCCGAAATATTTTCATCGCTCAACAAATTTATCGGCACGCGGTAAAGTTCGCCGTCAATCGCGAAGACCGAATCGACAATCGCCGTTTGCATGAAAATTTTGCAGTCGTGCGCGTGAATCATTGCGGTAAATTTTTTGTGCTGCTCAATGAATTCGTCGCCGTGAAATTGAGCAATGCCTTCAATCAGCGCGTCGTGCGATGAAATTGTCGTTATGCCCGTGACAATCGCTCCGACTCCGCCTTTTGCAAGCTCTTCATACGTCGAAAAAATTTCTTCGGTCAAATTGCCGTCGTCATCAGCCGCGCCGAGCCACGTCGCCGAACGTATCAGCCGATTTTTCAACTTCAAGCCGCCCAAATTCATTTCGTCGAAAATATTTTTCATGAGACACACGCGCCTTTACAAAAATTTTTGAGCAAATTATAATCGGCAATGAAAATTCCGCAAGACGCCAATTTTTTAGCTGTTGCGCAGATTTTTCTTGGCTTATAAAGTTTTGCGCTACCGTGAACTTCAGCGAAAAGTTATCGGCATTACCGAGACGATGCTGACGAAAAGTTTGCGCGAGTTGGAACGCGACAAAATCATTTCGCGCAAGCAATTCAACACAATTCCGCCGACCGTCGAATAATCAAATGCGCAATTCTTCCTCGCGATGAAACGAAAATTTTTTATCGTCGTCAAAAAAATTGTTGCCGTGAAAATTTTCTTGTGCTATAATTCGCCGCATTACAACTTCACGCAGAATGGAGCGTCGACCTGTGCAGTGACAGCTGTTAATCGGCGCGAAAAATGTTCTGCGAATGAAAACAGGAGGTATTTCAAATGGCAGTTATCTCAATGAAACAGCTTTTGGAAGCTGGCGTGCATTTCGGACATCAAACGCGGCGTTGGAACCCGAAAATGGCTCGCTACATCTTCACCGAACGCAACGGCATTTACATCATCGATCTGCAGAAAACCGTTCGCAAAGTTGACGAGGCTTATAACTTCGTGCGCTCCGTTGCTGAAGAAGGCAAATCAATTCTGTTCGTCGGCACAAAGAAACAGGCTCAAGAGGCTGTTAAGGAAGAAGCTCTTCGCGCAGGACAATTTTTCGTCAATGAACGCTGGCTCGGCGGCATGTTGACAAATTTCCAGACGATTCAAAAGCGCATCAATCGTTTGAAAGACTTGGAGACGATGGAACAGGACGGCACCTTTGAAGTTTTGACGAAAAAGGAAGTCATGCAACTGCGTCACGAAATGGCGCGTCTTGAAAAATATCTCGGCGGCATTAAAGAGATGAGCAAACTTCCGGGCGCATTGTTCGTCGTCGACCCGCGCAAAGAACGCATTGCCGTTGCCGAAGCCCGCAAGCTCAACATTCCGATCGTCGCAATCGTCGATACAAACTGCGATCCCGATGAAATTGACTACGTTATTCCCGGAAATGACGACGCGATTCGTGCCGTGAAACTTTTGACGGCGAAAATGGCTGACGCGATGCTCGAAGGCAATCAAGGTGCCGAAAACGCTCAAGCTGCCGAAGAAAACGAAGAGTGAGCTTTAAGGTTTAAGCTTTAAGCTTTAAGGGCAATTCCTTACAACTCAAAGCTCAAAGCTCACAGCTGAACAAAAATGACAAGGAGATTTTTATAAATGGCTATTAGTGCTAGTGCTGTTAAAGAATTGCGCGAGAGAACCGGCGCAGGTATGATGGATTGCAAAAAAGCGTTGACGGCGACCGAAGGCGACATGCAAAAGGCTATCGATTGGTTGCGCGAAAAAGGAATTGCCAAGGCGGCGAAAAAATCCGGGCGTATTGCGGCTGAAGGTGCTGTCGCGGCTTACATTTCTGCTGACGGAAAAACCGGCGTCCTGCTCGAAGTCAATTGCGAAACCGACTTCACGGCGAACAACGAAAATTTCCGCGCGTTGGAAAAACAAATCATCGAACACATTGCCGAGAGCAAACCTGCAGACCTCGACGCGCTCAATGACAGCTCAATCGGCGGCAAAAAAGTTTCAGACCTCGTCACGGAAGCAACTGCGACTATCGGCGAAAAAATTTCGATTCGTCGCTTTGTCACATACGAGACTGAAGGCAAACTCACGACTTACATTCACATGGGCGGCAAAATCGGCGTGCTTGTCGAAATGACCGGCGGCACCACTGAACTCGGCAAAGATGTCGCAATGCAAATCGCGGCGGCTAATCCGATTGCCGTTGATCGCGCAGGTGTCGACGCTTCCGAACTTGAACACGAAAAAGAAGTTCTCCGCAAGCAGGCTCTGGAAGAAGGCAAGCCCGAAAAAATCGTTGAAAAGATGGTTCTCGGACGCATCAACAAATTTTACAAGGAAGTTTGCCTCGTCGAACAGATTTTCGTTAAAGACAACGAGAAGACCGTCAAAGACATTCTCGGCGGCGAAAAAGTTTTGCGTTTCACGCGTTGGCAGCTCGGCGAAGGCATCGAGAAGAAAGAAACTGATTTTGCGGCGGAAGTTGCGGCTCAAGCAGGCATGAAATAATTAGGAATTGGGAATTGGGAATTGGGAATTGGGAATTGGGAATTAGGAATTAGGAATTATTTTTTCCATTCCACATTCCTAATTCCACATTCCACATTGTTAAAACGACCGGCAGGAAATTTTCTTGTCGGTTTAATTTTTTTATTGTCAACGGTCACGATTTGTGATTTAATTGGCGAGAAAAAATTTTAGGGAGTGACAGCCGTGAATTTGAAAGAAGCATTCCAAGCGCAAAATAAAATCGAAAATCTTTTCAACTTCGTTTCGGACTACCTTGGCAACGAAAGAAATTTTATCACCGTCACCGAAAAACATTTCCGTTCAAAGGCAGCGGAAGGTCAGCCCGACGAAAGGATTAACATTGTCGTCGACGACAAATTTCCGACCGATTCAATTATCGACTTCATGTTGATGTTGATTGACGAGCGCGAGAAAATTGCCAAAGCCATTCACGCCGCCAAAAGCTCCATGAAATTTGATTTGGACAGTGCCGTTGACGTGAACAAGAAACGCCACCTTACGATTGAAAAACTTCGCGACTTGCGGCAATACAAAAGCTCCAGTCTCGTCGAAAAAAATGCGGGCGTCGGCTACGTCTTCAACAAGGAAGGCAACCAGACGACTTATCGCTACGACATTGAGCGCGTAAAAACGATTGACTTTGACCGCAACCGTGTCCGCGAAATTATCGGCAAGTTGCAGACGAAAGCCGATTCCGTTTCCAATGCGATTGACGCCGCGCTGATTTCGACGACCGTTGATTATGAATTGCCCTTCGACGCGCAAGCAACCGCGCTTGAAGTCATAGAAGACTACGTCGATAGAAACTGAATCATTACAAATTGCGCACTACGCATTACGCATTGATTGAGCGGAGTCGGTTCAGGTGCAGATGAACTAAGAGGCTGCACAACGTTCGCTTTTGCGTGATATAAAAGCACCATGATGAGTCCGACGCGTTCGCCACGTTGTCCGACTGTATAAACTCGTCACGACAGCACGTAAGTTCGTCAACCGTCAACTCCAAAACTCGACAACACGTTCTTTCAAACCGACCTCAACACGCCTCCCCAAGTCTGCCGATTTATTTCGGATCGTGACTTGTTTCGTTGAGTCGTTCGCTCAAATTTTTGGGCGGATGACAAATAGACGACGCTCTTCAATGCGTGATGCATAGTGCGCAACGAAAAAGCTCCTCGCCGTGTGGTTGAGGAGCTTTTGATTTAGTCTGAAGTCAATCGCGATTAGATCGCACGTTGAATTTTGCCGGAACGCAGGCAACGAGTGCAAACGTTGACGCGCTGAATTTTTCCGTCGACTACGGCACGCACGCGTTGAATATTCGGCTTCCACTTGCGTTTAGTCTTCAAATGCGAATGGCTCACGTTCATTCCCGACATTGCGCCCTTTTTACAAATTTCACAGTAAGCAGACATGCAAATCACCTCTTCTCTAAAAAAAGACAGGCGCATTTTAGCACAGAAAATTTTTCGGCGCAAGTGCAGATTTCAGTTTCGGCAGGAAAATCGCGGCGTTGACAGAATCACATGCACGATTAATTTGAAAGGGCAACGCTGATGAAAATTCTCGTGATAAATTTGATGCACCTGGGCGATTTGATGTTGGTGACGCCGACACTTTGCACGTTGCGAAAAAATTTCCCGACGGCGCATTTGGCACTGCTCGCCGACAAAAAATTGGCAGACCTCGTGCAATACAACAAACACCTTGACGAGTGCATTTTGATTGACAAGACAATTTCCGCTCTGTTCAAGACGATTCCGCAACTTCGCGCAAAAAATTTTGATTTGGTAATAAATCTGCACCGCAACGAACGCGCAAGTGCTTTGGCGGCATTCAGCGGCGGAAAAAAAATCGTCGGCTATTCAAAGCCCGGCTTCGCGAAATTTTTTGATAAGGTCTTGCCGAATCCTTCGATTGCTCGTCACGTCAAACGCGGCTTTAAAACTGAATATTTTCCCGGCACGCAACATCAAGTTCATTCTCATTTCGACGTTCTGCGACAGGCTTGCGGCATTGAAAAAATTTTCGACAACGGGCTTGAAATGTGGATTCCCGACGACGTTGAGCGCGAGGCTGAAAAAATTTTCGTTGACAATTTCGGCGACACGAAAGTTGTTGCGTTCAATATCGGCGCGAGTTGGCAAACTAAACGTTGGCTCGATTCTTACTTTGCTCAATGCGCGGACAATTTGATTGAGCGCGGCTACGGAATTGCATTTCTCGGCGGCACAATGGACAGAGAAATTGTCATGAGTTGCGTTGAGAAAATGCGTCACAAAAAATCTGCGCGGCTGAAAATTTTTACGGGCAAATTTTCGTTGGCAATGCTCGCGGGCTTTATCGATAATTGCGTTCTCTTCCTGACGACGGACTCCGGGCCGATGCACATTGGCGTTGCGAGAAATATTCCGATTGTCACGATGTTTGGCGCGTCGCCGGTGCCGGGCTTTTATCCTTACGACGCAAAAGATATTCTCATTAAATCGCCCGAACCTTGTCATCCGTGCGGAAAACATATTTGTCCGCGCGAAGGTGACGACAACCTTGCCTGCATGAAAAAAATTCCCGTCGCCGTCGTGATGAAATACGTTGACGAACTTTTGACGGCTTACGGTCAACCTGCAAAAAAAATTCCGCGCATTCACGGAGCGTATCAATGTCGAGTCGTCGATGTGTCTTAGGTTAGCGGAACAATTTTACGTTCGCGGAAAGTGACGGGCGTCAAATCGACTTCGCGAGCAAAATTCAGAGCACGAGCAAAAAAATTTCCTATCGCGCTGACTTTGTGGGCATCGGAACCAATCGTTACGAACCGTCCGCCGAGTGCGCGATATTTTTTGTAGACGGGCACGAGTTCACGAATTGCGCGTTGATTGTCGAAACGTCGCGTGTTAATTTCCATAACCTTTCCGCGTTCGACGACGATTTTCAAAACTTTGTCAATCTCCGCGTAAAAAGTCGCGTAGTCAATTTCGGGATTGTCGTAAGGAGCAACGCGGCAAATGTAATCGATGTGACCGAGCGCATCAAAATCGGCAAGTTCAATTTCTTCCGCCATCTGTTGAAAATATTTGCCGTAAGCCGTCGCCTTGTCCATGCCCGCGAAAAATTCGGGATAGTAAATGTCCACGTCGTCGACGAGATGAATCGAGCCGATAACGAAATCAAAATCAGCCGACGCGATAAAATTTTTGTTAGCCGTTCGCGCAAACTTCCTCAAACCGACTTCCACGCCGAGAAAAACTTTTTCGCCGCGCAAATTTTTGTATTCGTTCATGTAAGCCGCAGAATCGAACGTGAAATTTTTTCCGTCGAGTTCAAGCCCGTAATCGAAATGCTCCGTGAAGACGACTCCCAAATTCAAATCGTCCGCGCGTTTTAAAGCGTCCGTCGCGAGCATTTCGGAATCGGCAGAAAATTTCGTGTGCATGTGCGAATCGAAAAGCATAGTTTTCCCTCCAATCAATGATTTATACGTCAATGCTTTTGCTTGACACGTTAATTTTGCAAGTTATAATTAGAACAAAATTACAGCAGAAAGGATGTTGTGCCATATGGCAGCCGGCGAGGTTGGTGAGAAAAGTTTTTTGCGACCGATTGACAATACTTCGGTCGTCCAACAAGTCATAGACCGTTTGACCTATGCAATGATTTATAAAGAACTTCGTCCCGGTGACAAGTTGCCGACTGAAATGGAGCTGGCGGCAAGCTTTGGCGTCGGGCGCAACTCCATACGCGAGGCGATAAAAATTTTAGTCTCCTTCGGCGTGCTCGATATTCGTCGCCCTGAAGGAACATTCGTGGCAAGCGGTTTTTCCGACAAGATGATAAATCCTCTGCTCTACGGAATAATTCTCGATCAATCCGACTCAATCGATTCGCTAAAAGAATTGCGCGAATGGGTTGACTTCGGCATACTTGAATTGGCAATGGACAAGGCAAAGTCCGAGGATTTGTTCCATTTGCAAGAAAAGCTCCGTAAACTGACGAAAGAAATTGACGGCGGCAACGTGGAAAAAGTTTTCATTGCCGACGACGAATTTCACGAGGCAATTTCCGCCGCCGCGCATAATTCATTGCTCGGACAAATCGCCAGACTCGTGAGAACTTTGACCAGTGAAATGCGCATGACCACAATCCGCAACATGATTCAATTCGGCAAGAACGATGAACTTAAAAAAGCGCATGAAAATCTTTTCAACGTCATCAAACTCAAGAAAGACGATGCGGCGCGTCAAATGCTTGTCGACGGCTATTTTTATCGCTACAAAGTTCTGCATAAGTGACATTGCATTTTGAAAAGGAGATCGTCCTCTGCGGACGGTCTCTTTTTTCGTTACAGAGCCGCAAGCAATTCCTCACGGTCAACGGCATAAGTTCCGACCTTCGCCACGACGACGCCCGCCGCAACGTTTGCAAGATAAGCCGCCGCCGCCGAATCGATTTTGCCAGCCAATGCCAACGCGAATACCGAAATGACCGTGTCGCCCGCACCCGATACGTCGAAAACTTCTTGCGCCCGCGCTTTGATGTGCGAAATTTTTTTGCCGTCAACGAGAGTCAAACCTTTTGCCGAACGCGTGACAATCAGCCCGTTCAAATTTAATTCGCCGATAACTTTTTGAGCCGCCGATTCGATTTGCGCGTCGACGTTTTTAATTTTGCGCGGAAGAATTTCGTTGAACTCCTTGAGATTCGGCGTGATGAAACTCGCACCGAAATATTTTTGCCAATCGTCGCCTTTCGGGTCAACCACGACAAATTTTTTCTGCGCACGACACGCACCGATAATTTCGCGACAAATTCGCTCCGTGCAAACTCCCTTGCCGTAATCGGAAATAATCACCGCGTCAACGTTCGCAAGTCGTTCAAAAAATTTTTCCAGCAGAATTTTTTCGTCGGCACCGTCAAGTTCTTGCACATCTTCAAAATCCAATCGAATCATCTGTTGGTGACCGCTTATCACGCGAATTTTTGTCGTTGTCGGCTTTGAAGTTTCAATCACGCCGGAAAAATTTACGCCGCGATTTTTTAACGTCGTCAAAAGTTTTTCGCCGTGAATGTCGTGACCGATTTGCGCAACGATTGACGTTTGACAGCCCAGCAACGCCAGATTGTGCACGACATTAGCCGCACCGCCCAAAGTTTCTTTGACCTGCGTAACGTGAGCAATCGGCACGGGAGCTTCGGGCGAAATGCGCGTCACCTCGCCGAAATAATATTTGTCAAGCATCACGTCGCCGACAACGAGAACTTTGCACGCGTCGACATCATTTAATACGAATTTTTTCAGCTCATCAATCATTTGTAACCTCCAAAAAAAATTTCTACGATTGATTATCGCAAAAAAAATTTCCTGCCGCAACCGTGCTCAAAAATCTTTTCCGCACCCTTTCACGTGACAGCGTTTTTTGTTATCATTGGCGGCGGAGGTGAAGACGTTGGCAAGCGGAAAAATAATTTTCATGGCATTGGGCGGTGCACAAGAAGTCGGAGCAAGTTGCTACTTCCTCAAGCTCGGTGAAAATAATCTGTTGCTCGATTGTGGTTATGGCTCAACACGCGGCATCAAATTTGCGCCACAATTTTCCGCTCTGCTCGACACGCCGTATCTTCAAGACTTCCATCAAATTTCGCACGTCATACTTTCGCACGCACATTTGGATCATTCAGCAGCACTGCC
This sequence comes from uncultured Selenomonadaceae bacterium, assembly GCA_905234395.1. GTDB lineage: Bacteria > Bacillota > Negativicutes > Selenomonadales > Selenomonadaceae > Quinella. The sequence continues at coordinate 25,924 of CAJOHG010000055.1, forward strand.
GGACTTTTTGACGCTCAACGAACGCGCCGCCGTCTACATGACAGATTTAACGCGAGAAATTTTATCGGCGCAACTGGAAGAACGTTTCAATTCAATCGAAGAGAATATTTCAAACGTCGCCTTCCTGCAAAAAATTCCTCTGCCGCATCTGTCGATAAGTTTTCATCAAGCGGGACACATTCCCGGCGCAATGATGACGTTGATGAATTTTCGCGGGAAAAATATTCTGTACACGGGCGATTATTCGACGTTCCCGACGCAACTTGTGGGCGCGGCACTTTTGCCGAACGTTAAGATTGATATTCTGATTCTCTGCGGACTTCACGCGCGACATCCGAATTATCGACGTTTCGGCGACAGCGACAGTGCTCTGAAAAAAATTCTTGGCAAAATCTATTACGCGTTGCGGCGCGGCAGGACGGTTTATTGTCAAGTTACGCAGGTCAGCAAAGGCGTTGAACTTTTGACGCTGATTAACAAATTCATTCCGCAAGCCGAAATTTTTATCGACGACCGCGTAATGCGAATCATTCACCGTTTCGAGAACGTGCACATTCCGATAATGAGCGAGCAAGATTATCCGCTGAAATTTTTCCCGCGAGGACCTTGCGTTATTCTGTCGACGATGCCGCCGCCTTTGAGAGCGCGATTGGAAGTTTTGAACGGCGATTTTTCTCTGCACGACGATTTTGCCGCGACAGTCGAATTTGTCCGCCGAATCAATCCTAAAGTCTGCGTCGTCGTTCACAGCCCGCCCGATAAACTTTACCACATGAACATGACGATTGAGCAAGTTTTGATGAATGATCCCGATTCGCGCACGAGTTTTATTTTTCCGCACACCGGCGAACCCTTTGAGTTGTAATTGTTTCACAAGGAGGAATTTTTCATGGTAAACCTCACAGATCCCGTTGTGAAGAAATTTATCGAAAACCTTCACAAATGCATTGAGCGCAAGAGTAAAAACTTGTCGCCGTCATCTTACGACATCTACATCATGGAAAATCGCGTCATAAAAATTTTCTGCGAGAACAAATCGTTGACGCCGCGCGGTTGTGCCGAAGAGATGAATGAACGTTACAAGACCACCTTGAGCGGCGAGGACGTGATTCGCACGCTCAAAGCCAATCGCTTGAGTTATCAGGAGAAACGCGCTGAACTTATCGGTTGGGCATCGGAGACTGTTGAAGCTTTTGCAAAGGCTCTCGAATCGCACAAGCAGAAAGATTTTGATGCTTACATGACGTTGCGCAACAAGGCAATTCAGACGCGCGACGATGAACGCTACAAAATTCAGGAACGCATTGCCTGCTTGATGTTTTATGTTCGGCACCCGGAACTTGACGGCGGCGACGATGCGGCGATGCTTGAACTTTTCGGCAACGTTTACATGAAACATTTTCTTTACGACGCAAGCGATCTGCTCAAAAACATTTGCACGAAAACCAAAAGCTCCGGGCGCGGCGAAAAGAAAGATTCGCAACAGGACAAGATTGAGCTGCTCGAAAACATGCTTAACCGCTCCGACATGCTGTTGAAAGATTTGCAGGACGAATTCGATTCGCGAATTAAACAGAGCCGTCAAGATGAGCTTGTAGAATTTTTCTCGCGTCTGAATTCCGACAAGTACGGTTGCATTCTCGACGCGGTTTTGAGCGTGCGTAACGGCGTTCGTCAACTGCGCAAGGAAAATGTTCAGCTTCCGCCGGAAATTGGCGGCTTGTTCATTTTGATTGATAAGCTCGCGCAATTCATTCGTGACAGTGAAATAAATCCGATACTCAAGCCCGGTGCGATTAAAGACGTGCGCCTTGACGAAATCGAATCGTGCGACTATGAAGGCTCACCGTTTCTGAACACGACCGAAGTTAAGCGCGTGAAAGTTTTATCGCCCGGCTGGGTTTATAAAAATAAGGACGTGCAAATTTTTGAAAGAAGTTGTCGAATAAATTTGACGTGCAATTAAATCCGATACTCAAGCCCGGTGCAATTAAAGACGTGCGCCTTGACGAAATCGAATCGTGCGATCATGAAGGCTCGCCGTTTCTGAACACGACCGAAGTTAAGCGCGTGAAAGTTTTATCGCCCGGCCGTGTTTATAAAAATAAACGTGCAAATTGCTCGCCCGCGTTTGAAAGAAGTTGTCGAATAAATTTTTTATCGCCCGGCCGTGTTTATAAAAATAAACGTGCAAATTGCTCGCCCGCGTTTGAAAGAAGTTGTCGAATAAATTTTTAAGGAGGCATTTTTATCATGAAAATCAACGGAGAGGAACATAACGACCTTTGCGTCGGCATTGATTTGGGCACGACGAATTCCGTGCTCGCAACGGTTAATATTCGTCCGAACGGAAATATCGTCAGCAAAGTCGTCGATTTGGATCGCGCAGTTGACATGTTCAACGCCGGGCAAGGCTCCAAATTCACGTTGAAGAAAAGTCCGATTCTGCCGAGCTGTGTCTACTACAACGACGAAAAAAATTATCAGCCGATTGTCGGCGACTTCGCAAAAGGAAGGTATCCGTTGCGCCCGTATATTGTCGCCAAGTCAATCAAAAGTCAGATGGGCAACGCCTTCGCGGAAGGTTTGTCGTCGAACGTGCCCGATAAAACTCCTGCGCAAGTTTCGGCGAGAATTTTGGAGCACATGTTAAGGAACGCGGCTAAGATTTATCATTTGGAGAAAATTGACGACGCAGTTATCACAGTCCCGGCGAATTTTGATTTCATCATGCGACAAGCGACGCTTAAAGCCGCTGAACTTGCCGGAATAAAAATCAGAAAGGCTGACGGCTCACCGCGACAAATTCTTTTGTCCGAACCGCGCGCCGTGATTTACGACTTTATCAATCAAGTGCGCAACGGAGAAATTGCCGATCAGATTTTGGATTTGAGCGCGAAGAAAAATGTTATGGTTTTCGACCTCGGCGGCGGCACGCTTGATATTACTCTGCACGAAATTTCTCGACGCGACGACGCGCCCGAAATTTTGAAAGTCCAAGACATCGCAACAAACCGTTACACTTTGCTCGGCGGCGACGATTTTGATTTGTGTTTGGCGCGGGCAATGTTTCAACATTATCTTGAGCAATATTCCGCTCACGCCGACATCGTTCAAAAAATTCGTCACGAGGAAAAAGGCGTTATGAGTCAACTGCTCAATTACGCGGAGAATTTGAAACTTGAAGTCAGCGCGCAAAAAAGCGATGCGTTCGGCGGCGACAACTCCGGTTGGTTTGACGAAGACGAAGATTTTCCCGTAGGCGGCAACATCGGCACGACCGGCTATGCTTATTCCGACAGTTTCACAACGGCGCAACTTGAGGACATTTGGCGCGGATTCATGGGCGAGGAAATTCAGTTCAACGACTACAAAAATCTTGCAGCCGCCACAGAAAAATTCGGCAAGCAGAAAAATATTATCCTGCCGATTCTCGACGTGCTTAACAAAGCGTCAATCAAGCTCAACACGAGCAATGTCACTGTCGACGCTGTCATCATGAACGGCGGAATGTCACGTTTCTACATGGTCATCAATCGCTTGAAAAAATTTTTCGGCTTCGACCCGATTGTCGCTCTCGACCCGGATCAAGCCGTTGCTCGCGGTGCCGCAGTTTATCATTACTTCCTGCACAAATACGACAAAGAATTGGCAAGCGAAGTGCAAGACGAATTGCCGACCGAAACGCCTATGCAGATGCAGAGAAACTTTGACACGTTGCAACAAAATTTCTCTCAACCGACCTTTGAACCGCCGCGCAGAAATTTTTCGGGCAACAGAAATATCACCGCTGCAGATCGTTCAATCGGCGTCGTCTTCGGCAGCAACATTCTCAACGAAAGTTTTTATCTCGTCACGTTCGGCGGCAATTACGAAGAAATTATTCCCGCAGGCAAAGAGTTGCCTTACACGTCGGATCGTTTTACGGGCTTCAGACTTCCGCCGGGCAAAAATGTTATCAGCGTGCCGATTGCTCGTTGTGAGGCTGACGGCAACTATCGAATCATCGCGAAGGGCAACATTGAATTTCCCGAACGTTATTCGCGCATGAAAGAGGATACTTTTGTCACGTTCAGCATTTTTATGGACGAGGACAAAATTATTCGCATGGACGCCGCCACGTGTCGTGATGAACGCGGACGCGAGTTGATGGATCACGGTGCCGCGACGATTTCTGTTGATACCGGCGTTGAGAAAGGTCCGAAGACGAAATTAATTCCGCGATTCGGCAGCCGTGTCAATCCGCGCGCGCAACTCAATACGATTCGTTCATTGTGCAGAAACGTTGACGACGCCTTTAAACGCCGCAGCAAAGATGAGAACAGCAGATTTTCTTCGACGCTCAAGCTAAACGTCAGCACGATAATTTCTTCAAGCAACCACAAAGATTTTGCCGAACCGCTCCTGCAAATGCTTGACGACGTGAAAAATTCTCGCGAAGAGTCTTTCAAGCTCCGATTGATTGTCATTGCGCGGAAAATCGGCGCGAATTGGACTGCTCAACAGAAAAGACGCCTCGCGCGTTTATGTCTGTACATTCTCGACGAAGAACTTTACAATCCCGGCATAAATCTCGGTCGTTCGCAAGGCTTGAAGATGAACACGAAAATTCAAGCGGTTTACGCGTTGTCGATGTGCGGCAGTGCTGAAGAAATTGCGATGCTCGTCAATCTGCACGGCAATGAAAAATTCCGCATGGCAAATCTTTACACGCACGCAATTACGAAAACCGAAGTCGATTGGATTTACCAGGAGTTCCGCAAAGATTTTGTGAAAGTTCTCGCGGGCGCGGCAACCAGCACGATTCAAATTTCGGCTCACGCACTCGGAGTTGCATTCAAAATTGACGGGCGTCCGACCAAATCGACAGTTCGTCGCGAACAAATCGTAACCGATCTTTGCAAAGTCGTCCGTTCGAGAAATTTGAACAACGTCGAGATCGGCGTTTGTCTCTTGGCGATTGGTTTGGTTTGCGATCGTCGTGCTGCCAATGAAATGGAGCAAAAATCTTTCGACGACGCGCAAAATCTTTTCGACGAGCTCAACGCGATTTTCGATTGGAATTTCGTTGACATGTTCTCTAAGGCGCGCGACGTTGCGCAAAAGATGTTGCACGGCGGCGAACTAAGTCCCGAAGAAGAAGAATCATTGCTGATGAAATGGGCAACGTGATTAGGGAAGTAGCAATGGAGACGATTGATTTTATTTGAGCTTAGAGTCGCTTATTGTATACGTCTTGCCGTTGATTTTGAACTTGTCTCCATTGGCAACGCCGTCGAAAATTGTTGGATTGTCAAAGATATGTTACAACAGGGCAGAAAAAACTTGCCGCGGAGATTTGAAAGCTAAAGCATAGGAAGTTCGTTTGAAAATGAATTCCATTGAGCAAGTTTTTGTCGGAAATCTTCCAAAGAGTCGAATTTGTTGAGAGCATAAAAGTATTCGTTATCTTTGCAATGAGAACCTTCCGCTTTGCCGTTATGCCCGTATAAGGGCGTATTCTTTGATACTCAATATTCTCGAATAAAGTTTTATCGCCCTCCTTTGCTCTTGTGAATCTTTTAGTAAACTCGAAGCAGTTG
>CAJOHG010000056.1:0-4671 GCA_905234395.1 uncultured Selenomonadaceae bacterium
AGTAAAACTCTTAGCGGACTTTGTTTGAGAATTTTGACCAAAATTTTAGCCTTTAACTTCTGTCTTCTGCTTGCACGATTCGGCAAGATTAAATCTTTGCTTTTTTGATACCCTCACAACGCGTTAAACTCTCAACAAAATTGAAAGCCGCAAAAAAAATTTGTTTGTCAATGGGCGCGGTTTGTGATTTAATTGGCAAGCAAACTTAAATGGACGACGTGAATTCAGTTAGGAGTTTGATGTGGATACGATTGATTTTACGTTCATGATTTTGATGGCGGGCATCGGCTTTATTGCGGCGTTCATCGATTCGGTTGTCGGCGGCGGCGGTTTAATTTCACTTCCTGCTCTGATGTGGACGGGCTTGCCAATGCTGAACGTCATCGGCACAAACAAAGTCGCGGCGTGCATGGGAGCAATCGCGGGCTTTTTCAAATATCTGCGTTCCGGCACCCTCGACAGAAAAATTTTGCGCGTGATGTTCCCGCTGTCGTTTATCGGCTCAATTATCGGCGTCATCATTCTGCAAAAAATCCCGCCGGACTTTTTGAGACCGCTCGTCGTCGTTATGCTGATTGTCATTGCGATTTACAGCGTGCTGAAAAAAAATTGGAACGCCGATAAAAAATCGGTTCACGTCTCGCAAAAAAATTATTTGCTCGGACTCGTCGGCATCTTCGCGATTGGCGTTTACGACGGCTTCTTTGGTCCGGGCACGGGCTCGTTTATGCTGTTCCTCTTCTTGATGATGGGCTATGGTTTTCTTGGTGCGGCAGCAAATGCTCGCGCGACGAATTTGGCAAGCAACCTTTCAGCCACGATAATTTTCATCGCAAGCGGACTTGTCAATTTTTCCTACGCGTTGCCAATGGGCGTCGGCATGATTATCGGTGCGTATTGCGGCGCGTCAATGGCGATTTCAAAAGGCGCGACTTACGTCCGTCCGCTGTTTATCGTGATGACCGTGATTCTTATCGGCAGACAATTAATAGAGTTGTTCAAATAAATGTTACAAGATATAACGCTCGGACAATTTTTTCCGGGACAATCGACACTTCACCGGCTCGACCCGCGCACGAAAATAATTTTGCTGTTCGTGTTGATAATTTTGATTTTCGCGGCGCAAGGTTGGGCGGCTTATTTGACGTTGACATTCGTAACGGTTGCGCTGATTTTTTTGTCGCACGTGCCGATTTTAACCGTTCTAAAATCCGTCAAGCCGCTCATGTGGATAATTTTGTTTACGTTGCTGATTCACTTCGTGAGCCACGACGGTGAAGTTCTCGCAAAAATTTACGTCTTCAAAGTCACGACGGAAGGCATCGTTTACGGCGCGATGATAAGCCTGCGATTGGTGCTGTTAATCGTTTTGTCGAGTTTGTTGACGTTCACGACTTCGCCCTTGCAGTTGACGGACGCGACGGAAAAACTTTTGTCGCCGCTGAAAAAAATCGGAGTGCCCGCGCATGAATTGGCAATGATGATGACAATCGCGATCCGATTCGTGCCGACGCTTTTGGAAGAGACCGACAAAATTATCAAGGCGCAAAAATCTCGCGGACTTGATTTTGAATCGGGCGGAGTGGTCAAACGTTTGCGCTCAATGGTTCCGATTTTGGTGCCGTTATTTTTGTCAAGCTTTCGACGTGCGGATGATTTGGCATTGGCAATGGAAGCGCGGTGTTATCGCGGCGGAGAAGGTCGCACTCACATGAAACAGTTGCGCCTGACGAAATTGGATATATGCGCGGCAATGTTTATCGTGATAATCAGCGCGGCGATAATTTTCTTAAGCATTCGATTCGCTTGAATTTATCGCGGCGGTATTTGAGCTTATGCGCGGCAATGTTTATCGTGATAATCAGCGCGGCGATAATTTTCTTGAGCATCCGATTCGCTTGAATTTATCGCGGCGGTATTTGGACTTATGCGCGGCAATGTTTATCGTGATAATCGGCACGGCGATAATTTTTTTGAGCGTGCTATTTGAACATTTAGGTTGATTCAGATATTTGCCGAAAAATCTAGAGAACAAGGCAACTTAACTGAAGAAGGCAGGGATTCAACATGACTCCACAGGAAGTTATAAAGAAGCTTATGGCGAAACTTGCCGCAAGCAATTACAGTTCGTCGACGGCATTCAAAAACAGTGCGCTCAACGTTGCAATCAAAGCCGTGTCAAATTTCACTGCCACGCAAGACGTTATCGCCGGCATGAAAGCAGATCAAGTCAAAGCTGAACAAGAGGCGGTTGAAGAAATTCTCGGCAGTTCATACGCCGGCAAGACCATTTCGGAAATCGATTCAACCATTTTGAGCGCAAGTGCCAAAAATTACGACAGTGCCAAAATCAGCAACGCTTACAGTGCGAGCAGCGATAAACGCTCCACGATTGAGAACGTCATCAAAGAGCGCAAGGCTTACATTTTTTTGGAAAAGTATTGCGGCATTCAACTCAACTCAAAATTTTACATCAAATCAAGCGGCGCAATAAGGAGCAACGGCTCAAGCGGCAACACTGATACCGGCGCGATAACCGGTTCTGACGCAAACATAACCTTGACTGCAGGCGATGTTGTCAACGGCACGACACTAACGACAAAACTTATGCGCGTGCTTGCTCTGCAGGACGGCATTTCTCTTGACGGCGACAAATTAATCGTCGGCACGGGCACGAAGAAAACTTCAACTTCCGTCGTTCCCGAAGAACTCGTAAACACTTACATTGCCTCGACTTCCGCCGCGCAGATTATCAAAACAAATTCTCGCGACTGGATTGTTCTGGCGACTTCCGGCAACGACACCATCACTTCAAACGGTGCGGATTCGATAAATGCCGGCGCAGGCGACGATGTTATCAATGCCAATAAAACGGGCGCGACGATAACTTCGGGCGACGGCAACGACTCAATCAAAATTGCCTCGTCCGTCAAAGACCTCACGATAACCGACCTGAGCGCGAACGACACTTTGACGATTAACGGCACATTCAAAATCAAATCGGCGGTGATTGAAGATGAATTGCTCGTCATCACCGATAAGACGGGCAAGCGCAAAGTTCGATTCGACAATTTCACGAATGCCACCGATGCGACCGTCAAAATCGGCTCGACCGGCAAGACGTTGGAAAAATGGTTGACCGCCGCGAAAATCGACATCAACGACTTGGAAAAAACGACTTATGCGGAAAGTGTCGGCGTCAGTGTTGCCTCCGCGTCGAATGATACAACGATTAATTCCGCGTCGAATGCCAATGCCTCCAACGACAACGATTCGTCGACTGCCGTCACCGTCAATCTTGCCGACGTGAAAACAACTAAGGCGGGCAATGTTTCTGTAGGCGGCGCAAAAGTCGGTGCGGTCTCAAGCAGCTATCCCGATGCCTCGACTTTCACTCGCAACGGCTTAACGATTCATCTGCTCGGCGAAACGACTTCAACAAGCGGCAGTTCTGATAATATCACGCCCTTGACAGTCGACGAACTTTCCGACAATCAAAAGACGATTATCGCCGGGATTTTTAAGTGGTGGGGCAATGAATGCTTGACACTCGGCGAAGAAAGTTTCGGGCTAAGTTTCAGTTCCGGCACTCCCGCGCTTAAAGATATCGGGCTTTACTTTTACGACGGACAAGGAAAATCCGGCACGTTGGCTACCGTTTGGAATTGGATTGTAAGCAGTAAGTCCGGCGTGACAAACAAAATGATGTTGAGCATTAACCTCGACTACTACAAAAAAATTTCAGCCTCTGACGTGAACGGCAAACCTTCAAAAGGCACCGGCGCATCATTGCTTGACCGCACCTTGTCGCACGAGCTGACTCACGCTCTCATGGCGGCGAACATTCGACATTTCAATTATCTTCCCAAATTCATCAAGGAAGGCGCGGCGGAACTTGTTCACGGCATTGACGACAAACGCGACACTTACATTTTCAGAGAAGGTTACGACTCCGATTATCTAAGCAACAATCTCAACATGTCCGAATACGGCGGCGGCAATTCTTATGCGGGCGGTTATGTCTTCCTGCGCTATTTTGCCAAACAAGCCGCTTTGCAAACTCTCTTCGACGACGTGGACTTTGACGCGTTGCCGTTTATGGTCGTCGGAACGTCTGCTGCCGAATCTCTCAACAACACTTTGACCGGTGCGACAATTCAAGCTCTCGGCGGCAATGACACCATAAAAAATAGCGGCGCGAATGTTCGTTTCATTTATGGCGGCGGCAATGACGTGATAACCGGCTTCAATGCGACTTCCACGTTGCAAATCGGCGACGGCTCCGAATCCTATTCTTTGACGACAAGCGGCAAGGACAACGTTATCATTGTCGGCGACGATACTATCACGCTCAAAGGCACGGCAAGTTTGTCGGCGTTGAACATTGACGGGAACAATTTGGCGCATTTGGCGTTGACAAACAGTTCTGCCGCGAAGGTGACGATTTCTTCCGCGATTGAAACTGTTGACGCCTCCGCACGCACCAAAGCCATCCGAATTGTCGGCAACGCGTTGGACAACAAGATTATCAGCGGCAGTGGTAATGATTATCTCTACGGCGGAAAAGGCAACGATTCAATCCTCGGCGGCAGTGGCAATGATAAACTTTACGGTCAAGACGGCAACGACACTTTAAACGGCGGAGAAGGCAACGATACTCTTTACGGCAAT
>CAJOHG010000056.1:4745-29403 GCA_905234395.1 uncultured Selenomonadaceae bacterium
CGATACTCTTTACGGCAATGCAGGCAATGATTCAATCCTCGGCGGCAGTGGCAATGATAAACTTTACGGTCAAGACGGCAACGACACTTTAAACGGCGGCAAAGGTAACGACACGTTGACGGGCGGCAAAGGCAATGATGTTTTCATCTACAGCGCGGGCAATGATGTCATAACCGATTACGCGGTCGGCGATAAAATTTCAATCGGCGCGGATATTTCAAAGTCGATGTTTAACGGCTCGGACGCGGTGTTTACAATCGGCAGCGGCTCATTGACTGTCAAGAGCGGCAAAGGTAAGAAACTCTCTGTCGTCGTCAACGGCACGGAACGAACGATTATTGGAGGTGCTCAACTTCTTGGCAACAATTCAGCTAAAAAAATTACGCTCGGTTCAAGTATTGAGGTTGTCGACGCGACTTTTCGCACCAAAGCCATTAAAATCACGGGCAACAAACTTGCTAACACAATCCTCGGCGGCACGAAGAACGATTCACTTTACGGCGGCAACGGCAATGATTCAATCCTCGGCGGCAGTGGCAATGATAAGCTCTACGGTCAAGACGGCAACGACACTTTGAACGGCGGAGAAGGCAACGATACTCTTTACGGCAATGCAGGCAATGATTCAATTCTCGGCGGCAGTGGCAATGATAAGCTCTACGGTCAAGACGGCAACGACACTTTGAACGGCGGAGAAGGCAACGATACTCTTTACGGCAATGCGGAACTTTACGGACAAGACGGCAACGACACTTTAAGCGGCGGAGAAGGCAACGATACTCTTTACGGCAATGCGGGCAATGATTCAATCCTCGGCGGCAGTGGCAATGATAGACTTTACGGCAATGCGGGCAATGATTCAATCCTCGGCGGCAGTGGCAATGATAGACTTTACGGCAATGCGGGCAAGGACACGTTAAGCGGCGGAGGCGGTAACGATTCACTTTGGGGCGGAAGCGGCGCGGATGTTTTCTATTACGCCAAAGGTGACGGCAACGATGTTATCTACGGTTTTGCCAACAATGATTCGCTCACGTTGGACAGTCTTAAATTCACGTCGTCTTACAGCTCAACAAGCGGCGCACTTGCTTTGAAAGTCAGCGGCGGTTCCGTCACGTTAAAAGATTTCACGGCGACAACTTTCCACGTCAACAGCTCAACTTACAAGCTTAGCGGCAACAAACTCGTCAAAAAATAATCTGCGTGTACCTCTCGGCAACTTGAAAACATTCGCGCACTCGCCGTATAATCAGATAAAAATTCGTGCAAGGAGATGATCTTATGTCAACGACAATCGGAGTTATCAAGAAATTTGTCAAGACGCTCGTCGAAACAAAGAAGACCGGCACCGATGCCGTCAACGCCGCGTTTAAAGCTGTGGGTGCAGGAAATTACGCCGCGTTCCAGTCAACGTTCAGCGAAGCAAAATCGGGCATGAGCTATCAAGATTTTCTTGAGCAAAAATGCGGCATTCGACTTAACAACAAAGATACGGGCGCGATAACCGGTTCCGACGCGGGCGGCTCCAAAGTCAAGACTGCCGAATCAATCGTGCCCGAAACTGCCAAAGCCGTCAGCCTTACGAAAGCTCAATACAACTCCTTCACGAAGAACGGACTCACCGTCAATATCACCTATGCAAGCGGCGACGGCGGAAGAAATTTCGGCTACGATGAAGAAACTTATCTTGCCAAACAAAAACTCGTCGTGCGTGCAATTTATAATTGGTGGTTGCCCGAATCGCTTGACCTTATCAACGAATCGCTCGGAATTAATTTCACCGACGGACGCGCCAATATCAACGAAATGGATATAGTGTTCGACAACCACAACGCTTATTCCACGACGGCAATAGGCATTGATTTTGATTACGATATGGGACTCGCGTCAAAGATTACAATGCATATAAATCCCGCTCTCCTCTACAACATTACCGCCAGCGACAAAAACGGCACGCTCGATACAGATTATTATCACATCTATTCGACGCTTTATAACTATAGCGGCAATTATCATGACACGTCAGCCGAATTCACGAATTATCTTGACAGATTGTTTTTGCAGGCAATGGCGGAAGTCACGTTGAAAGCAAATGTTGCTTACGTCGACAAGTTGCCGCAAGAAATTCGCAGTGCACTTTGCGAAATTGTCGGCGGTTATGACGATGCCTCGACGAAATATGCTCAAGTTTATGGCAGCGGCTATTCTTATCTGCGCTACCTCGCGAAAAATTATTCGGACGGCATTCCCGACGGCGTGACTTACAATGCAAAGAAAACTGTCTTGACGGTGACGACGGACTTCACGGACAGCAAACTTGATCTCGCGGACTTCGCAAGCACCGTTAAAAATGTCAACGCGTCGGCTCTCAAAAGCGGCATCACAATCGTCGGCAACAAACTCGACAATTCGATTCGCGGCGGCTCCGGCAATGATTCAATCCTCGGCGGCGCAGGCAATGATTCACTTTGGGGCGGCAAAGGCAATGACACGCTCACGGGCGGCAACGGCGATGACGTTTTCATCTACAGCGCGGGCAAAGATTTTGTCACCGATTACGCGGCGGGCGACAAGATTAAAATTTCAAGCGGCAAAATTTCTAAAGCGACGGTCAGCGGCTCTGATGTCGTCTTCACAATCGGCAGCGGCACTCTCACCGTCAAGAAAGGCGCGGGCGTCAAATTGAGCATGATTGATTCGTCGGACAAATCTTTCACGACGATCGTCGGCGGCAATTCCGATAAGTTGACGTTGACGAATTCGAGTAAGTCGCCCGTGACGATTGATTCAGCCGTGAAAACCGTTGATGCCTCTGCGCGGACAAAAGCCGTTAAAATTACCGGCAACACTCTCGCCAACACGATAAGCGGCGGTTCTGCCAATGATTCGATTTACGGCGGCGAAGGTGCGGATTCAATCGTCGGCAATGCGGGCAACGATAAACTTTTCGGCGAGGCGGGCAATGATGTTCTTCGCGGCGGCAGTGGCAACGACACATTAACGGGCGGCAAAGGAAATGATTCGCTTTGGGGCGGCAGCGGCAAGGACACGTTTATTTATGCAGACGGCGAAGGCAACGACGTTATCTACAGCTTCGGCGACAACGATTTGCTCAAGATAACCGGCAAATTTTCCGCGACTTACGACAAGACTAACGACGAAGTTTATTTCAAAATCGGCACGACGAAAAAGGCAATTACCTTGAGCGATTTTGCGGCAGAGTCTTTTCACGTCAACGGCACGACTTACAAAATCAGCGGCTCTAAGCTCGTCAAGAAATGAATTCAACGCGACAACTTCTCCCGTCAACGCGACGGGATTTTTTTTGCAAAGATTAGCTTTTGTCGCGCGTGTATGCTAAGATTATCGCGATTAAATTTCGTTGGGAGTTTTGATAATGGATTTGGCAAATAAAAATGTTTTGGTTATCGGCGCGGCACGCAGCGGCATTGCGGCGGCTAAGGTCGCGAAAAAATTCGGAGCGAACGTTGTCTTGAGTGACAGCAAAGAAAACCTTGACGTTGACATTTCGGACGTTGAAATTCGGCTCGGCAAACAGACCGATGAACTTTTGCGCAATGTTGATTTGATAATCGTGTCGCCTGCCGTCCCGCTGAAAATTCCTCTGCTCAAGTCGGCGATTGAAAAAAATATTCCCGTCATCAGCGAAGTTGAACTTGCCTACGATTTGGCGAAGTCTCCGATTTGCGCGGTGACCGGCACCAACGGCAAAACTACCACGGTGACTTTGCTCGGACTGCTTTTGCAGACGGCGTTTGAAAAAGTCGGCGTCGGCGGAAATATCGGCGTGCCCTTGAGCGAAGTTGCGCTTGAAGTCGGAACGGACGGTTGCATTGCGGCGGAAATTTCAAGCTATCAAATGGAAGCGACAAAAAATTTTCGTCCGCACGTCTCGGCGATTCTGAACGTCACGCCCGATCATTTGAAACGTCACGGCACGATGGAAGTTTATCAAGCGATGAAAGAAAAAATTTTCGCGCAACAGACCGCCGAAGATTTTCTCGTGCTCAATTTCGACGACGAACGCACTCGCGAAATGATTGACCGCGCCGCGTGCAAAGTCGTTTATTTCAGCAGACAACGTGAACTTTCGGAAGGCGCGTTCGTGAAAAATAATCGGCTCGTCATAAAATTCAACGGCACCCACGAACTTTGCACGATTGACGAACTCGGAATCAAAGGCGGGCACAACGTGGAGAATGCTCTTGCCGCGTCAATGATGGCGTTTCTCGTCGGCGCACCTGTTGAAAAAATTTGCGGCGTGCTGAAAAGTTTTCAAGGCGTCGAACATCGCATTGAGTTTGTCCGCGAAATTGACGGCGTGAAATTTTACAACGACTCGAAGGCGACGAATACCGATTCGGCGATTAAGGCTCTCGAAACTTTTGCGGGACATATAATTTTGATTGCGGGCGGCGACGACAAGGGCACCGATTTAACAGACTTCCTGCAACTCGTCAAGGAGCGCGTCGACGGTCTGATTTTCGTCGGCGATGCGGCGGAGCGATTCAAATCTTGTGCGATTGAAAGCGGCTATCCTGCCGAAAAAATTTTTGAGGCGGGCTATTCAATGCAACGTGCCGTTGAACTTGCAAAAAAAATTTCTCGTGCGCCGCAAGTCGTCCTGTTAAGTCCTGCCTGCGCGAGTTTCGACATGTACAGCGATTTTGAGGAGCGCGGTCGTGATTTTAAACGTATCGTGACGGAGCTTAAAGCTTTAAGCTTTGAGCTTTAAGCTTTGAGCTTTAAGGAGGAAATTTTTATGTCTACTCGTGATCACAAGGATTTAATCGTTTGGCAAAAATCTATGGATTTGCTCATTGAAATTTATCGACTCGTCAAGAAATTGCCCAAGGAAGAAACTTACGCGCTTTCAGACCAAATGCGCCGCGCAGCCGTTTCCATTCCGTCAAACATTTCGGAAGGGCGAGGACGTTCTTCCGAAAAAGATTATCTTCGTTTTTTGTTCATTGCTCGCGGCTCACGTGCAGAGCTTGAAACTCAACTGATGGCTTGTCTTCGACTGAATTATTTGGGAGATGATGACGTTGAAACGGCTTTGAGCTTAAGTTCTGAGATTAGTAGCATGTTAAATGCAATGATTTCCAAATTATCCTTAAAGCTTAAAGCTTAAAGCTCAAAGCTTAAAAAATGAGGCAACAGCAAATCATGAAACTGATAGTATCGGGCGGCGGCACAGGCGGTCACATTTATCCCGCGCTCACGCTCATTGACGCAATCAAATCGAAACGCGCTGACGCTGAATTTCTCTACGTCGGCACGGAAAAAGGTCTTGAGGCTGACATTGTTCCCAAAGCCGGAATAAATTTCACCGCGCTCAATTTGGAAGGCGGCTTCGAGCGACATTTCACGCTGGAAAATATTTCTCGCGCCGCAAACGCCATCATGAGCATTAAACGCGCCTCGGACATCGTCAAGGACTTCAAGCCGAATGTTGTCGTCGGCACCGGCGGCTATGTTTGCGGGCCGATTCTTCTTGCCGCAAGCTTGATGAAAGTTCCCACGCTGATTCAAGAGCAAAATGCCGTCGCGGGCATCACGAATAAAATTCTGTCAAAGTTCGTCGACAAGATAGCCGTCGGAACTCGTGACGCGCTGAAAAATTTTCCTGCCGACAAGACGACGTATACCGGCAACCCGATTCGCAAAGCAGTCCTCGCGGCGAAAAAGTCTGACGGGCTCAAGCAATTCAACTTCACGGACGACAAACCGATTGTTCTGATTTCGGGCGGCAGTCGCGGTGCACGTTCAATCAACGATGCAATGGTCGGCGTTTTAAAATCGGCGGCAAAAAATTCTGTGCAATTCCTTCACGTCACGGGCAAGAGCGAATTCGATTCGGTCGGAAGAAAACTGCGCGACGCAGGTTTGAATGTTGACGCACTCGACAACGTCAAAGTCGTGCCGTATCTTTACGACATGCCCACGGCGATGGCGATGGCAGATTTAGCGATTTTCCGTGCAGGTGCAACAGGACTTGCAGAGTTGACGGCAAAAGGCATTCCCGCGATTTTGATACCGTATCCGTTTGCGGCGGAGAATCATCAAGAATTCAATGCGCGAGCACTTGTCGAAGTCGGAGCGGCGCGTATGATTCTCAACAAAGATTTGACGGCTGAAACTTTATCGACGACCTTGGACGAGCTGTTATCTTCGCCCGGCGAATTGAAACGCATGGCTCAAGCGAGCTTGTCCTTGGGCAAACCGAATGCCGCAGATGAAATTGCAGATTTGATTTTGAGTTTGACGTAAGACGCGGCGAACAGTGACTTTGACGAGATTTGACGGCAGAAACTTTATCGGCGACACTCGACGAGCTGTTATCTTCGCCCGGCGAATTGAAACGCATGGCTCAAGCGAGCTTGTCCTTGGGCAAACCGAACGCCGCAGACGAAATCGCAGACTTAATCTTGAGCTTGACTTAGGAGGAATTACCATGACCGAAAAAATTACTGTGACCTTTGAAATCGACGCGGACTTGAAAGAGGCGGCTGAAAAACTTTACAGCAAAATCGATTTGACGTTGGAAGAGGCAATACCGTTTCTGATTAAATACAACGTCGAGCAAGAAGACGGCTACATTCCGCGAGTAAAACCGCCGGCGAAAAAAATTTCTGCGTTCGGTGCATTGGCGAAGTATGCAAATCCTGCATTGATTCCGTTTGAAAGTTGCGCATGGGAAAGGGCTGCGGTGGAAAGATATGCGAAAAGTTTTGGTTGATACAAATGTCGTCTTGCGTTATCTTTTGTGTGACAACGAGAAGCAATCACACATTGCGAAAGATTTAATCGAAAGTGGCGAGGCGTTTCTCTTGCCCGAAGTGTTGATGGAAACTTCACACGTCTTGCGCACTTTTTATCATGTTGACAGGCAGAACATCACGGCACAACTTCTAATCGTCTTGAATTGGGTTGAGATGGAACGCAAGCCCGTAATGATTCGCGCAGTAGAAATTTTCGCCGAGACTAAGCTTGATTTCGTTGACTGCATACTTGCCGCGCATCACAGCTTGGAAAATGCGGAAGTCTTCACTTTCGACAAAAAACTTATCAATCAACTAAAACAGGAGGAAAATTAATTTGAAACTTGACGGCTTGAAGAAATTTCATTTCATTGGTATCGGCGGCGTGGGAATGAGTGCGCTTGCCAAAATTTTGATTGAACGCGGGCTTGAAGTCAGCGGCTCGGACATGAAAGACTCCGCGACGTTGGAAATGCTCCGCAACCTCGGCGCAAGAATTTTCGTCGGACACAAAGCCAAAAACATTCTCGACGACAAAGGCAATCCCGTTGATGCCGTTGTTTGCTCATCAGCCATACCGACGGACAATCCCGAAGTCGTTGCGGCGGGCAAATTCAAAATCCCGAAACTTCATCGCTCCGACATCAACGCTTACCTTCTCAACGCCAAACGCGGTATCGCAGTTGCAGGCTCGCACGGCAAGACGACCACAACTTCAATGATTGGTTATGTTCTTCACAGCGCGGACGTTGACCCGACGATTATCATTGGCGGCGAATCGACGGACTTGGGCACGGGCGCGATATTGGGCACGAGCGATTGGCTTGTCACCGAGGCTGATGAAAGCGACGGCTCATTTGTCACGCTCAAACCGAAAATCGCTGTCGTCACCAACATTGAAGACGACCACCTTGACCATTACGGCACAATCGAGAGAATTCGTGCGGCGTTCAAAATTTTTATCGAGAACATCAACCGCGACGACGGCATTGCGATTCTCTGCTACGACAACGAAAATCTGCGCGGACTTGCCAAAGACATTGACCGCAAAATTATTTCCTACGCGATTGACCACGAAGCGGACTTCACGGCGCGAAACATTCGCACGACGACCAAGGGCATAATTTTTGACGCAGTTCACGGAGACGAGACGTTAGGAAAAATTCAGCTGGCGATTCACGGGCGGCACAACGTCTTGAACGCATTGGCAACCATCGCAACCGCTCTTGAAGTCGGAGTGAGTTTTAACAAAATCGCTGAAGGCTTGAGCACATTCCACGGCGCGAAACGTCGTTTCCAAGTCAAAGGGCGCGTCAGAAATATTTTGGTTGTCGACGATTATGCACATCACCCGACGGAAATTGCCGCGACATTGAAAGCCGCACGCGAGACTAAGCCGCACAAACTTGTTTGCATTTTTCAGCCGCACAGATACAGCCGTACACAACTTTTGCTGAAAGAATTCGGCGGTGCATTTCGTGAAGCGGACACGTTGATTTTGACGGATGTTTATTCTGCGGGCGAAGAAAAAATTTCGGGCGTAAGTGGCGAATCAATTTTACGTGAAGTTTTGCAGACGACCAATCAAGCCGTCAGCTACATTCCCAAGCGCGAAGACATTGCCGCCGCCGTCAAAGATCAGTTGTCGCCGGGCGATTTGGTCATCACGATGGGCGCAGGAGATATTTATCAGACGGGCGAAGAACTTTTGGAACTGCTCAAGGAAGATGAACGTCGCAAAAAAATTATCGTCGTGTGTGGCGGCACGTCGACTGAAGCTGAAGTTTCTCGGCGCACGGGCAAAGCTGTCGTTGACGCGCTCAAGTCGAAAAATTACAACGTCGAGCTGATGGAACTCAATCCGCAGACTTTTGCCGCCGACATTCGCGCCAAAGACTGCGGTATCGTCTTTAACGCTGTGCACGGTCGTTACGGCGAGGACGGCTTGATTCAGGGCACGCTTGACATGTTGAAAATTCCCTACACCGGCTCCGGAGTACTTGCCGCCGCGTTGACGATGGATAAAGTCTCAACGAAACGTTTCCTGCAGTCCGCCAACTTGTCCACGCCGCGATTTGTCGTTTACCGTGAAATTGACAGGTGCAGAGAACTTGCCGCCGAGGTCGAAAAAAATTTCGGCTTGCCCGTCGTCATCAAAGCTGATTCGCAAGGCTCAAGTATTGGCGTGACGATTGTCGAACGTGCCGAGGACATTGACGAAGCGATTGACGAAGCGTTTTCTTACGGCAACGAAATTCTCGTTGAAGAATTCATTAAAGGTCGCGAATTGACTGTTGCGGTTTATGGCGATGAGGACGAAGCCGAGGCTCTGCCGATAATCGAAATTACAACGACAACCGGTCGCTACGACTACAAGACCAAATACACTAAAGGAATGTCAACGCACATTGTTCCCGCGCAGCTGTCCGACGAAATCACCGCCGAAGTTCAAAAGTTGGCAGTTGCGGCATTTAAGTTGTGCAAATGTTCGGGCGTCGCACGCGTCGATATGATGCTTTCACAAGAGAACGTTCCGTACATTATCGAAATCAATTCCATTCCCGGCATGACGGAGACTTCACTTGTCCCGGACGCGGCACGTGCAGCAGGCATTGAATTCCCGGAGCTGTGCGAAAAAATTCTTGCGCTCGCCGACTTCTGAAAGGAGTTTTTATCATGGAACGCGTTAAAAATCCTTGGCGAAAACCTTTGCCCGAACCGAAACTAATCAAAGAGCCGATAACCTTTTCGCCGCTTGAATGGGATTATTTCGTTGAGGAAGTTAAAATGCGCGGCATTGACAAATTTGAACAGTGTATCAACAACGCAAAGTATTTGGCGATGCTCGCTCATTCTTCCGCCTCGGAATATGTCATAAAAGTTTCAATGGACGAATTGGACGCAATGGCTGACGGTGCCACAGTTGAAGAACTCGGGGGCATTGTTGATGGGTAAAATTTCGTTCGATGACGCGGCTTGGGTGCATTATGTTTATTGGGAAGATCAAGACCGCAAAACTTTGCGCAGAATCAATCAGCTCCTGCGAAGTATTGAACGTGACGGCGCGTTAAACGGCATTGGCAAGCCCGAAAAGCTTAAACATCAAGAGAATGCATATTCAAGACGTATCGACGACGCCAATCGTTTGATTTACGAAGTCAGCGGCGATGAAACTCTCGTTTTGTCTTGCAAAGGTCATTACGGCGACAAATAATTTTTGCGAAGAGGTGAAAGTATGGCGGTCATAAGACGCAGGCGAAATTTCGGGTGTTTCTTCAAAGGTTTGACGTTCCTTGTCGTGAGCGCGGCGGTTATCGCTTTTTTCGTCTATGTGCCGTTCTTCACGCTGAGCGAAATAAAACTTGACGGCGCGAAATATTTGACGCAAGAAGACATCATGAAAATCGCCGACATTTACATTGGCGAGCCGCTGTTCAAATTGGAAACGGACGTTGTGCAAAGTCGACTGTGCGAAGACGACTGCCGCGCACATTGGAAATAAAAATCAAAGAGCGTCGACCGCTTGCGATGATTCAATGCAATTACGGCTATCTTGACCTTGACCACGACGGCACCGTTTTGGACAGCTACAAGACGTTGAAGACGATGCAGATACCGATGATAACCGGCGCGGCTGTTCGCGATTTGTATATCGGCGACGTGATTGACGACGAGATTGTTAAAAAAATTCTCGGCTTTCTGCACATGTTGAACGCGGAAACTCTCAATCGTCTGTCGGAAATTGCAATCGTCGAACAGAATTACATTGTCCTTTACAGCGCGACCGATCGTCCCGTGCAAATTCGTATCGGCAAATTGGAGCGGCTCGACGAAAAGGCGCACTTGACGGAAGAATTTTTGAACAACCTGGAGAAAAATCCTCACGCCGTCGAATACGTCGACTTCAACTACACTGCGCCATTCATCAAGCTCGCGGAATAAATAGGGACTAGGGACTAGTTCCTAATTTTTTTCAGCAGAGCATAGCAGCCGGCAATCACGTCGCGATAAGTTTCGGCGTAGTCGTCGGTATACCACGGGTCGGCAACGTCGCGATGTTCGCCCGCAAAATCCATCAGCAGAAAAATTTTTCCGTCAGGGTCGCCGCCGCAAATTTCCTGCATGTCGTGAACGTTTGAACGGTCAAGCCCGATGAGATAATCGAAGTGCTCATAATCCCACGAATTCAGCTGAACGGACGTACGTCTCGTAAAAGGGACGTTATTTTTTTTAAGCTCGCGTGCAGTGCCGTTTGACATTGGCGTTCCGACTGCAGCATGACATCCCGCCGATTCAATCCGAAAATTTTTTTCAAGCCCTGCCTGCGCGACAAGCTGTTTCATCACGAATTCAGCCATTGGCGAGCGGCAAATGTTTCCGAAGCAAACGAAAATTATTTTTGTCAAAGTTCATTACCTCCATAAGCAAACGATAATCAGCGCGGGCAAAAGATTCGCAACGCTGATTTTTTTTCGGGAAAAAGCAGATTGACGCCGCTTTCAGTTTGGAGTTGAATTGATGTCATCATAATTCCTAATTCCTAATTCTTAAAAGCATTTTATCACAGTGCGCGACAATTTGCTCCGGCTTGAAGGAAATTTTTTGCGTCGAAAGAATATGCAAGCCGTGTGAAATTTTTTGCTTGAAGACGTTTTACGGAGGAATTTTTATGTCGCAGTTTGACAAAAGAAATATTTCCATGATGATGGATTTTTACGAGATGACGATGGCGAACGGCTACTTCGTGCAAGGCGGAGAGAATACTCGCGTGGCGTTTGACGTGTTTTATCGCCGAAATCCCGACGCCGGCGGATTCGCAATCTTCGCCGGTCTTGAGCAGGTTATCGAATACGTGGAGAATATGCAATTCAGCGCGAAGGACATTGATTATCTGCGCGGACAAAAAATTTTCAACGACGACTTCCTTGACAGCTTGAAGGATTTTCATTTTCGCGGCGACATCTACGCGTTCCCGGAAGGTACAATCATGTATCCAAACGAACCGTTCATGACGGTCGTCGCGGATTTGATTGACGCTCAACTTGTCGAGACGGCGATCCTTGCGCAAGTCAATCATCAGTCGTTGATAGCCACCAAAGCGCGGAGAATTGTTCGTTCTGCGGAAGGACGTTTCGTTTCGGATTTCGGTGCGCGACGTGCTCACAACATGGACGCGGCGACTTATGGAGCACGTGCGGCATTTATCGGCGGCGTCAACGGCACGGCAACGGTTTCAGCCGGTCAACTCTTTAACATTCCCGTCAACGGCACGATGGCTCACAGTTGGGTGATGTATTTCCGCAACGAGTTTGATGCCTTCAAAAAATACGCTGAAGTTTATCCCGACTCAACGACTTTACTCGTCGACACCTACGACGTTATCGACAGCGGCATTCCAAATGCAATTCGCGTTGCCAAAGAAATTCTGGAGCCGCAAGGTAAACGACTTCGCGGAGTGCGGATTGATTCGGGCGACTTGGCTTATCTGTCGAAAAAAATTCGTAAGATGCTCGACGACGCCGGCTTGAACGACTGCAAGATTATCGCGTCAAACAGCCTCGACGAATTCACGATAACTTCTCTGATAAAGCAGGGCGCGGCGATTGATTCATTCGGCGTCGGCGAACGGCTTATCACTGCGAAATCGGAACCTGTCTTCGGCGCGGTGTATAAAATCGTTGCGGTTGAGGAGAACGGCAAATTTGTCCCGCGAATCAAAGTCAGCGAGAACGTTGAAAAAATCACCAATCCCGGCATAAAAAATATTTATCGCATTTACGACGAGTCGGGTCACGCCGTCGCCGATATGATTGCGCTGTTTGATGAGCCCGTCGATTTGAGCAAACCTTTCCGCTACGTCGATCCTGTTAAGCCTTGGAAGAATCGCCGCTTTGAAAATTTCACTGCCAAAAAATTGTCGCGGCTCTATGTCAAAGACGGTAAGCGCGTGGAAAATTTGCCGACGTTGCATGAGATTCGCGACTATGTTAAGCATCAGCTTGCCGACGAAATTTGGCAGGAAGAACAGCGTTTCGAGAATCCGCACCGCCACTATCTGGATATGACGCCCGATTATTACGACATGAAGATGAGCCTTTTGCACAAGACGCGAGCGAATATTGACGGTTGAGGAAAATTTATTCAATTTTCTGCGCGGTAACAACTCTGTCGATGTTCGCCAAGTCCTTCCAAATTTCGACGCGTTCAAAATGCCCGTTGTCGACGATTAAATTTTTTACGGTTGCCGCTTGATTCAAACCGACTTCGACAGCCAAAAGTCCGCCCGCGATTAAAAAATTCGGCGCGTCTGAAATGATTCGCCGATAAAAATTCAAACCGTCTGCTCCGCCGTCAAGGGCAAGTTGCGGCTCCGATTGAACTTCCGCCTGCAAAGTTTCAAGCTCGTGCGTCGGGATGTATGGCGGATTCGATACGACCGCGTTAAAAATTTTTCCCGTCAACGGCGCGAACATGTTGCCGCAAAAAAATTCCAGCCTGTCGTCGACGTGAAATTTCTCCGCGTTGAATTTTGCGACTTCCAAAGCTTTGGGCGATATGTCGACTGCACATGCGCGAGAATTTTTTACGAACTTTAGAATTGATACGACGATTGCTCCAGAACCTGTTCCCAAGTCTGCGAAAGTCACTTTGCCGCCGAGTCCGCGCAGATATTCTCCGACAAATTCGGTTAAAATTTCAGTTTCGGGCCGCGGGATTAAAACATTCTCGTTGACGGCGAAACTTAGCCCGAAAAATTCTTTTGAGCCCGTGAGATAAGCCACGGGAATTTTTTTTAGCCGACGCGTTATCAGTTCATTGAATCGCAAAATTTTTTCGAGCGGCAAGATTTTTTCCGCGTCGACGTAAAGATTTAATCTTCGGCAATTCAGCACGTGCGCGAGCAAAATTTCTGCGTCCAGGCGCGGCGAATCGACTCCGCACATTTCCAATCGACTTGTCGCCGAATTCAAAACTTTCGCTATGGTTTTCAAGTTATCGCCTCCAAAAAATCAAGCCGGTCGCTTTAAAAGCGACGGAACAGTTTGTTATGCTTTGCAACGTTAAGAAATTTTTTAGTCACAAAAAAATTAAGCCGCAACCGTTGAAGTTGTCGGCTTGAAAAAAATTTCGTTCGTGATAAAATGCCTGCGTACCTGAGCCAAAAGCGGCAAAGGCGGTTTAATCAGCCTCCGGAAAGGAGGTGCGCTCATGAAACGCATTGTCTGGATCATTATCCGCACAATCGCCGTCACAGGAGCAACGCTTCTCGTGCTGAGCGGACACGCCGCCTGAGTCCCCTACTCAAACGGCTGAATTTCTAAGCCTATATAAATTTTTGGGAGGCGAAACCGCCTAAACAGGTACAGCGTCCTGTTCATGCAGTGACGCTTTTTTGTTGCCGTGAAAATTATAATCGTCGCGTTAAAAAAAATCAAGCTTACTTTGTGAGCAAGTCGGTGACTTTGTTGGCAAGATCGGCGGGATTTTCCGGCATAACGCCTTCAATCAGCAGTGCCAATGCATAAAGTGTCGTGCACAGGTCTTTGAATGATTGATTGTCTTTGCCGAGCGCGTGAAGGTTTTCCAATTTGTTGAAGACTGCGTGATTCGGATTGAGTTCCAAAATTTGCGTCGCCTTGAACATTGGATTGTTCATCGATGCAAAAGTTTTTTCCATTGACAACGACGGACCGCCTTCGCCCGTGACTAAACATACCGCACCGGATTTGAGCCGCGAAGTTAATCTGACTTCCTTAACCGTGTCGCCGACAGCTGCTTTAACGTCCTTGAGCAAATCTTCATGCGACTTGGCAATTTCTTCGACTTCGGCTTTGACTTTCTGCGATTCGGCGTCGTCAAGTTCAAAGTTCTCGCGCGTGATTGATTGAAATTCTTTTTCGGCGTAGGCGTTCAACACGTCAATCGTGAACTCGTCAACGGGATCGGTCATGTAAACGACTTCAAGCCCGCGTTCGCGCAAAAGTTCCATTTGCGGCAGACGTTCAATCGCCGAAGAATCTTTGCCCGCCGCGCAATAAATTTTCTTCTGCGATTCGGGCATGCGTTCGACGTATTCGGCAAGCGTGGAAAATTTTCCGTCCCGCGACGTTTGGAACAGGAGCAAGTCTTTCAAGCTGTCCTGCAACTTTTTATCGAACATGCTGTTGTACACGCCGATTTTGAACGACTTGCCGAACTCGCGCCAAAATTCCTCGTACTGGTCGCGGTCGTCGCGGAGCATCTTGGAAAGTTGCTTGAGAATATTTTTTTCCAACGCCTTGCCGATAACTTTAACTTCAACGCTCTGCTGAAGAATCTCGCGCGAAATATTTAACGGCAGGTCGGGCGAATCAACCAAACCTTTGACGAAACGCAGATAATCCGGCAGAAAATCTTTGCATTTGTCCATAATGAAGACGTGTCGCGAATACAGCTGAAGTCCCGCTTCATAATCGGAATAATACAAATTCGGCGCGGCATGTTTGGGAATGCAAAGGAGCGCGGTATATTCGACGGTGCCTTCCGCCTTGACGTGGAAAATTTCTTGCGGAGCTTCCCACTCGTGCAGTTGCTGCTTAAAAAATTCGTCGTACTCTTCGCGAGTGATTTCGGACTTTGCACGCGTCCAAAGCGGCTTCATCGAATTGACGGTGCGAATTTCAATCGTCGGCGAATCTTCTTCCTTGCCTTTGACTTCAAAATTCATCTTGATTGGATAGCGCACGAAGTCGGAATATTTTTTAACGAGCCGTTCAATCTCATAAACGTCGGTGAAATTGTATTCATCGTCGCCGCAAAATTCGGGCTTGAGATGCAGAATAATTATCGTGCCGCGTGAATCTTTGTCGCAGTCTTCAAGCTCATATTCGCCCGCACCGTCCGAAGTCCACTTAACGGCAGAATCGGTGCCGGCTTTGCGAGTGATGAGTTCGACTTTGTCGGCGACAATGAACGCCGAATAAAATCCCACGCCGAATTGCCCGATTAATTCCTGCGCGGCGGCAGCAGTCGATTCGCGGAGCTTTTCGAGAAAATCTTTCGTGCCGCTTTTGGCGATTGTGCCGATGTTTGAAATGACCTCGTCGCGCGTCATGCCGATGCCGTTGTCGCTGATTGTAATTGTCTTAGTATTTGCGTCGGGCACGACAAAAATTTCCGGCTCGGAGTCGTCGGCAAGAGCTTTGTTCGTCAAAGATTCGATTCGCAATTTGTCAAGGGCGTCGCTGGCATTTGAAATGAGTTCGCGCAAAAAAATTTCCTTGTTCGTGTAAATGGAATTGACGACGAGATCAAGCAAGCGTTTGGTCTCGGCTTGAAACTGCAATTTTTCAACTGACATAAAAAAATTTTCCTCCTGTGATTTATTTGAAAAGTAACGCACAGATTATGGCGACAGCGATACCGACCGTCGTGATGTTTGATATTTGTCCGTGATTTGTCGAAGATTGTACAACTTTACGCAAGTCATTAATGTTATCGTTTAATTCTTGACGCATGGATTTTATTTCTGCTTCAAGCTTATCAATGCGAGCATTTAACTCTTGGCGCGTAGCTCTATTTTCTACTTCGAGCCTGTCCATGCGAGCGTTTAATTCCTTGCGAATTTCTCTGACTTCGGTTTTGGTGTCGCGCAGTTGTTCCCAAAGCATTTCCTCGTAAGTCGGACGTTCGCGCGGTGGACTTTTAACATCAAGTTGCGGCGTCGGCATAAACTTCACCTCCCAACAAAAATGGAGCGAGCACATTGCCCGCCCGCGAAAATTTGTTTGAGTTTATCTGAACAGCTGACTGACTGAACGGTGCGATTGAATGCGCATGATGACGTTGCCGATTTCCGCCGCCATGGAAAGCACTGTGATTTTGGGCGATTGCTTTTCGGGAGGCAAAGGTATCGTGTCGGTGATGACGAGCTGCTCAATCACGGAGTTGTTGATTTTCTCGACGGCGTTTTTGCTCAAAACGGCATGTGTGCACGCGGCAATAACTTTCTTTGCGCCGAGTTTTTTGAGAGCCTTCGCACCTTCGCAAAGACTGCCCGCCGTGTCGACAATGTCATCAACCATGAGCGCGACTTTGCCGTTGACATCGCCGATAATGCTCATGACTTCGGCCTCGCCGGGACGCGGACGCCGCTTTTCAATGATGGCTATCGGAGCCTTCAAAAAGTCCGCCAACTCTCTTGCGCGAGTGACACCGCCCAAATCGGGCGAAACTACGACCAAATCTTTCTCAAAGTCCTGGTGCATGAAGTAATCGGCGAGAACGGGAGCCGCTTTGAGGTGATCAACGGGAATGTCGAAGAAACCTTGAATCTGTCCGGCGTGCAAGTCGACGGTCAAAACTCTGGTCATACCTGCCGCAACCATTAAATTTGCGACGAGTTTTGCACTAATCGGTTCACGACCGCGCGTCTTGCGATCTTGACGGGCGTAGGCATAATACGGAACGATTGCCGTGATTGAATGAGCCGAGGCGCGTTTGCAAGCGTCCGCCATAATCAGCAAGTCCATCAAGTTATCGTTGACGGGTTGCGAAGTCGGCTGAACGATGAAAATATCCTTGCCGCGAATGCTGTCGCTAATCATGACTTGCGTCTCGCCGTTGTTGAATCGCCCGACGAACGTATCAAAGATTTTGACGCCCATGTGATCGGCAATTTTCTGCGCCAATTCGGGATTGGCATTGCCCGTCATCAAACAAAGATTATTCGTGCCCATGCTGTGACTGTCCATTTCAACAGCTCCCTTTTGTTAGGTTTAATGTTATTTCAACGGCGTTTTCTTGCCGTAAAGCAACAAATCCCACACGTCATAAGCCGCGCCCGCGAAAATGCCTTCAGCCGCCTGCAAGAGGTTGCCGCCATAAGGTTTGGTGTCGACGTAAAAGCCCGACTCAAGCTCCGTCTCGAACGGCACAAAGCACGCCTTTTTAGCGTAAGGCAGACAGTTGAAACGTTCCAAAACTGCCGGGCTGGTCGTGTGCATGGTGACGAGAACATTTGACCAATTTACAAGCTCCTTGCGAGCGTTCCACGTCTCCAAAGCATCGGCGTCGTTCGTGAAACTGTTCATAAACCACTGCGTGCCGTCAAGCCAGAAAATCGGGTAACTGATGCCGAGGTCAGCGTTGTATTCCGTGCGCTCAAAGTGCAAATCTTTTTTCATGTGCCAACGCGCTTCGGGCAAAAAGTTCATGAAATGTTCTTCGCTCGTGAACATGCCGACAGTCGGCGAAAGTTCGGGAAGTCCGAGTTTGTGATAAGCAATGCCTGCCCACCAGCCCATTGACAAAATCGAAAGGTCAGATTGACGCAGAGCCTTGTATTTCTCAAGCGTGAAACCGGGAATTAAAACTGTGCGGTCGAGAACGAATTTATCGGTGTCAAGACCGAGTTCCTTTGCCTCCGCGAGAACCGGTGCAAGATCAACGTCGTGACCGGTGACAAGAACTAAATCGTAGTTAATGTTTGCGAGTTCGCGTTTGTCGATTGTGTTGAGCTGATTGATGGGCATTGCAACCGATTCGACGACACCGACAAGATTCACACTGCCCTTAGGCTTGTCGAGTGCGGCAAATGCCGGTTTCAACAGGCTTTGACCTTTTGCTTTGTCTTGTGTGGCGACGGTATCATATTGTACCCAAATTACTACATTCATTAAAGCTGCCTCCTTGATTGATTACTTGCGTTTATCTGTCCAATTCTCGATGTTGGTTTGACGCGCACGAGCAATGGCAAGATTATTTTTCGGCACGTCTTTGGTTATCGTGGAGCCGGCAGCAATGTAAGCACCTTCCTCGACCTTGACCGGCGCGACAAAATTCGTGTTGCAACCGACAAAGACGTTGTCGCCGATTTTCGTGCGATATTTCGTTTTGCCGTCGTAATTGCAAGTGACCGTGCCGCAACCGATGTTGACGTTCTCGCCAACGTCGCTGTCGCCGATGTATTGCAAATGCGGGAGCTTCGTGCCCTTGCCGACATTGGAATTTTTGACCTCGACGAAATTGCCGATTTTAACTTTGTCGCCAATCTTAGTGCCGGGACGAATGTGAACATACGGTCCGAGCGTGACATCGTTGTTAATTTCGGCGTCGTGGCAGTAGCTGAATTGCGCCGTGACTCTGTTGCCGACTTTCATGTTGACAAAGCGAATGTTCGGACCAATTTCGCATTCGATGCCAATCGTCGTATTGCCCTCAAGGTAAGTGTTCGGCTTGATTATCGTGTCCTGTCCAATCGTAACGTCAACATCAATAAACGTCGTGTGCGGATCTTCAATCGTGACACCGCTGTTCATCAGCTCAAGAGTTTTGCGTTGGCGAAGAATTCTTTCGGCGGCGGCAAGTTGTTCGCGTGAATTGATGCCTATTGTCTCGTCGCAGTAGTCAGCGGCGAACGTGAAAATTTTTTCGCCGTCACTTTTTAGGATCGGCAATACATCGGGCAAATAATATTCGCCTTGCGCATTGTCGTTGGTGACGCGTTCGAGTGCGCCGAAAAGTTTTTTCACGTCAAAGCAGTATACGCCGGCATTGACCTCGCGAATTTTACGTTCCTCTTCAGTCGCGTCCTTATCTTCGACAATTTTTTGAAAAGTTCCGTCCGCCTCGTGCAGAACTCGTCCGTAACCTGTCGGATTTGGCATTTCGGCAGTTAAAACGGTCGCCGCGCAGTTTGAAATTTCATGGGCAACAACGAATTTTTTCAGCAATTCAGCAGTCAAAAGCGGAGTGTCGCCGCACAAAATTAAAACGATGCCTTCCGACGTTTCAAATTTTTCTCGTGCAGAAAGAACTGCATGACCGGTGCCGAGTTGCTCCTTTTGCAAGACGAATTCGACGCCGGAAATTTTTTTCTCGACAAGCTCTGCTCCCGCACCGATTATCACCACTTCGCGCGATGAGCCGGCTTTTTTTGTCGCGTCAATGACATGTTGAAGCATTGGCTTGCCGCCGACTTTGTGCAAAACTTTCGGTAACTTGCTTTTAATGCGCGTGCCTTTGCCCGCCGCTAATATTATCGTTTCCAAGCTCATAATTGATTCTCCTTTCCGTTAGCTCTTACTTTTATTGCCTTCAAAAAATTTTCTTCATGTGACATTCAACGGCGCGACGGTGTTAAATTCTTCAGAGTCGATATTATCATCAATCGCATCGGCTTTGACTTTGGAAAGAACTCCGCCGTTTTCGCCGCCGAGTGATTCAACGTAAACTTTGATAACGTCACCTGCCGCAACAATGTCCGCCGCAGATTCTGGTTCCGGGAAGGCAAGCCGACTTTTTGGAATGGCAATGTCCTGTTTGTGGCAAATGTCGACTAATGCCGCGTCGCGATTGACCTGCAGAACGAAAGCATCAACTATATCACCTGCGCGGGGAGAGTTTGACGAAATTAATTTGCCGTTCGCCATAGTCAATCAACCTTTCTTGCGCATTGCCTTCAACAAAGTTTCTTCAGCCTGTTCCATGTGACGTTCGGCGGCGTCGCGGGCAGCATCAACATCACCGGCAGCGATAGCCTCGACCATTGCGCGATGTTCTTCCAACGTTTCTTTCAAACGACCGGGATAAGACATGCTGAGCGTGCGAAAACGTGCGAGTTGCTCTTTAAGGTTGCTGATTATCGTTACGAGACGTTCATTGCGGCTGACTTGATAAAGCAGTCCGTGAAATTTGATGTCCGTCGCGACAATTTTATCGATGTCTCTGCGTTCAATGTGACCTTCAATTTCCGTGAGCAGTGCGCGAAGTTTTTCCAATTCTTCCGGCTCAATGCGCATTGTTGCCAGTCCCGTCGACAGCGATTCAAGTGCTGTGCGAATCTCGAAAATTTCTTTCACGTCGTGAACTGAAACGCTCGACACATAAGTTCCACGACGCGGCATCATGATGACGTAACCTTCCTGCTCAAGCTTGCGAATTGCCTCGCGGACGGGCGTGCGACTGATTCCGAGTTCTTCGGCTAATTGAACTTCCATTAATCGTTCACCGGGCTCCAAAATGCCGCGCCTTATCGCGTCGCGCAGTGCCTCGCAAACGGTTTCGCGCAATGGTTGATAGTTGTCGATTTTTATCGGGTCCAGTCTGTTGCCCATGTCATTCATCCTTATTCACAAAAAGTCTTCGTTTTAAAAGTCAGCACGTCGACACTTGCGGCAATTTTATCATTAATCGTATTGTCGGCACGTTCAAGAAATCTTCGTTTTAAAAGTCAGCGCGTCGACACTTGCGGCAATTTTATCGGCAAATTCGTCGTCGGCAAGCGCAAAAACTGTCGCCCCGGATCCGCTCATCAAAGCGACCTTTGCACCGGCGGCGAGCATCTTACGTTTGCAATCAGCAATGGCGGGAATTTTTTTCACCGCAACATTCTCCAGAACGTTTGAAAAATTTTTGAACGCCGCGTCAAATTCTCCGCGCTCAAGTTGACTGATAATCTCTTGATTCGGCGGATGAGTCGTCGCGGGATTTTCGTCGTAGGTTTTATAAGCCCAAGCCGTTGAAATTTCGCCGTCGGGTTTTGCTAAGACGACGCTGAAATTTTTTATCGGATTGAGCCGCGTCAAAATTTCGCCGCGACCTTCGGCAAGACACGTTCCGCCGACAATGCAAAAGGGCACGTCCGAGCCGACACGTGAGCCAATTTCGCAAAGTTCAGTTTCGGTCAAGTTCAACTCGTAAAGCCGATTCATGCCGCGCAGAACAGCCGCCGCATCAGCCGAGCCGCCCGCCAATCCAGCCGCAACGGGAATTTTTTTCACGAGGTCAATCGACACGCCGATATTTTTGCCGCAAGATTTTTGCAGTTCGACTGCCGCACGCCATGCCAAATTTTTTTCGTCCGTCGGAATATTTTCGCCGCCGATAATTTTCGTTGCGTCCATCGACAATTCAACACCACGCGGGATTTTTTTCAACGTCAGCTCGTCGGCAAGTTCAATCGTCTGCATTATCGTTGACACTTCGTGATAGCCGTCCGCTCTGATTCCCGTGATGTCAAGCGTCAAATTTATCTTTGCTCGTGCGAATTCTTTCAGCATCAACTCACCACGCCTTCAAATTTTCGCCGAAATTCTACCACGCTTTATTTTCTTTGGCAAGATTAGCATTCCAAAAACAAAAGCCTCGACTTGTCGCCGAGACCTTTGCTCTTAGGGTTTTTCACAACACGCCGCGAGGGGTTCAATCCGCGCCGCGCTGTCTTGAAAGAGAGTCGGGCGATTTGCTCAAGATTTGGGGAGAATCTTAAACTAACCTTTTGCCCTGTGGTCGTGACTTTTGCGCCGCCGGCCGTTTGTGATTCGCCGTGACTTAGCCATCTGTGCTGATGGCAACGGTGGAAAGTCGGGTTATTGCGAGGTTGAAGATAAAATTTGTCTTCGTAAGCACGAGAAATCTTTTCACGGCTTGCTTGTTATCAGCGTCGCATTCGGCATAAACGGCATTGCACGCCCTTTTGTTTAACGACGTTATCTTGAGGGTTTGTGGAAAAGAGATTCAACCGTCGATCTTGTTGGTGGTCATTTTCTTTTCAAAAACCGTTCAAAATATGTGCACGTCGAAATATTTGAATCCTGCACTTTAACACGCGCAGGGATTGTATAAAGTCAGTGCGGCTCAAATCTTCGAGCCTTGCATCCCACAGACGATTTAAAACCACCTGCAAAACAAACGTTACTTGAGAATTTTTTATTTCAAATCGTGGCGATTGTATAACTAAATTCCCCTTGATGTCAATAGTTTTTCAGCAGGGCATTGCTCAATCTGCCAATGTTTGAGCCGCCGCCAAAATTCCGATTGCCGCGTGTTCAAAGGTCAAACCGCCTTGCAAATAGACTGCAAAAGGTTCGCGAATCGGAGCGTCCGCCGACAATTCAATCGACGCGCCTTGAACGAATGTTCCCGCCGCCATGATGACTTGATCTGCATAGCCGGGCATATCCCACGGTTCAGGTGCCGCGAATGAATCGACCGGCGAGAAACTTTGAATCGCACGACAAAATTTTATCAATCGTTCCGCCGATTTCAATTCGATTGCTTGAATGATGTCGCCGCGAATTTCTGTCGGCAATGGCGAAGTTTTGTAGCCGAGCTTTGAAAAAATTCCTGCCGCGAAAATTGCGCCCTTGAGTGCCTGTGCTGTGACGTGCGGAGCGATAAACAATCCTTGATACAAAAGTCGCGGTGTCCCTAAACTTGCGCCGAGTTCATTGCCAATGCCCGGTGCCGTCAATCGATACGACGCCAATTCGACGAGTTCACGCTTGCCGACGATGTAGCCGCCCGTTGGTGCCAATCCGCCGCCGATATTTTTTATCAGACTGCCAGCCGCCAAATCCGCACCGACTTCGACAGGTTCGCGAGTCTCGACGAATTCGCCGTAGCAGTTGTCGACGAACGTCACGCAATTTGGATTGACAGCCTTCACCGCCGCGCAGATTTTTTCGATGTCGGCAGTCGTCAACGGTTTGCGCATTGAATAGCCGCGTGAACGTTGAATCAGAGCCAGCCGAGTTTTGGGCGTGATGAAATTTTTTATCGCGGGCAGATCAACTTTTCCGTCGACGAGCGGCAGTTCACGATAATCAACGCCGAATTCTTTCAAGGAGCCGCGCGATTCGTGAGCATGACCGATAACCGTCTGCAACGTGTCGTAAGGTGCGCCCGTCAATGAAACCAACTCATCGCCCGGACGCAAAATCCCGAACAGTGCAGTTGCCAAAGCGTGCGTGCCCGATACAAATTGCGTGCGAACGAGAGCCGCTTGAGCAAAAAAAATTTCGGCAAACAATTCGTCGAGTTTCTCTCTGCCAATGTCGCCGTAAGCGTAGCCCGTGGAAGTTTTGAAGTGCGCATCGGAAACTTTCAGCCGTCGCATTGCCGATAAAATTTTCAGCGTGTTGAGTTCGGAAATTTCGTCGACGCGTTGAAAATTTTCCGCGACTTCATCAAGCACGGTACGTTTCAAATCAATCAGTCGTTGCGAAAAAATTTTTATTCACTCCCGTCGCGTCAAAGAAACGATTTGCTGCTGATGGCTTCCAATTCGTAAGGCGTCTCTTGATAAACGTAATAATTCAACCAATTCGCGAAAAGCAAATGCGCCACGCTCCGCCATTTGACGACAGGCTCGCGCGAAGGATCATCGTCGGGATAATAATTCTGCGGAACATTTGGATTGAGACCAGCTCGAACGTCGCGCTCGTATTCGTTTTGCAAAGTGTTCGGGTCGTATTCGGCATGACCTGTGATGAAGAACAGCCGCTTATCCAAATCAGCCACGGCATAAACTCCAACGTCGTCGGACTCGGCAAGAATCGTCAACGCGGGAACTTTTTCAATATCTGCGCGGCGAATCTCGGTATATCTTGAGTGCGGAACAAAAAATTCATCGTCGAAGCCACGGAAAAGTTTTTCGTGTTGAATGCAGAGTTTGTGACGATAAACGCCCGAAAATTTTTCCGGCAACAAATATTTCGGAACGCCGTAATGATGATACAAAGCCGCTTGCGCTCCCCAACAAATGTGAAACGTCGACCAAGCGTGAGTTTTGCTCCAATCCATAATCTCAACAAGCTCCTGCCAATACGCAACGTCTTCAAAATCCAACAGCTCAATCGGCGCGCCCGTGATGATAAAGCCGTCGTAATTTTTATTTTTCACGTCGTCGAACGTTCCGTAAAATTCGGTTAGATAATCTTTTGAGGTGTGCGTCGGCGTGTAGGTGCGCGTGTAAATGAAATCGACTTCGACTTGAATCGGCGTGTTGCCCAAAAGTCTGAGCAGTTGCGTTTCAGTGACGGACTTTATCGGCATGAGGTTGAGTATCAAAATTTTCAGCGGGCGAATGTCCTGCGAATAAGCGCGGTCGG
>CAJOHG010000057.1 GCA_905234395.1 uncultured Selenomonadaceae bacterium
AAATTTAGTCGCGTCGCCAAAAAAATGTTCGCGCGGCTTGTGATAGATCGTCTCGTGAATTTTTGCGGCAAGTTCGTCGTCGTGAATGTCGGAGCGCAACAAATTTTTCACGTCAAGCCCGGCGTCGAAACTCAAACAAGTTTTTAAAAATCCCGTTGCCGTGAGCCGAATTCGATTACAAGCAGCGCAAAATTTGTGATTGATGGCGTCAATGAAACCGATTTGCCCGACGAAATTTTTCGGCTGAAAATATTGCGCGGGACCTTGCAGAGAATTTTTTTCGCGGACGGGAACGAGTTCGCCGAAAATTTTTTCCAACGTCGCGAAAACTTCAGTTGACGGCACGCCGACGAGTTTTGAATTTATCGCGCTGCCAATCGGCATGAGTTCGATGAATCGCACCTTGACGGGACGACTTTTCGCCAACATTGCAAGTTCGACAAGTTCAGAATCGTTGACGCCGACGAATGGCACGCAATTTAATTTGACGGGAAAATTTTCGGGCAGCGATTGAAGTCCGCCGAGCACGTGAGATAAAAATTTTCGCCGTGTCAGCTCCGAGAAAGTTTGCGCGTTGAGAGTGTCCAAACTTAAATTGATTCCGTCGAGACCTGCCGCGATGAGTTCGTGCGAAAAATTTTTCAGCAGGACGCCGTTGGTTGTGAGCGTCACCAATTCGATGCCGCGAAGTTTTTTCAGCTCATGAATCAGAGTCGACAAATTTTTTCGGAGCAGCGGTTCTCCGCCGGTGAGCCGAATTTTTTTTATGCCGAGCCGTGAAAAAATTCTGGTGACGCGAAGAATCTCCTCGAACGTCAAAATTTCAGCATGCGGAATTTTTTCAACACCACATTCGGGCATGCAGTAGCGGCAACGCAAATTGCAGCGATCAGTCACCGAAATTCGCGCGTAATTTATCTCGCGTCCGAATTGGTCAGTCATATCAGAATAATTTCAACCTCGTCGCCGCTATTGAGTGCGTCGGAGCCGGCGGGAATGTCAATCAAACAGTTGCAACCGACTGCCGAAAACAAATTGCCCGATTCGTGACGCGTCGGCAGAAAAATTTTTTCGCCGTAAGCACGTGCTCTGATGAAACGTCGTCCTAAACTTTTTTTGGGAAAATCGTTCGCCAAAATTCCGCGACTGTGTTTGTAAAGAATTTCGTTGCGCCGAGAAAGTTTTGCGAGCACGGGACGTGTCAAAAGCTCGAAGGTCGCATAAGCCGCGAAAGGATTGCCGCTCAACGCAATGCCCAAAGTTTTTCCGAACGTCCAGCCGATGACGGGCGCACCGGGTTTCATTTCGATTCGCCAAAAAATTTTCTTGCCGATTTGTTTAACAACGTCGTGCACGATGTCTTTCTTGCCGACAGAAACGCCGCCGGTTGTGATGAGCAAGTCGACGTTGAGCGCGGAAATTTTTTCGGCAGTCAAATCGGCGTCGTCGGGAAGGTTGCCCAAAATTTCGGGCGCGAATCCCATTTCAATCAGTCGCGACGCAAGTAAGTAAAGGTTACTGTTGAAAATTTTTCCTGCAGAAATTTTTTCGCCGGGAGCAATGAGTTCGTCGCCCGTCGAGGCAATGGCGATTCTCGGAGCGCGATAAACTTTGACATGCGCGACGCCTTGACTTGCCAAAATCGCAACATGAGCCGCCGTCAACTTTGTGCCCGACGCGACGATTTGAAGACCCGCTTTTATGTCTTCGCCGGCAAAACAAAAATTCTCGTGGTGATGAAGTTTCTTCGCAACGAAAATTTTATCGCCGACAATCGTAACGTCTTCTTGCCGAATCACGCAGTCGCAATCGTCGGGAACAGCCGCGCCCGTCATGATTCGCAAACATTCACCGCGATTGACATTGCCCGCAAAAAAATCGCCTGCACATTCTTCGCCGATGATTTTGAATTCGCCGGGCGTGTCGGCAGAGTTGAGCGCGTAACCGTCAAGCGGACTGCGATTGAAAGGCGGATTGTCGAAAGTCGCGAAATAATTTTCAGCGGTCACGCGTCCGAGCGAATCAATCAATGCAACGTCTTCAGTGTCGTCAATCGCGGCAACGTTCGCCGTCAACAAATCAATCGCCGTTTCGAGAGAAATACTTTCCATTAGAGCAGACCTCCGACGCCTAATGTTGTGAAGTCGCGCCGAGTGAGTTTTTCGCCCGTCAACACGCGCGGCAAAATCAGATCGAACACGGTTTTTGAGCAAAACATCACGCAACCGGGCAAGCCCATAATCGGAACGTCGCCGAGATATGCGAGCATGAACATTGCGCCGGGCAAAACGGGTACGCCGTAAGTCACGACGTTTGCTCCCGTTGATTTTATTGCCGCCGGTGTTCTGTCGTCCGGGTCAACGCTCATTCCGCCTGTGCACAAAATCATATCGCAACCCAAATTCAGCAGCTCTAAAATTTTTTCATGCGTCATGCTCTTTGAATCGTCGGAGATTCTGCGTTCATCAATTTGCAAACCAAATGTCTTGAGCTTTGATTCAATGACGGGCGTGAACGTGTCTTTAATGCGTTCGTGAAAAATTTCGGAGCCGGTGACGACGAGTCCGACTTTGAAATTTTTATACGGCGCGATTGTCATCAACGGCACGTCGCCCGCAATTTCCTTGACGCGTTCCATTTTCAGCTTGTCAATCACGAGCGGTATCACGCGCATTCCGACGACAGTTTTTCCGTGTTTTATATTAATATTATTGCGAACGGTTGCGACGCAAATTTCGCCTAAATCGTTAATGACGTTTAATCTATCGGCGTCAACATGAAACACACCGTCACAAGCCGCACAAAGCTCAATTTTGCCCTCTTTAACGTCAGTCGCCGTGAGATTGTCGCCTTGACAGATTGCCCGCAAAATTTCTGCCGCGTCGTTCTCGTGAAGTTTAGTTTCGTCGTCTTCCCAAACGTAAATATTTTCTTTGCCGAGTTTCAAAAGTTCGGGAATGTCTTCCGCCGTGATGATGTGACCTTTTCTGAACGCCGCGTCCTTAACGACACCGCGAACTATGCGCGTTACGTCGTGGCACAAAATTTGCCCGACGGCGTCTTGAACTTTAATCTCTTTCATGATTCAACCAATCCAATTCTTCAAGTCGTCTTTAACCGTTGAAATGCCGCCGATACCGAATTGCTCAACCAAAACTTTTGCGACGTTCGGGCTGAGGAATGCAGGGAGCGTCGGACCGAGATGAATATTTTTTACACCGAGATATAACAACGCGAGCAAAACCGTGCATGCTTTTTGCTCTACCCAACTCAAACTGTAAACAATCGGCAATTTGTTGATGTCGTCAAGCCCGAAAACTTCTTTAAGCTTGAGCGCGATTAAAGCCAACGAATACGAATCATTGCACTGCCCGGCATCGAGCACGCGAGGAAT
Source organism: uncultured Selenomonadaceae bacterium (assembly GCA_905234395.1). Taxonomy (GTDB): domain Bacteria; phylum Bacillota; class Negativicutes; order Selenomonadales; family Selenomonadaceae; genus Quinella. The sequence goes on from CAJOHG010000057.1 coordinate 3,395, forward strand.
TCCGCCGATGTCGCCGAGATTGAGTTTGATGAAACGGAATTTTGCACAACCGCAAGTTAAAATCACGGTGTCTTTCGGAAGAGCTTTGGCAAAGTCTGTGTAGTATTGACGAGATTTTTGACGACCATCGCAACCGGCGAGGACGACAAATTTTTTTATCGCGCCGGACTTGACTGCGTCAACAACTTTATCGGCAACGGCAAAAACTTGTTCATGAGCAAAGCCGCCGACAATTTCGCCCGTCTCAAGTTCAGTCGGTGCAGGCAACGTTTTGGCGAGTTCAATCAGCGGCGAGAAATCTTTCTTGCCGTCAACTTCGTCAATGTGTTTGCAATTCGGAAAGCCGACTGCGCCCGTCGTGAAAACTCTGTTCGCGTAAGATTTTTTCGGCGGCACGAGACAATTCGTCGTGAGCAAAATCGCGCCGTTAAATTTTTCAAACTCCGTTGTCTGCATTTGCCACGCGTTACCGTAGTTGCCGACGAGTTGCGGGAATTTTTTCAGCTTAGGATAATAATGCGCGGGCAACATCTCTCCGTGCGTGTACACGTCAACGCCGGTTCCTGCAGTCTGCTCAAGAAGTTGCTCAAGGTCGCGCAAATCGTGACCGCTGATAAGAATCGCGGGATTTTTTCCGACGCCGAGTTTAACTTTCGTGACTTCGGGATTGCCGTAAGTTTCGGTGTTCGCCTTATCGAGCAAAGCCATCGTGTCGACGCCGAATTTACCGACTTCAAGAGCAAGAGCAGTCAAATCGCCGATGCTCAAATTGTCGTCCAAAAGTTTTGCCAAAGTCGATTGAGTGAACGCGTTAATTTTGTCGTCGTCATAACCGAGGCGATTGGCGTGCTTCATGTAAGCGGCAAGTCCTTTAAGTCCGTAAGTTATCAGCTCACGGAGACTGCGAACATCTTCATCGGCGGTCGAGAGAACTCCGACTTGCGCGGCTTTGACATCGAAATTTTCTGCAACGTCAGTCCAAAGTGCGGCGGCGGGCAGATTTTTTTTGTCGTCGACGACGGCGAGGAGTTTCGCCTTAGTCTTCAAGGTCTGCTCAATACGTTTGAAAATTGCGTCGCGGTCGAAGTTGGCGTTGGTTATCGTGACGAAAAGATTCAGCGTGATTGAATGATTGACGCGCGACTTGACGGGCTTACTTTCGGCGCGGAGTTGAGTTGTTACGGCGGAAATGCCTTTCGTGACGTAAATCAGCAAATCTTGTGCAAGAGCAACGTCAGATTTTTTGCCGCACACGCCGGCTTGAGTGCAACCTTTATTCTGAAAAGTTTCTTGACATTGATAGCAAAACATATCATTTCCTCCTGTAGATAATCGGGCTGCGCATGAAGAGTTCGACGGGAGCAAGTACGCCGGAAATGCAATGAACGAGCCGAGAGATCGGGAAGAGAATCATGGTTGCCATTGCGCAGAGGACGTGAATCTTGAAAATAATCGGAACGTTTTCCATAAGCGATACATCAGGGCTTAACATCAACACGGAACGCAGCCACGGGCTGATACATTCGCGATAGTTAAAATCATCGCCCAGAAGTCCGACCGCGCTCAAAAGAGTTCCGCCGAATCCCGTTGCAATCGTCAAGAACAAAACGGCATAGAGCACGCCGTCAATCAAGGACGTGTTGACTTTCATGCGAGCTTTGTCGAAACGTCTGTGCATGAGGAGAAAAAATCCGAGACAGAGAAAAATTCCTGCGGGAATGCCGCCGCCGAGTGCGATCATGTGATAAGCGTGTTCCGATAAGCCAACGCCGTCGGTGAAACTTTTCGGGACGAACATGCCGATAATATGACCGCCGAGAGCCATGAATAAACCGACGTGAAAAAGCGGCCCGGCGATTTTCAAACTGCCTTTGCCGAGAAATTCGCTGGATTTACTTGTCCACGAGCGTTCATCTTTCCAATATCGATAAGCGGTGCCGCCAATCAAAACCGTCAATGCAATGTACGGCAGTGCGACGAAAAATAAGTTGCTCATTTATCGTTCACCTCCAAGGTTGCGATTTGCGAAAGGATCACGTCAAGCAGAAAGACTTGCGGCAATTTTGCCTCTATGAAACGTTCGCGCAGGAGTTCGATTTTCGGGCGTGAAGTGTCCAAAATTTTTTTCGATTGCGCAGGTTCGACTGTCGCCGCCAATTCCAAAATCGCGGGCAGATAGTCGGGCAGTTCCTTTTGAACATCGTAGCCGTTTTCCAGAAAAAGTTGCTTGAAGTCGTGCATTTCATTAGCCTGCTTGCCGAAGTCCGTGCGATTGTGCGTTGTCAAGTAGAGGTTCGTGTTTTGCGAAAAATCAAACGACCGAACGTATTGCTGCTCATATTCCTTGCGCCCGACCTGCTCAACATAGTCGAACAAATCTTGAAAGACTTCGCGCGGCTGTTGAGCTTGAAGTTCGTCGACGGCTTCGCGATAATCGGACAGCTCCGACCACCAATTTTCATCGGGATATTCAAGCAAATGCGCGGCGATTTGCAAAATGGTTTTGTACTCGTCCATCAGCAGCAACCTCCGGGGCAAACGTAACCGGCAGAGCCTTGAAGTTCGCGCAGTTGCTCGTGAGTTTTGCCTTGCAGACCGGCGGGCAGTTTGATTCGTTCGCTGTATTTGGCAATGCCGAGAAGTTTGTACATTTTTTCATATTCGCAGGTGTCAAATTCGAGACCTTGCGGAGCCGATTCGCCGACTTCTTTGCGACGCATGACCGTGCGCATATCAAGCAGTCTTTGCAAAACTTGCAGGATAATTTGCGTGTTGCTTGCCGTGAAGAGTTCGGCGAGATACGCGACGGGAATTCGCATTGCTTCCGAGTTCGGCAGATAAACTTTGTCCTCAAAATTTTTGGCGATTGGCGAGAGCGGCGGGATGTACCAGACCATTGGCAATGTGCGAAATTCCGGGTGCAACGGCAGTGCGAGTTTCCAACCTCTGATGATTTGATAGACGGGCGAAATTTTTGCGGCGTTGAGAACTGCCTCCGATATTCCTGCCTTGCGAGCCTCTTCAATGACGGCGGGATCATTCGGATCTTTGATAACGTCGAGCATGTGCGTATAAATCATTTTCGGATCGGAAGTCTTCGCGGCGTCGAGAACTGCTTCCATGTCGTAAAGCAAAATTCCCATGTAGCGAATACGTCCGACGCAAGTATCGGTGCAGACGCTCGGCAAACCGTTTTCGAGTCGCGGATAGCAGAACGTGCATTTTTCAGCCTTGTTGGTCTTCCAGTTGTAGAAAACTTTTTTGTACGGGCAAGACGGAATGCAATGACGCCAACCGCGACAAATATCTTGATTGACGAGAACGACTCCGTCTTCCTCACGCTTGTAAATTGCACCGCTCGGACACGCCGCCACGCACGCAGGATTCAAACAGTGATTGCAATTTCGCGGCAAGTACTTCATGAAAATATCGCTGAACTCCAGAGCGATTTCATGCCCAAGCTTTTTCAAGTTCACGTCGGCGCGAGCAGAATCACCGCCGGCAAGATCATCGTCCCAATTCGGTCCCCACTTGATTTCCATGCGACGTTGAGTTATGAGCGAACGCGGACGGGCAACGGGCTGATGTTTACGACGCGGCGAAGTGATGAGCGTTTCATAATCGTAAGTCCACGGTTCGTAATAGTCTTCAAGTTCGGGCTGTTCGGGATGATAGAAAAGTTTCAGAATACGACTGAGCTTTGAGCCGGTGCGCAATTTCAAATCGCCGCCGTCAAGTTCCCAACCGCCTTTCCATTTTTCCTGATTCTCCCAACCGCGAGGATAACCGACGCCGGGCTTAGTTTCGACGTTGTTAAAATACATGTACTCCGCGCCGGGACGATTAGTCCAAACATTTTTGCAAGTGATTGAGCACGTGTGGCAACCAATGCATTTGTCGAGATTCATGACCATTGAGACTTGCGCTTTAATCTTCATGCCAAATGACCTCCTCCGCCTTGCGCACGACAACATAAATATCGCGCTGATTGCCGGTCGTGCCGTAGTAGTTGAAACCGTAGCTTAGCTGCCCGTAGCCGCCGATCATGTGCGTTGGCTTCATGTGAATGCGTGTCGGAGTGTTGTGAGTGCCGCCGCGTGTGCCGCTGATTTTCGACATCGGAACGTTTATATGACGGTCTTGCGCATGATACATGAACATGACGCCGCGCGGAAGTCTCGGACTGACGACAGCTCTTGAGATGACGACGCCATTTCGGTTGTAGACTTCGCACCAATCGTTATCTTTAACGCCAATTTCCGCCGCGTCTTTTTCGTTGAGCCAAACGGTTTGCCCGCCACGGAACAGCGTCAAAAGTTGCTGGCTGTCGAAATACATTGAGTGCGTTGACCATTTGTTATGCGGCGTCAAAAATTTCAGCGTGATTTCTTTAGACTGACCGAGCGGATTTTTCAGCGGCTTGAAAGTCAACATCGGCTTATAAACGCTCATTGCCTCGCCCCACTCGAACATCATTTCATGATCAAGATAAAAACTTTGTCGCCCTGTGACGGTTCTGAACGGAACGAGCTGTTCAATGCTGACGGTGAACGGACTGTAGCGGCGATTTTTATTTGAGCCCGTGAACGTCGGCGACGTGATAGTTTCTCGCGGCTGAATGGCAACCATCTCAAATGTAAAGCGTTCGCTCTCTCTATCGGCGGCAAGGTCTGTCAAATTGCTCAAGCCGGTTTTACGTTCCAAATCTTTCCACGCACGAACAGCAACTTTTCCGTTAGTCGTCGTCGAAAGTCCCATGACGGCATCGCAAGCTTGTTTGGCGTCGTAAATTGACGGCAGCCCATAAGAAATTAAATTTTTGTCTTCGATAATTCCGTTGCGCGTGCGAATTTCTTCGTAAAGGTCGTCGGACTTCCAGCCCAAGCCTTTTATGCCGTTGCCTTTTTGAATCGCCGGGCCGAGCGCAATCCACTTGTCGTAAATTTTGGTGTAGTCGCGTTCAATCATCGCAATGGCGGGCATGGTCTTGCCCGGAATCGGTTCACAGTCGCCTTTGCTCCAATCGAGAATTTTACCTTCAGGTTGAGCAGTTTCGCCTTCCGAATCGTGTTGAATCGGCACCGCGAACACGTCTTTATAAATCGGCAAGTTTGATTCGGTGGCAACTTTTGAAACGGCTTTAGCCAACGTGCGGAAAATGTCCCAGTCGCTGCGAGCTTCCCAGAGCGGATCAACTGCATTTTGGAACGGATGAACAAACGGATGCATGTCCGTCGATGACAAATCATTTTTCTCGTACCAAGTTGCGGTCGGCAAGACAACATCGGCATAAAGTGCGGACGCCGCCATTCTGAAATCCAAATCAACGAGCAAATCCAACTTGCCTTGCAATGCGCCGCCGGGTCGAGAAATTTCCTGCTCACTGCGCCATTTAATTTCTTCGGGCTTGACGACAGTTTCTTCTTCGGCGAAAAGACTGTTGCGCGTGCCGAGCAAGTACTTCAAGAAATAATCGTGACCTTTCGACGACGAGCCGATTAAATTGTTGCGCCAAATGAACATGTTGCGCGGGAAATTTTCGGGCGCGTCCGGGTCTTCCCATGCGAATTCGAGCGTGCGATTTTTCAACGACTGCGCGACAAATTTTCTGATGCCGTCAATGCCGTCGAAACCTGCCGCCTTAGCCTCGTCGAAAATTTTTTGACCGCTCTTGTTGAAAGATGGATAAGCAGGCAACCAACCGAGTCGCGCCGCCAAAATGTTGTAGTCGCCGGGATGACGATAACGCGGTTTTGTGTCAGGTGCGACAAGCGGAGCCGTGTCAATTTCTTCATTGCGCCATTGATCCGTTGCGAAATAGAAAAACGACGTTGAATTCTGAAGTTTCGCGCCGCCTTGCCAATCGGTGCCCGTCATGACGCGTGCCCAACCTTCAATCGGACGCAACTTTTCTTGTCCGACGTAGTGAGCCCAACCGCCGCCGTTACGACCTTCGCAGCCGCACATCATCAGCAAATTTAAAATCGTGCGATAAATCACATCGGCATGATACCAATGATTGATGCCGCCGCCCATGATAACCATCGTGCGCCCTTGAGTTTTGAGCGAGTTGTCGGCGAATTCGCGAGCAGTGTGAATGACCATATCGGCATTGACGCCCGTAAATTTTTCTTGCCAGCGCGGAGTGTAAGGCGTGTCGTCGTCGTAAGAATTTGCACATTCGCCGCCAATTCCCGTGTCAATTCCGTAATTTGCCAAAGTCAAATCGTAAACGGTCGTGACGAGTTTCACGCCGCGAGAAGTTTTGATTTTCTTGACGGGCACGGCGCGACTAATCATCGAGTTATCGCCGCGATCATTTCCGAAGTAAGGCAACATCAATTCGACGACATCATCACGTTCGCGCAGGATTGAGAGTTTCGGCAAAATTTCTTCGCCGGTATCGGAATTTTCTTCGCGAAGGTTCCATTTGTCTTGACGATCCCAACGGTCGCCCATCGTGCCGTTCGGAATGACGAGCTTGCCGCTTTTCTCGTCAATGACGTAATGCTTAAATTCGGCGTGCTTATCGTTGCGTCCGAAATCTTTTGCGTTCAAAAATCTGCCGGGATAAAATTTTCCGTCGCGTTCATCAAGCGTCACGAGAAACGGGAAGTCAGTAAATTTTCTCGCGTAGTCAACGAAAAATTCTGCGGGCTCGCCCCAATAATATTCGCGCAAAATCACATGACCCATCGCCATACCAAGAGCGGCGTCGGAGCCGGTTTTGAGACTTATCCACGTGTCGGCGACGGCGGTTGATTCGGCGTAGTCGGGCGCGATTGAAACGACTTTGGTGCCTTTGTAGCGGACTTCGGTCAAGAAATGAGCATCGGGCGTGCGAGTCTGCGGAACGTTCGATCCCCAAGTGATTATGTAGCCGGCGTTGTACCAGTCGGAGCTTTCGGGCACGTCGGTTTGGTCGCCCCAAACTTGAGGACTTGCGGGAGGCAAATCGGCATACCAATCGTAGAAACTCAAACCTGCGCCGCCCATAAGCTGAACGAAACGTAAGCCCGCCGCATAACTCAACATCGATTTCGCGGGAATGACGCTGAAACCAAAAATTCTATCGGGGCCGTATTTGGTGGCAGTGTGCAAGAGACTAGCCGCGACGAGTTCTGAAACTTCGTCCCAATTTGAGCGCACGAATCCGCCCATGCCGCGAGCCTCTTTGTAAAGTTTTATTTTATTTGGATCGTTCGCGATTGACTGCCATGCTTCAAGAGCCGTCGGAAATTTTTTGCGAGCTTCACGCCACAAATCGGCAAGTTCGCCGCGCAGATACGGATAACGAATTCGATGCGGACTGTAAAGATACCACGAGAAACTTGCTCCGCGAGGACAACCGCGCGGTTCAAAGTCAGGCATTTCGGGCGACGTTTCGGGATAATCATGAACTTGATTTTCCCAGGCGACCAAGCCGTTCTTGACGTAAATATTCCAGCTGCAAGAGCCGGTGCAGTTGACGCCGTGAGTTGAGCGGACGCATTTGTCAAAAGACCAGCGGTCACGATACATGTTTTCCCAATCGCGTTCGCCCAAATTAACCTGCTGATGGTCATTGCTTGAGCGTTCAATCGGGCTGAGATATTTTAACTTCTTAAAGATGTTGCCCACGCTATCACTCTCCTTTTGCGAAGATTTTATCTGAAACTTTTGCCGGTGCCTGTGATAAAGGTCACCGCCAAAAAAATTCTGCGTGATAAAATTTTGGCAGTAAAGATTCTCCGAGCGAAAACGTCTAAAGCGCGAGCCAAGATGTTTAGCCGGGGTGGTGCGGGAAACTGCATCGCCTTCCCTGTTTGAAAAGGAGGCAACGTGACGTTGCATCCAGCGAGCGCGCCGTCACGCTGAAAAATTCTAAATCTTTTAGCCGCGTTTAAGCGTAGTGCTTGCGGTTATGTTTTTGGCATAGAATTTTGCAGGCTGTCCTTTTCAATGAGGGCAGTCTTAAATTTTTTGGAGGGATTCGTTATGAAAAAGTTTTTTGCGGCAATGATGTTGTTGTGTCTGCTGATGACGGGTTGCGGCGGAAGTGGCGGCGAGAAGAAATCAGCGGAACCGACAGAACTTCACGTTGCGGCAGCGGCAAGTTTAACCGACGCGATGAAAGAACTTGCGACGATTTACGAGGCGGAAAATCCCGGCGTCAAACTCGTGTTCAATTTCGGCTCAAGCGGCGCACTGCAGCAGGCGATTGAAAACGGTGGCGAGACCGATTTATTTTTCTCCGCCGCGCAGAAACAAATGGACGCTCTCGAAAAATCGGGCAACCTTGCCGACGGCACACGGAAAAATTTGTTGCGCAATGAAGTCGTGCTGATTGTCCCGAAAGTCGACGCGAAGGACATCAAGATTTTTGAAGACATGACCAAAGCGGAAATTCAACACGTTGCGTTGGGCGAACCTAAAGGCGTTCCCGTTGGTCAATACAGCGAGGAAATTTTGACTAAGCTCGGCATTTTGGACGCGGTCAAGTCAAAAGCGGTTTACGGCTCCGACGTGCGACAAGTTCTTTCGTGGGTTGAGACGGGCGACGCCGATTGCGGAATTGTTTATGCGACTGACGCGGCAGTTTCCGACAAAGTCAACGTAGTGGCGATTGCACCTGCCGACACTCACAAGCCGGTGATTTATCCCGCCGCAGTCATCAAGGACACTAAAAATTTTGACGCCGCCAAAAAATTCCTGGACTTCGTGAGCAGCGACGCCGCCAAAAAAGTTTTCGAGAAATATGGCTTTAAAGTCGTTGGCTGATGGAGCTGTACGTTAGAATCAGAAAAAAGTTGCGTGATTTTGAACTTGATGTTGAGTTCACGGCGCACGACGAAGTTTTTGCACTTTTGGGAGCGAGCGGTTGCGGCAAATCGATGACGCTGAAAATGATCGCGGGAATTGAAACGCCTGACGAAGGAAAAATTCTTCTCAATGGGCGAACACTTTTCGACAGCGACGCGAAAATCAATTTGCCGCCGCAAGCTCGCCGAGTCGGTTATCTCTTCCAAAATTACGCGCTGTTCCCGAACATGACGGTAGCGGAAAATATTTTGTTTGCGGCAGTCGGCACGCGTGATGAAAAAAATTTCAAGCTCAAGGAAAATCTATCGCGATTCAAACTTGGCGGGCTGGAGAATTCTTATCCGCGCGAATTGAGCGGCGGACAACAACAACGAGTTGCCTTCGCGAGGATTTTGGCATCGCACGCGGAAATTTTGTTGCTCGACGAACCGTTTTCGGCACTCGACAGCTATTTGAAGTGGCAGTTGGAATTGGAACTTGCGGAAGTGTTCAAAGCTTACGGCGAGTCGGCGATTTTGGTATCGCACGACCGCAACGAAGTCTTTCGATTGGCGGACAAAGTGGCGGTGCTAAATGCCGGCAAACTCGACGCGCTCGGCTCGGTGCACGACATTTTTAATCGTCCGCAAACGGTAGCGACTGCTCTGTTGACGGGTTGCAAAAATATTTCAGTCGCAAGAAAAATTGCCGACGATAAAATTTTTGCCGACGATTGGCAGTTGACGTTGACGGCGAAAAAAATTCCCGACGACTTGAAGTTCATCGGGATTCGCGCTCATCATTTGGAGCAGACTTCGACGGCGGGCGAAAATATTTTTCGGTTTGAAGTAGCACAAGTCGTTGAGGACACGTTTTCATATATTGTGATGATTCGTGTGACAAATTCTGCGCAGATGATTCGGTGGGAAGTCGATAAAAATTTTTGGCGCGAAATTGCCGGCGACGAACTTTTTCTGCACATTCCCGCCGACAAAATTATTTTGCTGAACAGGTGAGGAAATGGAATTAAGTCCGCTTATCATAACGCTGAAAACTTCGGTGCTCGCGACTGTCGTGACGTTTTTCCTCGGAATTTTTTTCGCTTATGAAGTTTGCAAGCTGAAGCGATTCAAAGGATTAGCCGACGCGATTTTAACTTTACCGATGATTTTGCCGCCGACAGTCGTCGGATTTTTTTTGCTGTTAATTTTCGGCAAGCGCAGTGTAATCGGAAAATTTTTGTTGCAGTTTGATGTGAGCTTGGTTTTCACATGGAAGGCGGCTGTAATTTCGGCAGTCGTTGTATCGTTGCCGTTGATGTATCGCACGACGCGCGGAGCCTTTGAACAGCTCGACCAAAACATAATTCACGCGGCGAGGACTTTGGGAGTGTCGGAGCGGAAAATTTTTTGGCGAATCATTTTGCCGAACACGCGTTTCGGAATATTGGCGGGAACGGTTTTATCGTTTACTCGGACGATGGGCGAATTTGGAGCGACAATGATGTTCGCGGGCAACATACCCGGCGAAACTCAAACCATGTCCACGGCGATATATGCGTCAGTTCAAGCCAACGATTATGATTTGGCTTTTCGGCAGGCAATATTGCTCGTTATTCTATCAATGATTTTTATGGTTGGCGTCAATTTTACGATGACTAAAAATAAGTACTGAAACTCTTACGGTTGGACGGCAGTCACGATTCCATTTTCAACTTTCGATCTCAACAGATCGCGTCGTGACGATAGCGGATGTGTTGGTCGTACATTTTTTTTTTACTTTTTAAAAAAATCGGCGCCCCCTTCTTTTTTTTTTTTTTTTTTCAACAGCGACGGCGGACGCAGATACTTTTGTTCGTCGTATCCGTATTTGCGGACGTTTTGCATTTGCTTCGCTTTCGCAAATTTTTTTGTCCGTCTTCGGGAGATTAACTTCACGGCTGTCTCTTCCTTCGCTTCCGTTTTTTCGTTGCGGGTGGCGGGCGGCGGGCGGTGCGGCTTGCTGCAAGCGCAAGACAAGTCGTAGACGCAGGCGTTGCGCGTCCGCCGTCGCTACAGTACTTACAGTACTTACAGGATCGCGGCGAGGTCGAAAAA
>CAJOHG010000058.1 GCA_905234395.1 uncultured Selenomonadaceae bacterium
TTGCCTGCCGCCGAAAGTTCCGCCGAAGTTTTGGAATTCTCCTTTGTAAAATTTATTCTCGATATAATTCCCGATAATTTTGTCGGTCCGATATTGAACGGAAACATTCTGCAGGTGATTTTCGTCGCGATACTCTTCGGAATATCTCTGAACAAGCTCGGCAATGAAGTTTCACTCGTGCGCGAAGGCATCGACAATCTGAACAAAATCTTTACAAGCATGATGTCGCTGGTGATGTTCTTCGTGCCGCTTATTGCTTTTTTTGCGATGGTTCATTTGACTCTTGAGCTCAACCCGGAAATTTTAATGCTCATCTCTAAACTCATCGTCTGTCAACTAACAATAATCGCGGTCGTGATTGTCTTGTATCCGATTTTAATTTGGCATGTCGGGAAAATTTCGCCGCAAAAGTTTTTCAAAAAAATTCCCGCACTCTTGCCGCCGGCTTTCGCAACCGCAAGCTCAATGGCTGTCATGCAGTCAATGATGAATCTTGCCACGGAAAAATTCGGCATCTCGCCAAAAATTTCGTCGTTCGCAATTCCGATTGGCATATCAATCGACGCGACGAGCACAATGCCTTATTTCGTGCCGGCGTCGGTCATGTTTATGGGAATGTACGGCATCGAACTCGACTTTCAAAATTTGGCACTGGTCGCGCTGCTGTCGTTCCTGCTTAGTTACGGCACACCGGCTGTACCTGCGGCTTGCGTCATTTGCGTTGTTACAATCGTCAGCTATTTCGGCGTCCCGAATGAAATTGCGGCTTTGCTGTTCTGCATTGACGCTTTGAGCGACAGAATTCTCACCTGTATAAACGTAATATCAACAATGATGATAGCGACGATTTTGGCGCGGACTGAAAATCTTCTCGACGAAAAAATTTATCTCACGGAGTAAATTCAATGCAAGCTTTTCATTTGAACGCGGAAAATTTTTCCGACGCGCAGGAAAAACTTGAGCGGCAACTGATTGATTTAAAAGTCGCGGAAAAAGATATCTTGCGTGCTCAACTTTTGGTCGAGGAAATTTTTTTGCGCATGAAAAATTACGGCAAAATCTCGCAGCTGAAAGTTCAAGTCACGAAAAATTTTTTAGGCAAAGTTCAAATCAAATTGACGGCTCAAGGTGCAAGTTACAATCCGCTTGTCGAAGTCGCCGATTGGGACGAGCAAGGCGAAAATTATTACAACATGCTGATTCTCAAGGCGAATCGTCAACGAATAAGCTGGCACCATAAAAATAATCAAAACATCATCGCAATCAACGTTCGCAGTGACGGCAATGCGCAGGCGTGGTTGACTGTTGCGGGAATTTTTGGCGGAATAATTTGCGGCGTCTTGATGAAAGAATTTCTCTCGCCCGAAACAATCGCGCTCATCAACGACAATGTTATCGTGCCCGTGCGGTCAATGTTCCTGAACGCCTTGAGCATGGTTATCGCGCCGGTAATTTTCTTCAGCATTACAAGCGGGATAATCGGCATGAACGCGGGCGCAGGTTCGGGCAAAGTCGGCTTGAAGTTGATGATATTTTTGCTGGTCATGACGTTAATTTCTCTGGTCATAAGTTTGATTGTCTCGTGGCTCATGTTCAGCGGCGGCGTTGAGCAAATCGCGGTAGTTTCGTCTTCAACCGCCGAAGTGAGCAGCTACGAATTCTCTTTCACGAAATTTATCATTGATATAATTCCCGGCAACATTGTCAGCCCGTTCTCCGACGGAAAATTTTTGCAGATTATTTTTATCGCCGTGCTGCTCGGAATATCACTGAACGCGCTCGGCGACAAAGTCCGACCTTTCAAAGAAATGGTGAGCAACTTAAACGACGTGTTCGCCAAAATGATAAGCTTGATAATCGCCTTCGTGCCGCCGATTGCTTTCTTCGCAATGGTTTCGTTTGTGCTCGAATCAAATTTTGAAACGCTCCTGCTTATCTCGAAACTGATTGTCGGGCAGCTGATTATCTGCGTCGCACTTATCGGCGCGTACATGATTTTAATTCGTTTCGTCGGGAAAATTTCTCCGTTGCCGTTCCTGAAGAAAGTTTTCGCCGTGTGTCCGATAGCTTTTGCAACAAGCAGTTCAAATGCCGCAATGCCCGCAATGATGGACTTGTGCACGAAAAAATTCGGCATCTCTCAAAAGTTGTCGTCGTTCTGCATTCCAATCGCCGTGCCGAGCAATATGAGCAGCAGTTGTCTCTATCAAATCCCGGCGGTTATCATGTTCCTGAAAATGTACGGCATTGACATTGACGCGAGCACTTTCTTGACGTTGTCGATCTTAACGTTGACGCTGTCATTAGGTATACCGCCGGTGCCTGCCGCTTACGTCATTTGCATTGTAACGATTGCCGCTCATTTTGGCGTGCCGAAGGAAATTGCCGGGCTGTTGTTCTGCATTGACACTCTCTGCGACAGAATTTGCGCGTCTATCAACGTTATCGGCGACGTTGCGGCGACAATGGCTCTTGCGCGGACTGAAAATCTTTTGGACGAGAAAATTTATCTGACGGAGTAAATTTAATGCAAGCTTTTAATTTGGACGCGGAAAATTTTTCCGACATGCACGCAGAACTTGAGCCGCAACTTTCCACGTTGAAAATTGAACAGAAAGATATTTTGAACGCGGAACTTTTGGTTGAAGAAATTTTTTGGCGCATGGTCAATCTCGGAAACGTTGAGCAGGTCAAAGTTCACGTCGTCAAAAGTTTTTTCGGCAAAATTCAAATTCAAATGACGGCTCAAGGTGCAAGTTACAATCCGCTTGTCGAAGTCACAGATTTTGACGAAGACGACGAAGATTATTACCGCATGATGATTCTTAAAGCCAATCGACAAAAGTTGACTTGGCATCATAAAAATAATCGCAACGTCGTAACAATCAGTGTCGGCAGTGAAAAAAATCTTCAGCTGAAGTTGACGTTGGCGGGCATGGTCGGCGGAGTTCTTTGCGGCTTTTTCATGAAAGAATTCTTCGCGCCCGAAACGATTGCTCTTATCAGCGACGATGTTATCAAACCGATTTATACGATGTTCATGAACGCGTTGAGCATGATTATCGCGCCGGTGATTTTCTTCAGCGTGTCGTGCGGAATAACCGGCATGAACGCAGGCGCAAGCGTCGGACGAGTCGGCTCAAAACTTGTCGGTCTGTATCTTTCCACGAGCATAATTGCTGCGAGTGTCGGCTTGATTGTCGCGAAAATTTTTTTCTCCGGTGACGTGCCGCAAATCGGAACAATTCCGACAAGTGCCGCTGTCGAAAGCTACGAATTCTCGCTGATTAAATTCATCGTCGATATAGTTCCCGCAAACTTGGTCGCGCCGATTGCCGACAGAAATTTAATGCAAGTGATTTTTATCGCCGTGCTGTGCGGAATTGCTTTGAACGCGCTCGGCAACAAAGTTAAAGTCATTCGCGAATTCTTCAACGACTGCAACGAACTCTTTTTGAAAATTGTCATGATGATAATTTTTTTCGTGCCGCTGATTGCCTTCTTCGCGATGATGAATTTGGTAACGGGCACGAACGGCGATGTTGTCGTGATGATAGGCATGCTGATTGTCGCGCAGTTAATCGGCAACGGCTCAATGCTCGGCGTTTATTCTCTGCTGATTCGTATCGTCGGGAAAATTTCTCCGCTGCCGTTCCTGAAAAAAATTCCGTCGTTGTGGGCCGTACCTTTTGCGACGAGTTCAAGCGCAGTGACAATGCCTTTCACGATGAATCTTTGTACAAAAAAACTCGGCGTCTCGGAAAAAATTTCGTCCTTCTCAATTCCGATTGGCGTAACAATTAACATGGACGGCGGTTGCATTTACTTGCCGCTTGCCGTGATAATGTTCCTGAAAATGTACGGCGTCGAAGTCGATTTGAACGCGCTGATGATAATTTTTTCAATGAACGTGATGTTGTCAATCAGCGGGCCTGCCGTGCCCAATGCGTCTGTAATTGGTATAATAACCGTCACGACGGTTTTCGGAGTGCCGACCGACATTGCCGGCATTTTGTTTTGCATCGCGACCATTTGCGACAGGATTTGTACTTGCTTTAACGTGACGGGCGACGTTGCGGCGACTGTGGCTTTGGCGCGGACTGAAAATCTTGTCGACGAAAAAATTTATTTTAGGAACTAGGAGGCGATAACTTGGCAAAATTTTTTATCCACCGACCGATCTTCGCGATAGTCATTGCACTAATCATCACGCTCGTTGGAATTTTGGCGGCACTGCAACTTCCAATCGCGCAGTATCCAAAAATTTCACCGCCGACAATTTCAGTCAGCACGACTTACACGGGCGCAAATGCCGGCGTCGTCAACGAGACTATCGCGCAGGTCATTGAGCAGCAAGTCAACGGCACCGACGGCATGGACTACATGAGCTCCAACTCCGACGATACCGGGCGTTACAGCTTGAGCGTCGTCTTTCAAGTCGGCACCGATGGCGATATGGACTCCGTTAAAGTTCAAAACAACGTCGCCATTGCAAACGCGAGCTTGCCAACGGATGTTCAACGCGTCGGCGTCACGACTCGTAAGGCGTCAAACGAAATGGCTCTGTTCCTGGCAATGTATTCGCCAACCGGTGAATACGACCGCGCCTTCATGAAAAATTACGCCGATATTTATCTGATGGACGAGATTAAACGCGTTGACGGTGTCGGCGACGTGCAAATCTTCGGCTCCGATTATTCCATGCGCATTTGGCTCAATCCCGATAAACTTGCCGAATACGACTTGACGATTGCCGATGTTTCCAACGCCATTAACGAACAGAACTTGCAAGCCGCCGCCGGTACAATCGGTTCAATGCCTCTCGCCAACGGTCAAGAGAAACAGTTTACCGGCAAAGTTCAAGGGCGTCTCACGGAAATTGAACAATTCGAGAACATCATCTTGAAAAGTCGCAGTGACGGCACCTTTGTTTACATGAAAGACGTTGCGCGAATCGAATCGGGACAAAAAGCCAACAACATTATCGCAAAATTCAACGGCTATCCTTCCGTCGGTTTCGGCATTCAGTTGACATCGGACGCCAACGCAATGACGACTGTTCGCGGCGTGCAAGACATCATCGAACGCCAAAAACCGAATCTGCCGCCTAATCTTTTCATCAGCGAAATTTTCGACAGCACCGATTACATTCGCGCATCAATCGAGGAAGTCGCGCATACGTTCGTTGAAGCTCTTTTGCTCGTCGTGTTCGTTATCTTCGTCTTCCTGCAAAGTTGGCGCGCAACGATTATTCCGCTGCTCGCCGTGCCCGTGTCGCTAATCGGAACGTTCGCATCATTCCTGGTGCTTGACTTCTCAATCAACACGCTGACTTTGTTCGCAATGGTTTTGGCAATCGGTCTGGTCGTCGACGACGCGATTGTCGTTATCGAAAACGTCGAACACCACATGGAAGAAGGACTTCAGCCCGTCGACGCAACCGAACGCGCAATGGACGAAGTTCAAGGCCCGGTCGTGGCAATCGCTTTTGTACTCGCGGCTGTGTTCGTACCCGTCGCATTTCTCGGCGGCATGATGGGCGTGCTTTATCGGCAATTCGCGCTGACAATCGCAATTTCGATGGGCTTATCGGCATTCGTCGCGCTGACTTTGACGCCCGCACTCTGCGCAATGATTCTCAAACCTAAAGACCCGAATAAAAAGCAAGGCGTCTTCGATAAATTCTTCAACGGCTTTAACAACTGGTTCGACCGCACGAAAAACGGTTACGTCGGAATTGTCGCGTCGTTTATCAAACGGTCAAAGCTCGCGATAATTTTCCTGCTGATTGTCGGCGGTTTGACGTGGACAATTTATCAGCGGCTTCCGTCAACGTTCGTGCCCGAAGAAGATCAAGGTTATTTCTTCACGTCGATAAGCCTGCCCGAAGGAACATCAATGAATCACACCGTTCAAACGATTGACAAACTCGGCGCGGCGGTCATGAAGGAAATGCCCGGTCTGAAGAATTGCATGATGATTACGGGCTTTGACATTCTGTCGTTCGGCTCAAAACCTAGCGCGGGAATTATCGTCTGCGGTCTTGAGGATTGGACTAAACGCGGCCCGGAAGCGTCGGTTAATGCGTGTATCGGCACGATGTTTCGCCTCGGAGCAATGACTGTTCCCGAAGCTCAAGTTATCGCGTTCAATCCGCCTGCTCTGCCCGGTCTCGGTAACGTCGGCGGTTGGTCTTTGCAACTTCAAGATATGGCAGGTCACACGGACGAAGAGCTTGACGAATTGACTAAACGAATCGTCGCCAAAGCTAATCAGCGTCCCGAAATGCAAGGTGTGCGCACGACGTTTAATATCGCGTCGCCAACCGTTGAATACGAGATTGATCGCGAGAAAGTCAAACTTTTGGGCGTAAATCTTTCGGACGTGTTCACGGCTCTGCAAGTCAATTTCGGCGGTATGCAGGTCAACGACTTCAACAAATTCGGGCGCACGTATAAAGTTATGTTGCAATCGGACGTTTTATATCGCAGTGAGGCTGATTGTGCACGATTCGTCTTTGTCAAAGGCTCCGCCGGTCAAATGGTGCCGCTCAACTCGTTAATCACGCCGCATTTCAGCACCGGTCCGACGCAAATTTCCAGATTCAACGCCGCCCGCGCAGTCACGATTCAAGGCAATGCCGGTCAAGGCTATTCGTCCGGTCAAGCAATGGCAGCGATTGAACAAATCGTCAACGAAGAAGCAGGCGTCGGATTCAATATCGAATGGTCGGGACAATCTCGCGAAGAGAAAAAGGCGTCAAGTTCCACGGGACAAGTTTTGGCGTTGGCATTGGTATTCGTCTTCCTAATGCTCGCCGCGCTCTATGAAAGTTGGTCGGTGCCGTTCGCAGTGCTTTTGAGCGTGCCTACGGGAATATTCGGCGCAGTCTTCTCGGAATATTTCATGGCAATGATTTCGGCGGCAATGCACAACGGTCAAGCAAGCGCGGGATTACAAGACAGCGTATATATGCAAGTCGGGCTGATCACAGTTATTGGACTTGCGGCAAAAAACGGAATACTTATCGTTGAGTTCGCCAAAGTTCGCGTCGACAGAGGCATGGAACCGATTAAAGCGGCTCTTGAGGCGGCAGGCTTACGTTTGCGCCCGATTCTGATGACTTCGTTCGCGTTCATAATCGGTTGCTTACCTTTGGCAATGGCGACCGGTGCAGGTTCCGCAGCCCGCAATTCCATGGGCACAGCGGTTGTAGGAGGCGTGCTTTTTGCGACAATGCTCGGCGTGTTCGTTATTCCGGTGTTGTTTGTCATCACTGAATATGTTGCGAAGAAACTCGGCTTCATGCGACAAGACCGCAGGAAGTCCTCGGTTGACTATATGTAATTTGCATTAAAAAAATTCAACCGTCGGGCTGAACACTCGGCGGTTTTTTGATTGCCTTTATTGACGGAAAAAGCCCTGGCGTGGTAAGATTACATCGTTAACAATTCATCAAACGCACGGCAGAGCCTTTTCGCATTTTGATTCTAACACGCTCGCGCCGCGCAGTCAAGAAAGGCGGCTTGATATTATGTACGGTGTAGTTTATCTGATAATCGACGGCACGAACGACCGCGAATACGTGGGACAGACGACGCGCTCGGTTGAACAACGTTTTAGCGAACACCAAAAATCGGAGTTTCTTATCGGCAAAGTGATTCGTGCTCACGGCGCAGAAAATTTCACGACTGCCACTGTCAAAGAATGCGCGAGCAAAGAGGAACTTGACTTTTGGGAAAAGTACCTAATCAAATCGCGCGATACGCTTGTTCCCAACGGCTACAACTTAACCGACGGCGGCGAGGGCGGCATACCTTGCGACGAGACGCGGGCGAAACTTTCGGCAGTGCATAAAGGTGTTCCCAAATCGCGGGAACATCGCAGAAAAATCGGTGAGGGCAATAAGGGCAAGATAATTTCTGACGAGACGCGGGCAAAGATTGGAGCAACTTCGCGCGGACGAAAACATTCTGCCAAGACGAAAGCACAAATGTCGGAAGATCGCACAGGCGAGAAAAATGCTTTTTTCGGAAAGCATTTAACAGATGAGGCTTGCTCAAAATCTTCGATTTCACATCGTGGCAAAAGTCCATTCGGAAATTTGCTGAGAGAACTTGACGCGCGTAAATGGTCATACAGTCGTCTTGAGAAGCTTATGTGTTTGGCACAATCGGCTATTTCTGAAAAAATTCGCGGCAAACAAAATTTCACAGCGGAACAAGTTGATAAGCTTGAAAAAATTTTTGGACTGCCCGCCGAATATCTGCTTGCACGCGACGACGGAAAAAACGCTTTATCGAAGAAATGTAAAACTCCTTATAAAAATTTGTTGGCTGAAATGGATAAGCGGCAACTTACCTATACGGCACTTGCGAAACTTTTAGGATTAGCTCCGGTGACTGTTTCCGACAAAATGCGCGGCGAATATAATTTCACGGCAAAACAGGTTGCAAAGCTCGTTGAAATTTTCGGCAAGACCGCCGATTATCTTTTGTCGACGTGAAAAATTTTATCTGCAACTGCGCGGGCGGCAAAAAAATTTACGGCTTCGGCAACAACGATCTTTTAAAAATCACGGGAGCATTCTCGGCGTCTTATAGTCAGTTCAAAAACGAAGTTTATTTCAAAGTCGGCACTGCCAATGCAATTACTTTGAGCGATTTCACGGCGACAAGCTTCCACGTCAACAGCGACACTTACCAAATCAACAGCAAGAATGAATTCATCAAGAAATGAGCTGTCAGTTGTAAGCTTCCCACACGTCGAAAGGCGGGAATTTTTTTGTAAAATTTTTTACGGCAAGTAATTGACAAACAAACAAGACAATTATTATAATGCCAACGAGATGTTCAAAGATGTTCAAAAATTTTTTATCGGGAGATGATGAGATGGCGAATTACAAAGTTCAATCATTCGAGAGCTTCAAACGCTTTATTTTCGTCCAAAAATTTTTTCGCAATGTCCATGATTGACCTCCGTTTGAATTAAAAGCATGTTAGTCCGTTCAAGATTTCGGCACTTTTTTACTTTTGCGAGTATCATAGCGGCAAAAAAAATTTTCGTGGCAGAAATTGAAAAAAAAAAACAATTATTATAATGTCAACGAGATGTTCAAAAAAATTTTTCGGAGGAGAGGATTGCTATGGCTGACGTTAATGCAAATGATCTGCTCATTACGGGGACAGAAGGAGCAGAATCAATCAACAACACACTCAACGGCGCGACAATTACCGCTCTGGGCGGCAACGACAGCATTACAAACAGCGGCTTGAGTTCTTTAATTGACGCGGGAGCCGGCAACGATTCGATTGTCAATGTAAGCCTCGCAGTCAATTCGTCACTTGACGGCGGCGCAGGCGACGACACAATCAACAACAGTGCGCAATACGTCACGATTATGGGCGGCGCAAACAATGACAGCATTACAAACAGCGGTGCGAACTCCATTATCGACGGCGGCGCAGGTGACGACACAATCAACAACAGTGCGCAATATGTCACGATTTTGGGCGGCGCAGACAATGACAGCATTATAAACAGCGGTGCGAACGTTCAGATTGACGGCGGCGACGGTAACGACATACTTATTTCTTCGGGCAATAAGGCTACTTTAAGCGGCGGTTCCGGCAACAATACTTTGACCGGCGGACAAGGTGAAAATATCTTTGTTCACAGCAACAACGCAAACGATGTAATAACGAATTACGCCGCCGGCAGAGACATAATTATTTTGGAAAGCGGCAAAGTTTCAGAGACCGTGGCGAGCGGCAATGATGTCATACTTAAAATCGCAAGCAATGACGGCACCGACCTCGGAACAATTACCGTTCAAGGCGGCAAAAACAGATCTCTCGCAATTTGCGACGAAGATTACAATAACCGACAAAAAGAGTTTATTCAAGAATTTTCCAACGCTTACATTAAAGCTGCGCTTAAAACCTTAGATGAAGACGAAGACGTTCACAGCATTTTGACTGACGGCGAAGACAGCGAAGTTCTCGCGGAAATTAAAGAGGTTGATCCCGAACTTGCCAAAAATATCGCCGACGCTTTGAAGAACGCGTATGACGCATGTAACGAGTATTTAACCATATTCGTTGAGGATACGCCCAGCGGTTCCTCAGACATGCCTCAAGCCGGCAGTTTAACTTTCGAGCGCAGTGCATCAAGCTACAATGCAAGAGCTAACGGCGAGGCGGCTCTGAGTAATTTTAACAAAGGGATCGGTGTATTGGATTTTGCCGGAACTGTACTGAAAAACACAAGCAAACTCGGCACTATGGGTAAAGTTTCCGGAAAAGCCATATCGAAGGTTACCGGACCTGTTTCTTTAATCATGTCGGCCGGAGGATGTGCCACATACGGTGCTCTGTTGTATGACAAAAATATTATCCCTGCCTCGCAACAATCTTTGGACTCAAACGCTACACTTTGGCAAAAAACCGCAAACCTTAGAGCTCAAAATCCTGAAGTATTTGACGGCTTTGCAAAGAATGGCATTGGGTTATGCATTACTGTAGGCGGACTGGTGGCAGGAGCATTATTGACCGGAGGTGTCGGGATAGCTGTTGCCGGTGGTGTTTTGGGTGCTTCATTGATATCAGATTGGGCTTACGACAATTTTGTGGCAAAAAATCTTGAAAACGAAGCCAATGAACTCTATGGGCGTATGAAAGATAATCTTAACAATGAACTTGGCGATCTGGGAGAGTGGCTGGACGAAAACGATGATCTTAACGGATATCCCGGCAACGAGAATATTTCACTCAATGATCCCAACGGACAAAAAGTCAGAACGGGTGCCGGCAACGACACTGTAACTGCCTCAAGCAACAGCAATAACGGTCACGACATAAACACCGGTGCCGGCAGAGATTACATCAGTAGCAACTCCAAAAATGCTAAGATTCACGGCGGTTCAGATGATGATACAATTTCTACTTGCGATAATGCCTCCAACAACACCATAAACGGCGGCGGCGGCAACGACTCCATTAACGCCAACGGTCCCAATTCGACGGTCAAAGGCGGCTCCGGCAACGACACCATTAGAAACGGCGGCAGAACCGTCAGCGTTTACGGCAACCTTGGTCACGATGTCATACAAAACAATGGCGAAAATTCGACGGTTGACGGCGGCGCAGGTAATGACACCATTTCCAACAACAAATCCAACGTGACAATCGACGGCGGCGAAGGCAGAGATTCCATCACAAGCAACGGCTCGAATGTTTCAATCAGCGGCGGCGACGACAACGACACCATTAACAGCACCGGCAACAACAACACGATCACGGGCGGCGAAGGCAGAGATTTCATCACAAGCAGCGGCAACAACAATTTAATCGACGGCGGCGCAGACAATGACTCCATTCAAAGCACGGGTAACAACAATACAATCACGGGCGGCGATGGTACCGACACAATCAACGGCAACGGCGCAGAGAATTCGATTGTCGGCGGTGCAGGTAATGATAAGATAATCAGCGAAGGCGACGATTCGACGCTTGAAGGCGGCAAGGACAACGACTCAATTAAGAGCACGGGCAATGAAGTCACTTTCAAATACACAGCGGGCGATGACACAATCGAAGGTTTCAACGAGAGTTCGCGACTGCTCATAGTAGACGGTACAGGCACCAGTCAAGTTAGCGGCTCGGATGTGATTGTCACGGTCGGCGACGGCTCAATCCTGCTTAAAGGCACGGCAAGTTTGTCGTCGATTAATATTGAGGCGATGAACAGCAGCGATCCCGTCGTTTATCAAAACAATAAGTCCGACACAACGGTAAACGGTTCACCCGAATCCGATTCAATCACAAACACCGGCGACAACGTTTTGATTAACGCGCTCGGCGGCAAGGATACCGTTGTCAACAGCGGCATTGAAGTTTCGATTGACGGCGGCTTCGGCAAAGACATAATCACGAATTCGGGCGAGGAAGTTTCGATTAACGGCGGCTATGGCGGAGATTTAATTTCCAACACGAACTATGCCATTGATTCGACGCTTGACGGCGGCGAAGGTAACGACACAATCAACAACAATGCGCAATACGTCACGATAGCGGGCAACACGGGCAATGATGTCGTGACCAACAGCGGCGCGGATACTTCCATTGACGGCGGCGACGGCAACGATACCGTCAACAACAGTGCGGCAAGAGTGACAATCGGCGGCGGTTCGGGCACGGACAGCATTTGGAACAGCGGAGCATATACTTCGGTAGATGCGGGCGCGGACAACGATATGCTCCTAAATCCCAGTCTCGGCAGTGATTCGACGTTAATCGGCGGAGCAGGCAATGATCACATCGTAAGCAAAGCCGCACGCACGCTGATTGATTCTGGCGACGGCGACGATACCGTTCAAGTCGGTGCCAATTACGATGCATTCCGTGAGTGTATAGCAGCTTATGGCTGTTACAACAACAGCACAATCCTCACCGGCAAGGGAAATGATTTCGTTCATCTCTATGAATACAGTGGACGCGGTTACGGCGTATCGGTCAATGCAGGTGACGGCGCAGATACAATAAACAATGAGGGTTATTCTTCCGGCGGCGGCGGCGATTCATTGACTGTGGACGGCGGTGCGGGTCAAGACTCCATTCGCAACTACATCGGGCATTACTCGTCACTTTACGGCGGCTCCGGCAACGACACAATCAGAAATGAAAGCTCCAATTACGTTACGATTGACGGCGGCGCGAATGACGATTTAATCATAAGCAGCGGAACGAACAACACAATAAACGGCGGCGAAGGCAATGACAGCATTACAAACAGCGGTGCAAACGTTTCAATCGACGCGGGCACGGGCAATGACAGTATTTCCAACAGCGGCGCAAATGTTCTGTTTGTCTATGGCGGCGGCAACGACTTAATCACGGGCTTCAACACGACCTCTACGCTCATGGTCGGCGCAGACAACTACACTTCCTCGGCAAACGATAACAACGACGTGATTATTGCAGTCGGCGACAATCAAATAACGCTCAAAGGCGCGGCGACCTTGTCGGAGATGCACATTGTGGGCAAAGATTCGGACTTCTTGACGCGCTCTTTCACTGAAAACAGAGATACGATTGAGAACACGCTGGTCGGTGCAACACTCTTGGCACTCGGCAACGACGACTCAATCAATAACACGGGCGACAGCGTTTTAGTTGACGCGGGCAAGGGCGACGACTCAATCAGCAACAGCGGCGTAAAAGTTACGATTGTCGGCGGTAACGGTGACGACGAAATTTCCAACACGGCGGCAACGGTTTCAATCGCGGGCGGCAAAGGTGACGACATAATCGAGAACAGCGGTTCAAAAGTCACAATCACGGGCGGCACGGGCGACGATACCGTTTCCAACACCGGCAAAAATGTTCAATTCCTTTACACTTCGGGCGACGGCAACGATGTTATCACCGGCTTTAATGCAACCTCAACATTGAAAATCGGTAACGGTAAGAGTTCCTACTCTTCTGCGAATATCGGCGACGATGTGATTGTTTCTGTCGGTAAAGGCGAATTAACTCTGGCAGGCGCGGCAAGTTTGTCGGCGGTCAACATTTTGGGCGTGAGAGTTTCTACTGATCCCGAATGGACAATTAACGGCACGACGGCTTCTTACGGCACGAGCAATAACATCTACTTCAATGTCTCCGGGCTCAACAGCAACGTGAAAACTTCTGACCTTGCCTTTGACAAAGACACAAATGTTGTCACCTTATCGAAAGACGCACTCGGACAAAACACGGTTGAGTTGACCGCGGCACTTTATACGCCCTACAAATTGGCTCTCGACACAGACGTAACCAAATCCGGGACGTTATCGGCGAATAAATACTATTCGGCAAGCATGACCTATCAGACTAAGGGCTCAACCGAAGGTTACATTCTTGCTGACGACGGCAAATCAATTTCCTACACGACGGGAACGTCCAAAAAATTCACGTTCAGCGGCATAGCAACAGGTGCCACCGTAAA
>CAJOHG010000059.1 GCA_905234395.1 uncultured Selenomonadaceae bacterium
ATGTTGTTGAGCGTTTTTTTTTACGCATAAAGAATCTTCGCCGTATTGCCGCTCATTACGACAAATTAATCACCTGCTTTGAGAATTTCATTTTTCTTGCTGTTGTTTTGATTTAAATCCAATGTTTGCCAACACGCTCTAACATGAATAAATTGAACGGTTTAAGCATATACTATATTTTTGAATACTCACATTGAAGGATGATCACAATGAAAAAATTTTTCTCGATCAAGGAGGTAGCAGAGATGGCGTGAGCAAGTCATTGATTTACGACAAAGTTTGCAGAGGAGCAATTCCTTCACGACGAGTCAGACGCAGAATTTTAATTCCGGCAACTTACGTTGAAGAAATTCTCGCGGCATAAAATTTGAGGCGGCAGGAGGTAACAGAGTGTCTCTTGCCGCTGTTTTATTTCCAATCGGAGGTGTGAATTTATGGGAAGACGAAATGCCGGAGAGGGCGTCATCTACCAAGATAAAAATCGAGGACTATGGATTTATCAAGTGAATTATAAAGCTTCTGACGGCTCAACGAAACGAAAAAAATTTGCCGCAAAAATCAAACACGAGGCTATGGAAAAAGGCAAGGCTTTTCTTCTGGCGAATCAGCAAGGCAGTATCCTCTTAAAAGCTGATATGACGGTTGCCGATTGGATTGGTGAATGGATGGAAAACTACGTTAAGCCTCGAATCAGACCACGAACCTTTGAGAAATACCGGAGCAGTTTAAAAAATTACATCGTGCCAAAGTTCGAGAATCTTAAACCGGCGGCGTTGGAAGCGTCGAGCTTGCAAAAACATTTAAATTCGCCGTTGATTAACGGATGAGCCGACGGCAATGCTTTGTCTCCTTCCACAGTACGAGCGGCAAGAAGATATTTCGCTATGTGCGTGGACGATGCCGTTCGTGAAGGGCTTGTATTGCGAAACGTTGTGCGCTTAACAAAATCTCCAAAGTTGACGCGGAAAGAAATTGTCGTGTTGACGTGAGATGAGGTTACAACCTTAATCGAAAGGGCAAGACAAATCAACAATGAATTTATGAGAAACATGATGCCGGAAATTTTATCGTTCACGGTCAAAACAGGTTTGAGACAAGGCGAGGTATTAGAAACGGATTAATCTTTACCGGTCCGTTTGGTGAGCCGATTATCCCGACGAATTTTTCACGGCGATATTTTAAGCCGTTGCTGAAGAAATGCAATATTAACTCGGACGTCACTTTTCACGGCTTGCGACACACTCATGCAACGTTACTTCTCCAACAAGGCGTCAATCCCAAAATCGTTCAGGAGCGTCTAAGACACAGTTCAATCAAAGTTACGATGGACACTTACAGACACGTCCTGCCCGACATGCAAAAGCAAACAGTGGACGCCCTGCGCGAACTCTTTAAATAATTCTCGAAATCGGGAGTGCGCGGAGTTATTTTCTGAACACTTCTTTTTTTGACGCAATGACTTAAATTTTCTCTTCATACGGAGAACGCCTCATATCAGCCATAGCAATACCGTCTTTAGACTTTCCGTGTTTTTCCTTCGAACGGTTAGTTGTACTATCTCGGACGGTATGCGTGCATTTTCCCGTATAAGCAATTCTGAAAAAAAGTGTAGTCGGGAAGATTGTCTTTCATTATATTGAACGTATCATCAAGCTGCTTTATTGCATGAGGAATTTTACTGCCTTTCAATTCAATCAGATACGCAGTTTTCAGGTCGTCATTTAAAACGAGATAGTCGCATCTGTTTCTTACGATGATTATATTTCCGTTAATTTTATACTGACGAACAATAGAGCACAGGTTATTTGTGCTCTTACCGGCGGCTTGTTCTCTCGTTAAGACGATGAATTGAGCTAAGTTCATCTCGCATTCTTTTATCGGTTCGAAGTTATAAACAATTATTTCCTGCACTCTTTACACGCTCTTACAATGAATTGCTGACAGATTCGACAACAGTATTTTCTTTACCTGCCAAAACTTCTTGGTCGCATCGAAAAAGCTCATTAAAATTTGACTGTAATTAAATTTTATGGAAAGTGATAGCATGGCAACCGTGTCGGTAGAAATTAAAATGGATGAAGAACTGCAACGGGCGGCAACGGACGTATTTGAAAAGTTAGGGCTGGATTTTTGGACAGCGATAAAAATTTTCTTGAAGAGATCTGTATTGGCAAACGAAATTCCTTTCAACATGACCTTGGCTAAACACAATTACAAAGCGGAGCGTGCTGTTCGCGCCATGCAAGAATTGAGCGATGCTTCTGCAATCAATGGTGTTTGCAATTTGACATTGGATGATATTAACTCAGAGATTATTGCCTCGCGACGTTCAAGGGAGACTCTTGCCGCAAAATTAACTATTATGCCGTGCTTGATACAAATGTAATTGTGTCCGCGCTTATACGCAAAGAATCCGTGCCGGGAGCAGTTGTCAATCACGCACTCGAAGGAAAAATTATTCCGCTTGTGAACGCTGAAATTCTTGAGGAATATAACGACGTGTTGCGAAGACAAAAATTCAAATTCGACGAGCAAGCCGTTGAGGTCATAATAGCCGGAATAGTATCCCGTGCAATTTATGTCGATGCGGTTAATACAGAGGAATTCTTTCCCGATCCCAAAGACGCAGTGTTTTACGAAATTGTAATGGAATCTCGCAAAGAGCACGACGCCTATTTGGTTACAGGGAATTTAAAATATTTTCCACAACGAACATTTATAGTTACTCCGCGTGAGATGTTGAACATTATCGAGCTTGAATAATAAATTTTTGTGGGCGTGGGGCATTAGCAGAAAAAATGAGCGAAATTCTTGGAAAGCACGTAACGGAAAAATGGATTCAGCCCTTTAAAATCAAGACTTAACATAACTTATGGAGGGCTAAAACTCATTGACTAAAAATTTTGCTCGTGATATTCTTGTGCGGTCTCGTGAAAGGGATTTAGAGTTTTTATCAAAATGCAACAATGTTTTTTTTTCAATCAAAAAAAGCCGTGGTCTGTCGTCAAGGATAAATTGTTGGTCTATTATTTAAAGCCTTACTTTCAAAAAATTTTACTCACAAAACACCCTGCTACATATGTCGATTGTTTTGCGAGTGCAGGTAAATTTAATGACGGGCAGATAGTTCTCCGCTTATTGCCTTAAAAGTTATTTCCAACGTTCCCGCGCAGAGCAAGATTGCCAACACCGAAATCAAATCTTGTTTCATCGAAGCTCATCATTACGACCAACTTAATAAAAATCTCGAATGTTATCCAAATACCCAAATTATTCAATACGTCTTTAAAAATGAAGATTAAATCCGGTTCTGCAATAAAGTATCGAATGATTCATGCGACAAGTCATCCCGACGGCGCAATTCTTATGGCAGATAATATTTTCAAGCGCAAACCTCCCGAAATTCAGACATGAGAAAAATCTTATCGAATTATCTTCCTCAATTTAGAACCTTTGAACGAATCGAATCGCTGAAATTTCTTCATGAACACGGCTGTAAAACTTGTATTAGCATGGAATCGTATCCGACGCCCAATCTGATTGAGCAAAATCTCTCCGAAATCTTATCGGCAGTTGAGTTTGTCGATAAAATCATTTTCGGCAGGACAAATTACAGCAAAAAGGTTTCCGACTTCGCATCACACAAAGAATTTTACAGCGAATGCGCCTCAGTTGTCATTGATTTTTGTCGAAGTCACTCAATCGCTTGTCATATTAAGCACGGCACAATTACTTAAACTTTTGTCAATGATTCGTAAATTTATGCGCCAATCTCAAATCAGCCGGCATTGTCAATTCGTCGTATAAATCGGCGCAGAAACATAGGAACTGGGAACTAGTTTCTCGCCTCTTCCCTCGTTCCTAATCTTTTCATTTGTAAGCGTCGCCCGTTGATATTTGATTACTTCGCCATTCGTGACAAGCTTTTATACGTTCATAAATTGATTTAATCTTGCGTAGTTCATTTGGCGGACAATCAAAGATATCGAAGACGCGAAACTCCTTGAAATTGCAAATGATAATCCGGCGACCTTCCGCGAATATTCCGGCACGTCGTTATGGCGTTTGGCTTTCCGAAAAATTTCCTCGTCGTCGAGATTCACGGTTGAGCTTTTCTGTTCAATAAGAGTTTTGGTCGAAACGATAAGCCCGTCGATGAAACCGTGCGGAATCGGTACTTCAAAGCTGATAAAATTTTCGGGCTCGGCAACATTAAACACGTCGCGCAATAAAGACAGCCAAAAAGGTTGAGCCTCGCCCTTTTCGTAGCCTCATCCAGAGCACTTTTTGACAAATTTACTTACAGAGCTTTTTCGCTCGAATGCGCTCATAATATATCATCCTAAAAATTTTTGGCGATACCAATTCGACGTTTCCGGAGTATGTTCAAACTATTGAATCGAGTAAAATAACAAAACGGAACGTACACAAGAGCAATTTGAGAAGTTAGAAAAATACCTGCCGAAACAACGCGGAAATTCTCAATGCGATATTGTATGCAGCCGAAAACATAGTGGAGGCCATTGCCAAAGGAGCACGGTAATCGGCATACGATATACATGCGCCGCATGGAGCCAAAAAAGTGTTCTCGACAGAATTTTTACCGCTCTGCAAACAGAAGGCATAATCGAAATTAACGTTGAGATAATTTCTCTTGATTCAACGACGGTGAAAGTAATAGGACGTTCTCACGCTTACCAACAAGATACACAGTTGCTTCCTTTGACAAAGTGATTTTGAATTTTTAATTGTCGAGCGGAAAAGCAAACGACAGTCCCTGAGGAATATCTTTTACTTTTTTTCACACCTGCCGCCTGACGTAAACAATTTCTCCTTATGGACAGAGCGTATTCGAGTAGAAAAATGCGTGAGCTTGCCGTTGCGCTTGGTTATGAGCCCGTCGTTCCTCCTAAACGCAATTTCAAGGAGCAATGGCAGTATGACAAAGAACTTTACAAGAGACGAAATGAGATTGAGAGATTCTTTCGTCGGTTAAAGCGTTTCAGACGCATTTTCACTCGTTACGACAAGTTGGATATTCTTTTTGCCGGTTTCATACTTTTTGCTGTGATTGTTGATTCTTTAGTGTGAACACTACCTAACAGGAGGTCATTTCAATGAAAATTTTATTCGTGTGCAGCGGAAACACCGGGCGTTCACCGATGGCGCAATTCGTGATGAAAAAATTGATCAAAGACGCAGGCTTGAGCGAAAAAATTTCAGTGTCGTCTGCCGCAAGCAAACCTACTGACGGCGGAATGCTTCATCAAGGTATCGCTGCAAAACTCGGCATGGAAAAAATTCCCTTCAACACGCACACTGCTCGGACAATCACGCCCGAAGACTACACCGCAAACGATTTGATTGTCTGCATGGACGCGGGCAACGTCGAACAGGTCAAGGCGATTGTCGGCGGCGATCCCGACGGAAAAATTCAAATGCTCCTCGACAAAGACATTCCCTGGGACAAAAACGGATTCGCCGTGACCTTCAACGACATCATGCGCGGTTGCAAAGCTTTACTCGAAAAAATCGCCGCGAAATGATTTGCGCTTGATGAATATCTTGCCAACAAAAAATTCCCGCAAGATTTTTCCTGCGGGATTTTTTTTGCTTAAAATGAAAAAAACCGCTTGTTGCGGGCGAAGAATCAATATTCGCCTTGACAATTCCCCGCCCTTGCTTTAGAATACTTTTAGACACATACTGACGCAAGGCGGCGTCAAGTGGTTTAATTCCTTGTTGTTATCAATTCTAGCAAAGCACTTGCCTCTTGTCAAGTTTATTTGCTGACCATTGAAAGGAGAATGTTTTATGGAAAACAACATTCAAATCTTCGCGCACGAACAATTCGGCAAAGTGCGTGTCATCATGATTGACGGTGAACCTTGGTTCGTTGCCGCCGATGTCTGCCGCGTTCTCGATTTCAAGAATCCTTCGGATATCCTTAAGCGTCTCGACGATGATGAAAAATGCAAAATTCCCGAAAGTCGCGTAGTGGTCGACCCTATTTTGAATATAGGTCCGACCGTTGCGCCATTCTTACACGAAATATCCGTCGTCAACGAGCCGGGTCTCTATCGTCTCATCTTTGCCAGTCGCAAGCCCGAAGCGAAAAACTTTCAGCGTTGGGTCTATCATGAAGTCCTGCCGTCCATTCGCAAAACGGGCAGCTATTCTCTCGTCGCTAAACCTGAACCTGTCGTCACTTTTCCCGAAGCGATTTACCGCGTCTATGCTTTTCTTTTGGAAGACACCAACGTTAAAATCGGCTACACGAAACGTTTTTGCCCGCGAATCGGCGAAATCAAACGTGAAACTCATTTGCCAATCGTCAAAATATATTTTACGCCTTTCATGACCTGCGAGAACGCCCGCTTAGTTGAGCGGTGCTGCAAAGAAATTTTCTACTCGCAACGCGTGAAGGGCGAAATTTTTTCTGTCGCCTTCAAAGAGGCTTGTGCCGCCATCGATTATTTTGTTAAGCTCGCCGCTGTTAAACCGCTTGCCACAAAACATTACATCGCCACTGAAAAATTGCTCGCCGATAAGAATTCAGTTTGAATCTTGTCGGCGAATTTTTTTTTGCGCGCGGCGATAAGTTCAATCGTTGTCTTTTCAAAAGAGACAAAATTTTTCATGACGTATGATATAATTGCCGCAAAATTTTGGATTGAAGGATTGTTTTGATGAACACGCAATACATTTTTGAACGAATCAAGCCGTGCGTCAAAGATAACAAGCTCACTTACGACGATTTCGATAAAATTTTCGGCTTCATGCAACGTAAAGAGCAGTATCCTATTGCCTACGCCATTCAAGACGAGTTGCACGTTGAACTTGTTGACGAACTTAATGAGCCGACCGCAGAAGAAATTCCAGCCGAAGTTGTGTCGCTTATCGTCCGACAACCGCACGAAATTAAAGTTCCGAACAAATTTTTGATTCGCTTGATTCAAGACGGCGACGAACAGGCTAAACAAGATCTCTGCGTTAAAAACAGCGGACTCGTCGGAAAATTCGCCGTGAAACTTTTAAAGCAGTATCCGAACACTTTGGAGCTTGAAGATTTGATGCAGGAAGGATTCGCGGGCATGTTGAAGGCAGCGGAACGATTTATTTTCGGCAAGGATACACAATTCAGCACTTACGCGACGTGGTGGATTCGGCAGGCAATGGAACGAGCAATTTTTGACACAGGCTTAATGATTCGTTTGCCGGTGCACATCACGGAAAAAATTCTTAAGGCGTCAAAACTCGACAGAGAATTTCAAATGCAGAATATTGAAGTGCGCAAACGACTTGAACTTATCGCACAAGAAATGGATACGACTTCCGAAAAAGTTCGCGAGCTGTTCAAATGGCGCGACGTTTATTTTCGCATCGCATCGCTTGATAAACCCGTCGGCGAAGACATGGACACGCCGCTTATGGAATTTATTCCCGCCGAGGAAAATCTTGACGAAAAAATTTCCGTCATTTTGTTTAGGGAACAACTCGACGAGGCACTTGGAACTTTAACGACGCGCGAAAAAAATGTTCTGATGTTGAGATTCGGGCTGGAAGACGGTCACGAACGAACGCTTGAAGAGGTCGGCAAAATTTTCAACGTCACTCGTGAACGAATTCGACAAATTGAGGCGAAGGCTCTGCACAAACTCCGACATCCTGCCCGATCAAAAAAACTTCGCGACTTTTTGGATTGAGGTGACGACATTGTGACGAATGAAATTATTTCCGACATACTGCGCGAGAAAATTGCCGGCTTGCCCGAAGAAAATTTTGCCGTCGTACTCAAAGGCGTGCCGCTGAACTTTGTCGACGATAAAAATTTGCCGGAAGATTTGGACGCGGCGAAAGAAAATCCGATGAAATATTTTTCGCGGCTGACTCTTGGCGGACGAAATATTTTCACGCACGAAGAATTTCTTTTGATGCGTGCGCTGATTCTCATGCAATACGACAAGATTTATCTCGTGAACAATAACCTGTTCATGGAGCAATATCCGATTGAGTCGAAACTTTGCGACGCGACGAAAAAAATTTTGCTTGAACACTTCACGGAGAAGGAAAATATTATCGACGAGCCGGACGCAGAAAATCTCGGCAGTGTCGCGAAAATCGTTGATATGTTTGTCGAGTTGAAAGACTGCGGCAATTTTTTTATCGGCGTTTACAGTGACGAGCAACTTTTGAGCGAACCGAAGATTAAAATTGTGAATTTGTTCGCGCCCGCCGATTTTGAGCTTGATGAAATTGATTCGACCGCCGCGCAGAATTTTGTTGATTTGCAGGAGGAAACGGACTTCGTTGACTTCGTGCGGCAAATTATTTTCTCGACGCCCGAAAAAATTTTTGTGCGAACTCAAAATTACACGGGCGACAAGGAGAAACTCAATTCGCACTTGAAAATTCTCAACAGATATTTTGCCGCGCAGACGAAAATTTTTCGCGTGCGTCCCGAAAAATTTAGACGCGGTTTTGAACACCGCGACGCTTACTCCGAAATTTTGAAACGCCATTGGAATTACGACGCGTTCAGAAATTTTAACGTCTACGATCTGCAAAAACTTGACGACGGAATTAAAAGCACGTTCGCCGTTTCGCAGGAGCAAATCATTTCGGACATCGTTCAGCAAGTCGAACTTTGCATGGACAACGAAAATTTTCGCGACGTTTTTGTCACGGCACCGACGGGAGCCGGTAAATCCGTCATCTTCCAAATTCCCGCGATTTACCTTGCCGCGCAACATAATCTGTTGACGATTGTAATTTCGCCGCTTATCGGGCTGATGAACGACCAAGTAAAAAATCTTGAGCTGAAAAATTATCGTCAAGTTGAAACGATTAACTCCGACATTTCGCC
Source organism: uncultured Selenomonadaceae bacterium (assembly GCA_905234395.1). Taxonomy (GTDB): domain Bacteria; phylum Bacillota; class Negativicutes; order Selenomonadales; family Selenomonadaceae; genus Quinella. The sequence continues at coordinate 8,867 of CAJOHG010000059.1, forward strand.
GATTGTCAAGGAACAAGTTATCGACAGAGTTGCGGCGGGCGAGTGCAATATCCTGTACATTTCGCCGGAAACTTTGCTTAGCCGCAGCGACATTGAACAGCTTATCGGACAAAGAATCGTCGGGCTCATCGTGATTGACGAGGCGCACATTGTAACGACTTGGGGCAAGCAATTTCGTCCCGATTATTGGTTTTTGGGCGACCACATCAGAAAATTGCGCAAGACGCAGAGCAATCGCAAAGGGCATTCGTTCGTTATCGCGACCTTCACGGCGACGGCGATTTATCACGGTGTCGAGGACATGTACGAGGAAACGATTAACAGCTTGCACATGCTTGACCCGATAACTTATCTCGGCTACATAAAACGCGGCGACATCGAAATAAAAATCTCTCAAAAGTTTGACAAGGGCGAGCGTGCCGAATTTGAGCTGCAAAAGTACACGGACATAAAAAATGCCGTCGTCACGGCGAACATTTACGTCAAGAAGACGCTGATTTATTTTCCGGAAGTGAAGCTCATCGAAGAAGCTAAAATGCGTTTGCAGAACGACAATTTATTTTCGGGCGTCGCGACTTATCACGGGCAAATGTTCAAAGACGACAAGCGCGAGAATTACGAAAACTTTTTGAGCGGCGAAAAGCCCGTTATGTTGGCGACAAAGGCTTTCGGCATGGGCATTGACATTGACGACATTGAAATTGTAATGCACTTCGCACCGACGGGAAATGTTTGCGATTATGTTCAGGAGTTGGGACGTGCGGCTCGACGAAAAGATCTGCGCGGCGTGGCGATTTATCATTACGACAAGAGCGACTTCAAATATATCAAGCGACTGCACGGGCTTTCCGCGATAAAAAATTATCAGCTCGTTGCCGTGGCGAAAAAAATTTATGAGCTGTGGCATTTCAAGCAGAAAAATAATCTTTTGCTCGACGCGGAGAACTTCACTTATATTTTCGACAAGTACGCCGACGAATCGACCGCCGTCAACAAAGTTAAGACTGCGCTGCTGATTATCCAAAAAGATTTCGAGGCACGATTTGGATTTTCGCCGCTGACCGTCCGACCGATACCGCTTTTCGCAACGGGATTCTTCACGATAAATCCTTTGACGCAAAAAAATCTTCGGCGCGACTTCGGAGCTTGTTGCACGCCGATTGAATCGTCGCTGAATATCTGCCGCGTGAATTTGCAAATGATTTGGGAAAAAAATTTTCGCGACAAGTCCTTTCCGCAGTTCAAGTATCTGCTTTACACGAAGAGCGGCGAATTGACTTTCAACGAGAAATATCCGCTTGAGCCCGCGCTTTGTGTCACGATAGACTTTGCCGACGACTTCCGCGCAATTTTCCAAAATTTGTTCGGCAAGTTCAAGGCGGCAATTCATCAATCGGTTAAAAACGCGTCGTATACTTCCGTTAAAGATTTGAGCAAAAAAATTTCCGGCGAAAAAATTTCCGAATATCGGGCGCGAAATATCTGCGAAGTTCTAATCGCGTCGATGAGTTCTTATCGGAAAAATTTCAATCCCAAAATGCATTCAGCTTTCGCGCTGAAGACCATGCCCGACGGAAATGTTCGCTATCGTTTCAACACGGCGATACGTTTTTATTTTTATTGGGTCGAAAAAATTTTCGCAAAGATTGTTGACGAGACTGAAGGCGGGCAACTTTATATCAAGGACGCGTCCGGCAAACGTGCCAAGGAAATTAACACGGTGCTCGGAATTTTGGAGGCGTTGGGCGTTCTGAATTTCAACATGGCGGGCGGCGCGAACAGTCAGCTTTACATTCACATCAACCAGATTCGCAACTTGAAGAACATAATCGACGCGGGCGCGGGCTACTCAAATAAAATTTTGGATTCGGTTGCAAGGCGGCATAAAATTTCCGTCGAGACGCTCACTTACATTTACGAGAGCGATTTTGACAGCGCGACAATTTGGAATTTGCTTGAAGATTATTTTCTCGGCAGAAAAATTCGCGACGTTGCCGGCAAGCTTGAAAATTCGGAGCGTCGATTGTAAAATTTTGTCGGAAGGAGGTTTCAGCATGAAAGAACAAATTCACAAAGACGTTGTTATAATCGGCGCGGGCATGGCGGGCTTGACGGCGGCTCTTTATTGCGGGCGCATGAATCTCGATACGTTGGTTTTGGAGAACGGAATTATCGGCGGACAAATTGCCAACGCGACGGCGATTGAAAATTATCCCGGTTTTGTCAGCGTCAAAGGCGGCGATTTAATTGCGACTGTTCAAACTCAAGCTGAAAATTTCGGCGCGGTGATTGATGAGTTTGATTTTATTGAGCATGTCACGTTGAAGACGACGCCGAAAATTATTGAGACGCAAGAAAAAATTTACGAGGCTGATGTTGTGATAATTGCAAGCGGCATGAATCGTCGTAAGCTCCCGTTGCCCGAAGAAAAAAAATTTGCCGGGCGCGGCGTTCACTATTGCGAACTTTGCGACGGTCACGCTTACGACGGAAAAATTATCGCGGTTATGGGCGGCGGCAATGCGGCTGTCGATGCGGCAAATTTTTTGCTCAAACACGCGAAAAAACTCTATCTGATTCACCGATCCGAGTTCAGAGCCGATGAAATTTCTCAACGTCGACTGCGCGGCAATGACAAAGTTACAATCATGTTGCAGACGGAGATAAAGTCTCTGCGCGGCGACAAACGGCTTGAGGAAGTTGAAGTCTTCGATAAAATTTCAGGCGAGACAAAAATTTTGGCGGTCGACGGGATTTTTGTGAATATCGGCGTGGAACCGAACACGCAACTTTTCAAAGACGAATTGACGTTGAGCGCGAGCGGTCGAATTGTCGCGGGCGAAGATTGTCGCACGGAAATTGCGGGAGTTTTCGCGGCAGGCGATGTGCGTGAAAAAGAAATTCGCCAATTAACGACTGCGGCATCTGACGGCACAACGGCTGCTCTGTTGGCAGAGAAATATATTTCCAAGCTTAAGCAATAAAAAAATTCGCCGCGCAGATTTTGACGACGATTTGATAAAAATTTTTTCGCGAGGTCGATTTGATTTCGTGTTTTTTCGATTTAACGCTTTCCGTTGACGGAAAAAGCCCTGCGTGCTAAGATTGGCTTTAAATCTTTGCAACGGCAAGAAATATGTCGGTCAGACCATTAAAACCGTCAAAGAACGATTCAACGAACATTCATGGGAAAATACCGTTATCAGCAAAGCGATTCGCAAGTACAGCCGGGAAAATTTCCGCTATGGCGTCATCAAGTCTTGCACGTCGAAAGAGGAAATGGACTATTGGGAAAAATTTTTCATCGCGGCACTTAAAACCAAGTCGCCAAACGGCTATAACTTGACGGACGGCGGCGAAGGCATTGTCGGCTTAAAACACACGCAAGAAACGCTGGCAAAAATGTCTGCAGCACATAAGGGCAAAACTCCCTCGCAAGAACATCGAGTAAATCTCGGATTGGCACGACGTGGCGAGTCTCCTTATAAAAACCTGATTATTGAGATCGATGCTCATCGTTTCTCTTATTCTAATCTCGCGAAACTTCTGGGAATACAAAGTGTTTCCGACAAAATGCATGGTAAGGTTCGATTCACAGATGAAGACATCACAAAGCTCGTTGAAATTTTCAGTAAGCCTGCGGAATATCTGATGGCACGCACTGACGGTCTTTCAGCGACAACATCGAAGACAGAGAGTTTCGCAAAAATTTCTGCAGTAAAACGAGGATACAGTCCTTACAAAAATCTACTTAATGAGATAGCCGAGCGGCAAATCACATACAGAGGCTTATCTAAACTTACGGGAATTTGCAAGTCGTCTCTTCCTCTCAAAATGAGCGGTAAAGTTAAGTTCACGGCAGACGAAATTGGCAAACTCGCGGAGATTTTCGACAAACCGATAGAATATTTAATGTTTAAGGAGGAATTTTTATGAAACTGACAACATTCGGCTTCAAATCTTGTCCATATTGCGAAAAATTGAAACGCTATCTTGACTCACGCGGCGTGGAATACGAGGTGCGCGACATCGAACTGGACGAAGAGGCGGCTAAAGAGTGCTTGAGAATTTCCGGCGACTTAACCGTTCCCGTGACGACCATTGACGGCAAAAATTACGTTCTCGGCTTCGATAAGCGCAAAATCGACGCGCTGATTGAGGAGGCGGCATCATGAGCGTTTATGACTTCACTGTTAAAACTAAACGCGGCGAAGAAAAATCTTTGTCGGATTATCGCGGCAAGGTGCTGTTGATTGTCAACACGGCAAGCAAATGCGGTTTCACTCCGCAATTCGCCGAACTGCAAAAACTTTACGACACGTATCAATCGCGCGGTTTGGAAATTCTCGGTTTCCCTTGCAACCAATTCGCCGGACAAGAGCCGGGCACCAATGATGAAGTTCAGCAGTTTTGCAAGCTCAATTACGGCGTGACGTTTCCGATTTTTGCAAAGGACGACGTTCGCGGCGAGACTGCTCAACCGCTGTTTAAATATTTGACGGCGCAGAAAAAATTCGCGGGCTTCGACATGAATCATCCCGTTGCAAAACCGTTGCTTGACGCTCTGCAGAAAAATTTTCCCGAATATCTCGAAGGCGACGGCATCAAATGGAACTTCACGAAATTTTTGATTGACCGCGACGGAAATGTTGTTGCGCGTTTTGAGCCGACTACAACGCCGTCATCAATCGCCAAAGACATTGAGCAGTTGCTCTAAAAATATTTCACAAACAAAAAGCCGGAAGGTCGCGTTGACTTTCCGGCTAAAATTTTTTCCGAATCATTTCGCCTGGAGACGAGCATTGACTTCCTTGCAAAAGTCGCGGAGAATTTTTCTGTAAGCGTCCATAGGTTTATCGTTCGTTTCGTAATTGCTGTAGGAAACGACAACTTGCCCGGTCTTCGCATTGACAAGGCGGAACGTTGCGCCGATGTGCCATTCAAAGCTCCAATAGGCAAAGTGATCGTCAATGACTTCCTTATATTTGCGCGTGTATTTCGTGTGTTCGTTGCCCTTGGCGTCTTTCCACTTATCTTTTTCCGTGCTGACAATCTCGGCGCGTGTCGTGACGTGCGGCACATGCCACGTTGAAGACATTTTCCATGTCGAAAC
>CAJOHG010000060.1 GCA_905234395.1 uncultured Selenomonadaceae bacterium
ATATTTTTCTATCTTTTCATATTGTTCTTGTGTGATTTTCATGACTTCATTTTATCAGCTTTATTTTCTATTTTCCATAGTGTGAACACGCTCTAGATTGTCCCGCACATTGAACAGCGAATTTTGAAAACAGGAGGCGTGAAAAATGTTTGTGGCAACAAGAATGACAAAGCACCCGATATCGGTAACGAGCGACGCGACAATTCAACAGGCGGATCGCTTGATGAAAAAGTACAAATTTCACAGGATGCTTGTTGTGGACGACGGAAAACTCGTGGGCTATTTCAGCGACCGTGACATCATGCGCGTGGCACCGAGTCCTGCAACTACACTGTCAAAGTTTGAAATTCGTTCACTGCTGGATAAAATTTCCGTGCGCGACATCATGCACGAGAAAGTTATCACCGTCAACGAGAACGCGACGATTGAAGAGGCGGCTCTCATCATGTACAACAACAAAGTCGGCGGCTTACCTGTGATCTCTGATGTCGGCGCACTCGTCGGAATTATCACCGCAACGGACATTCTCAAGACGTTTATCAAAGTTATGGGACTTATCGGCGGCAAAACGCGTTTAACTCTTGAAGTCGACAACAAAGTCGGCGTGATGGCAGAGATAACAAAAATTTTCGCGGACAAAGGAATTAACATTGACAGTTTCATCACGTGCAGGCACAAAAATAATCGCTACGAACTTGTCGTGCGATTGGACGACCACGCGGAAATTGACGACGTTAAAAAAATTCTCGACGAACGCGGCTACAAAGTCGTGCACACCGTCAAAATCGGTTAAGCGATTCGTTGCAACTTATCGGGCAGTTTCAGAGCATTCACGTTGGATGAAACGTCACGTTGCAAAAATTTTTTGGAGGTGAATTTTTTTTGAAGAAAAATTTTTTGGCAACATTGATGATTGTCTCATTGCTAATTGCAGGTTGCGGCGGCGAAGAGAAAGCTTCTGCGCCCGAACCTGCGCCCGAAGGTGACGGCAAGGCTACAATCGGCATAATCACGCGTCTGAATGCAAGTGAGGAAAAATACAACGAACTCATGCAGAAATTGGAGAAAAGTTATCGTCCGTCTAAGGCTCACTTGAGCGCGAACTACAAATACTTCGACAACATGAGGGATTTGCAACTCGCACTGCAAGCCGGGCAAAATGACATGCTAAGCACGTATCAATGTGTGGCGGACTACATGATTCAACGCAACGACGATTTGGAAATTCTCAAAACCGACCGCACGTTGAGCGATTCATTCTGCTTTGCCACGCGCAGAGGCGACACCATTCTCCTGAACGAACTAAACAAGGCAATTAAGTCCATGGAAAGTGACGGCAAACTTGCAGACCTTTACAAAACGTATATCACGGCGATTAAAGACGGCGCGGAACCTCCTGCCGTTGAAATTGAGCAGATACCCGACGCGAAGACGATTAAAGTTGCCGTGACAGGCGATTTGCCGCCATTGGATTTGATGCTCGCTGACGGTAAGCCTGCAGGTTTTTCGACGGCGGTGCTCGCGGAAATTTCTAAACGCATTGGCAAAAATATTGAGCTGATTAACGTCGACAGCGGTGCTCGTGCGACAATACTCACGTCAAAAGGCGCGGACGTTGTTTTTTGGGTCAGCGTGCCGAAAGACAGTCATCTTATTCCCTCAAACGTCGACCGACCCGCCGGAATAGATTTGTCTGTGCCGTATTATCAAGATTCAATCGCTTACGTCAGCTTGAAGGAGAAATGATTGTGAAGAAAAAAATTTTGGCAACATTAACGGCAGGATTAATCGCGTTGGGAAGTTTCGGTGCTGTTGACGCCGCGACTCGTGATGAAATTGCCGCCATTCAAGTCAAACGTCCCGCCGATTTCAAATATTGGACTAAGGACGCCGTCGCCAAGCAAAAGCTCATCGAATATGTTAAGGACGTGACCAATAAAAATTCCAAAAACTTTATTCCGATTGAAGACAGAATCGCGGTCTTCGATATGGACGGAACTTTCATTTGCGAAACGGCTCCTTGCTATTTTGAGTGGATGCTATATCTGGAACGTGCCCTTAATGATCCGACTTACACGCCGTCGCTTGAAGACAGAGCCTATGCCGAAATGGTCAACACGGAAATTCGTGCGGGACACTTCATGACGGGCAAATTTCCAAAAGGCATCGACGCTGGAGAAGCTAAATCTCAACAGTCCGTTTTCGCGGGAATGACGCCTGCCGATTATGACGCTTACGTCAAAAAATTCATGAACAAGCCCGTCGAAGGTTTGACGAATTTAAAATGGGGCGAGGCGTTCTATTTGCCGATGGTCGAGGTCATAAAATATTTGCAGGCGAACAATTTCACGGTTTACATTGTCACGGGCAGTGACCGTCCTGCAATGCGCGTCATGGCTTGCGATTTGCTCAAGCTCCCGACGCATCAAGTTATCGGCACGAATCCGCAAATATTAGCCGCACATCAAGGCGACACTTCCGCCGACAATTACGTTTATCGCCACGACGATTATCTGATTCGCGGACAGCTTGAGACCAAAAATCTTAAGATGAATAAAGTCGTCGTCATTGAACACGAAATCGGCAAGCAACCCGTTTTGGCATTCGGAAACAGCGGCGGCGATACTTCCATGCTGAACTACGCAATCACCGGCAACAAATACAAGAGCTTGAGTTTCTTTGTTATCTGCGATGATTTGACGCGCGAACTCGGCAATGAGAATAAGGCGGAAGGTTGTCGCAAGCTTGCCGATAAAAACGGTTGGATTCAAATTTCCATGCGCGACGACTTCAAGACAATTTACGGCTACGATGTTCGCAGGGAATTAGGAAATTAGGAGGATTATCATGCGTAAAAAAATTTTGGCGGCTGTCACGGCTGGCTTAATCGCGTTGGGAAGTTTCGGTGCGGTTAATGCGGCGACTCGTGATGAAGTTGCGGCGATTCACGTTGAAACGGCAAGCGACTTCCAATATTGGAACGCCGATTCTCCGACCAAGCAAAAGATTGTCGAATTCGTCGAGGACGTGACAAATCCCAACAGCAAAAATTTCATCCCGCCCGAAGACAGAATTGCAACCTTCGACATGGACGGAACGTTTTATTGCGAAACCGCGCCGCTGTATTTTCAGGAAATGATGTTCTTTCACCGCGTGCTTGAAGATAAAAATTACACCGCTCCGAAGAAATTGCTCAACCTTGCGAAAAAAATTCAGCCCAAAGTTCTCGCTAAGCAGAAATTGACGCCCGCAGAGAATAAAGCTCACTTTGAGGGACTCACTGCCGCTTATGCCGGCATGACGCCCGAAGAGTATCGCGCTTACGTCCGCGAATTCATGGACACGAACGAAGTCGGTTTGACGAATCTCAAACGCGGCGAGGCTTTTTATCTGCCGATGGTAGAAATTATTTCCTACCTTACAAACAACGGCTTTGCGGTTTACATTGATTCGGCTTGCGGCGTCGACACAACGCGCGAACTTGTCAACGGCGTCATTCCGATTCAATACGACAGAATTTTAGGCTCCGATTTTAATTTCACGTCGACAAACATGGGAAAAGATAATCCGCACGACCATTTTTATGACCGCCACAAAGAAAAGATAATCATTTCGGGCAAGCCGCTCACCGATAACGCCAAAACCATTAAAATCTTTTCCATACTCAATCAAATCGGCAAGAAACCCGTTTTGGCATTCGGCAACTCGTCGGGAGACAGCGGTATGCTCGAATTCACGTTGCAGGACAACAAATATCGCTCAATGAGTTTCTTCGTAATTTGCGACGATACCGAACGCGAACTCGGCAACCCGACTCGTGCGGCATCTGATACGGCTCTGGCTCTTAAACGCGGTTGGAATCCAATTTCCATGCGCGATGAATTCAAGACGATTTACGGCGACAACGTCAAACGCGCGAAATAAGTCGTCGACACGTCGTTGAAAAAGTTTGAACATTCCAATATAATTCGCCTAAGTTAAGGCGATTTTTTTTGAGGTGATGATATGACAAACGTCCCTGCAGTTTCCGTTATCGTGCCGATTTACAAAGTGGAGCGGTACATAAAATTTTGCATCGACAGCATTTTGATGCAATCCTTTCAAGACTTTGAAATTATTTTGATTGACGACGCCTCGCCCGACGGCTCCGTTGAACTCTGTCAAAAGCTTTACGGCGACAACGACAAAATTAAATTCGTGCGTCACGAAAGAAATCTTGGATTGGGTTCGGCACGCAACACCGGCATTAAACACGCTCGCGGAAAATACATCGCCTTCGTGGACAGCGACGACTTTATTTTGCCCGATGCCTTGGAAAAATTTTACAACACGGCAGAAAAAAATAATGCGCAAGTCGTTCACGCGGCGGGCTGGTTAAGAAAAAAATTTGAAAATCGAATGGGCACCTTACACTCAAGAAGGCTTTATAAGAAATGATCCGTTTTATAGATTGACGGAGCATTGGGATAAGTACAAAACTCATTCGATGACATGGTTACACTTTTGTCGCCGAGATTTTCTTATTGAAAACGGTATCGAATTCCTGCCGATAATTTCAGAAGATGAAACTTTCAGTTTTGCTGTTTTTTGCAAGGCTGAACGCTATTACATTGTTCATGACGCGCTTTATGTCTATCGCAAACGTAGCGGCTCTATCATGAAGGCTTACACCGCCGACAGACTTGCCCAAGGAATTGATGCCATGCTTATCGGCATGAAGTATATCGATAAATTTCTTGATGAGCTTCCGCGCGTTGAAGGTTATGATTTTTGGAGAGAAACTATCCGTTTTCGGTTTTTTATCAGACTTTTAGAGAATCATTCCGAACACTTTTATAAAAATTTTGCGCTAAGCCGTGAGGCAGATGAAACCATAAAACAAACTTTATCTTCAACTTTTGGCGTCAACACTCCGTTTGTAAGATTTTTTTTCAATGAGCTCAATCTTCTCCTTTGCCAATATGACCTCTTGATCCAAAGGAACAACGAACTCCGAATGCAGATTATGACTGCGTTCGCGCACATGTAAAATTGAGGTGATGAAATGACAAACAATCCTGCAATTTCCGTCGTCATACCTATGTACAATGTGGAGCGGTACATAAAGTTTTGCATCGACAGCATTTTGATACAGTCTTTTCAAGACTTTGAAATTATTTTGGTTGACGACGCCTCGACTGATGGCTCCGTTGAATTCTGTCAAAAACTTTACGGCGACAACGACAAAATTAAACTCGTGCACCACGAAAAAAATCTTACTATGGGTCCGGCACGCAACACCGCCATTAAACACGCTCGCGGAAAATATATCGCCTTTGTGGACAGCGACGACTTTATTTTGCCCGATGCCTTGGAAAAATTTTACAACACGGCAGAAAAAAATAATGCGCAAGTCGTTCACGCGGCGGGCTGGTTACGAGCCGATCTTAAACGAAAATTTGAGATTGGTACGGTCGCGCTACACTCAAGAAGGCTTTATAAAAAACGATCCGTTTTACAGGCTGACTACGTATTGGAACACGGATTCAATCCATTCAATGGCATGGCTTTTTTTCTGCCGCCGGGATTTTCTCGTTGAGAACGGCATAGAATTCTTGCCGATAATTTCGGAAGACGAACTTTTCAGTTTCGCCGTATTTTGCACCGCCGAACGCTATTATGTCCTCAACGACGCGCTTTACGTCTATCGCAAACGCAACGGCTCGATTATGAAGAATTATAACGTTGACAGACTTGTCAAGGGCTTAAACGGCATGATTGTCGGCTCAATTTATGTTAATCAAATCTTGGATATGCTCCCGCGTGTGGAAGGTTACGACGCATGGCGCGAAGATGTCACGTTTTGTTTCTTTGAAAGATTTTTGCGCAATCACATAGAGCATTTTTACAAAGACCCGAAAATGTTCCCGACCGTCACAAAAATTGTCACTCAAATTTTGTCGCCGATCTTTGGCGAAAATACACCATTCGTACAATTTTTCTTCGACTACTTTCACATGTACAAACTCAAAATACAAATGATGTTTAAAGAGAATCGGCAACTGGAATACGTTCTTAACGAGCTTAACGACAAGTCATCCGCGCTGTTTAATATCATGACTTCAATCAAGTCCAACGCCAAAAGAATTCTCCTCATGGGCACGCCGCGTCATGGCAATTTGGGCGATCATGCGATAGTTTTGGGTGAACTGCACGTCTTGAAAAAATTTTTCCCTGAGCACAAAGTCATTGAAATTCCTTACGACTATTTGACAGAGGAAATCGGCGAAATGCTTTTTGGGCTTGTTTTATCAAAATATGTTCGCCGCGACGATATTATCTTTCTGCCCGGCGGCGGCAACCTCGGCAATTTGTGGGTCAATGAAGAGGAACTTCGTCGCAAGCTGATTGAAAAGTTTCCGCAAAATAAAATCGTCATCTTCCCGCAAAGCATTCACTTCACCGACGACGATAACGGACGCCGTGAACTTGCGACGAGCCAAAAAATTTACAACGCCCATCGCGATTTACACCTTATGACGCGTGACGACGTGAGCTTTAATTTCGCGAAAGAATTTTTCCCGCAAGTCAATCATTATCTTTTGCCCGACAGCGCGACGGTATTTTTCGGCATCACGGACGGCATCGACGTTGCGCGGCAAGGCGTATTGTTCATTCTGCGCGGCGACAAAGAAAAAGTTCGCGACGATGCCGACATTCAACACCTGCAAAATTATTTGACCGCGAGAAATATTCCGTTCGAGACAATCGACACCGTGATTGACGGAAAAGTCACGGCGGACGATCGCGATTCAAAAGTTTGTGACGTGCTGATAAAGATTCGCGGAAGTAAACTCGTCATCACCGACAGATTTCACGGTGTAGTTTTTTCGTTCGTCACGCGCACGCCCGTACTTGCATTTAAATCTTTCGATACTAAAATTTCTTCCGGCATAAAGTGGTTCAAAGACATTCCGTCGATTTTTTATGCCGAGGATCAAAATTGGTCGCGCGTGGAAAATTTCATTGACATGTACTGCATCGCCGACGCGTCTAACCTTAGAATCGCCGTCAACGTTGAGGAGCTGTTTTATCAAACGCTGAATCAAATCGTCCGCACGAGAGAAACGCATTCTGTAGAATTATCTGCCTCCTACGGCTTATCGAGGGAGGAATGTGTTGTGAAGATTTTTACTCTGCACATTCCGCTGTCGATTTGCAATTTCCGTTGCCACTATTGCTATCTTGCTCAACGCGCCGAATCTTATCAAGGCATTCAGCCGGAAATGAAATATTCGCCCGAACAAGTTGCGCGTGCACTGTCGCCGAAACGTTTGGGCGGGAAGGCTTACTTTAACATTTGTGCCGAAGGTGAAACGTTGCTTTTGAAAGACCTTGACGCATATGTTAAATTGCTTGCCACAGACGGACATTTTATCGAAATTGTCACGAACTGCACGATAACGCCCATGCTTGAAAAAATTTTGTCGTGGGACAAGAAACTTTTGCAACAGATTGAATTTAAATGTTCGTTCCATTATTTAGAGCTTAAGAAGCGAAATATGCTCGAACGCTTTGCGGCAAACGTCAACAAGATTTGGGACGCGGGTGCATCGGCTTGCGTTGAAATTACGCCTAGCGACGAATTAATTCCGTATATCGACGAGGTGAAAGAATTCTCGCTGAAAAATTTCGGAGCATTGCCGCATATCACAATAGCCCGCGACGACAGAACTCAAGGCATCGACATCTTGAGCCGCCTGTCCAAAGAGGAATATTACAAGACGTGGGGACAATTCGATTCGATTTTCTTCGACTACAAGGCGTCGATTTTCGGCAAGCGTCAAGAGGAATTTTGTTATGCGGGACTTTGGTCGGCTTTTATAAATATGGCAACAGGTCAGGCAAGAGCTTGCTATTGCGGCAGAAATTTAGGCGACGTTTTTGCCAATCCCGATTCGGAATTCCCGACGTGGCCGGTCGGCAAATGCACCATTGCGCATTGTTACAACGGACATTTTTGGTTGACTTTCGGAAACATTCCCGACGCAACGCCCTTAACTTATGCCGACATGAGAAATCGTGTTCGTGCCGACGGTCGCGAATGGTTGCAACCAAAATTGAAAGAGGGATTCAGTTCCAAACTTCAAAACGAAAATCCCGAACTTTCCGACGCCGAAAAATTGAAGTATATGACAATAAATCTTTTGGGCTTGAGTTGAATGGAGGAAATTTAAAATGCCGAACGTCTTGCTCTTGGGCGACAGCATCAGCTTGTGTTATCGTGAATTCGTGCGAGAAAATCTGCGCGGCGTGATGAACGTTTATTATCCGCCGGAGAACGGACGGTTCGCGGCTTATACCTTCCGTATGATTTACGAATGGTCGCGGGATCTCAAATGGTCTGCCGATATGGATTTTGTCTATTGGAATAACGGGCTCTGGGACGTTGCCCGCATTTTCGGTGACGAGCCGCAGACTTCGTTGGCAGATTACAAAGTCATGATTCGGCGCATATTTAATCGTCTGCGTTATTTGTTCCCGAAAGCAATGATTATCTTCGCCACCACGACGCCCGTCATCGAGGAATTTTTTGACAAAGAAATTTTTTATCGCCGCAACGAGGACATCAAGCTTTACAATGAGGCGGCGGCGCAAATCGTCCTGCAAAAAGGCGGCATGGTTCACGACATTCACGAGGGCGGTTATCATAAAGAACATTACATAGACTCCACGCACTTCAAGCCGCAAGTGTCGCAATTCATTGCTCAAGAGATCGCCGACCTTCTCAAAAGTCTGTCGTCTCGTGAAAATTAATTCTTCGTTAAAAATACTGCAGAGGGCATTTTCGGCAACTGTGCTCTCTTTTTTTTTGCCCGCGTTTATGATAAGCTTGCGAAAATCTTTTACGGCGGAAGTCAAAAAAATCGGCAGGGAGAATTTTTCATGGAGATGATTATCAAAGAAGACTCTGTACTGCGGCGGCAAATCTTTGCTGTTGTAATTTTCTTCGGCATGGGCGCGACGGTCTGTCATGCAAATAATCTGCACTTCGAGGGCACGAACGCCACCTTCACGCCGACAAGCGATATTTTTTTGACGGGCAACGACGTCATTGCAATTCGTGTCGACGGCTCCAAAAATTTTGCCAACATTCTGCGCGGGACGACGATTCGTTCGGACGGCTTCAACGGCAAAGGAATTTTGATTGCGCAAGGATACGGTCACAGACTAAATATCGGCAGGAATATTTTTGCGGCGGGCAATGCTGTCAAATTCAACGCTCCCGCAAGCAATTTTCCGCTCGTCGAAGACTTCAACTTGTCGGACAGCGTTCACGACGGCAACGCAATTTATATCGGCAAAAATTCTTTCGTGCGCGACATAAACATTGATGCAGGCGCAGAAATTTCCGACAACATCATTTCGGATTGGAACGTCGCCAATCGTTTGAATCCACTCCTGTCGTTCGATACGGCTCAAATCGAATTCGACGGCAAACTTTATGACGCGAACAACCTCAACATGCGAATCAACGGCGGCACATTGAAATTTTTCGGCGCGGCTGATGTCGTCGGCGTCACAGTCAATGACGATGCAAAACTTTTCGGCAACACCTTAACGCTAAACGGCGATCAATTTGTCAATCACGGGACAATCGGCGCGTATTCACCCGACGCGAATCTGATCATCAACGGCGACTTGATCTCCGACGGTTTTTTGCAGAAAATCCGCGGCGGAACTGCAAGCTCAATTATCGTTCTCGGCACGACGAATGTTGAAGGCTCGACTGTCACGACGGACACATTGCTCCCGAATGAAACGGCGAACGTTTTAATCACGGACTCGACAAGCGACGACATCAAAAATCCTGCGGACAATTCCGTCTCAATTTCCGCACTGCTCGACGCTGCCGGCGAAATTGTCGACGAAACTTTGACGACTTACTCTGCGGATAATCTTGAAGAACTGACTTCGCAGGAACAAGAAACACTCGACGCGATGAACAACATGCTTGAAATTCTCGACAGTGAACGGCAGGAAGAATTGCGCACTCTTTACAGTCTTAAGCCGACCGAGGCTAAAGAAACTTTGTCGCAAATCGGTGCCAATGATTCCGCGCAGATTATGAGCGTCGCGCAACAAAATACCGCCGTCGACAGAATGATAGCCGACCGAATCACGAGAGTTTTCGCGCCGGATTATATCGACTTGAACATCAGCCCGTTGAATTTTGCCGACGACAACGACGCGCCCGAATTTTCCGTCAAGGTCAAAGCTCCGAGTCGTCACGAAAATAATTTTTGGCTCAACTACATGAAAAATTGGGGCAGCTTGCGCGGCGGCACTGATTATCACGGCACGGCGATTATCGGCGGCTGCGATCGCTCGTTCGGAAAAAATTGGCGCGTTGGAATTTTCGCGACTTACGGCACAATCGGCTATGGTGCGGAATCTTCGCGGGCGACTGTTCACGATACGCGGCTCGGTCTTTATGCCGGCTGGCACAATCGGCAGAACGACGTTTATCTTTATGTCAACGGCGGGCAACTGCGCAACTCACTGCATCGCGGAATTTCATCGCTCGGCTTGTCGACGACTGCAAATTATCACGGGCACATTGTCGAATTCGGCGGCGAATACAAATACGATCTTCAGCCGCGCAGGAAGTGGCACGTTGCACCGTTTGTGAATGTTCAAGCGTCGTATTTGCGGCAGAACAGTTACAATGAGCATGGCGCGGGAATTTACAATCAGCACGTCGACGCCAACAGCAACACTTACTTTGCGGCACAAGTCGGCTTGGATTTTAAACGTTATTATCGGCGCGGGATGTTCGGCACACGTTTTGGTGTCAAGCAAGGTTTCACGGGCGCAGATCCCGAATTGCAAATCAGCTACGAAGGCGACAGTTCACGCAGTTATCGTCTCCGTCAAAAGCGCGACAAAACTCATTTCGTGTTCAGTTTGCGCGGAGAGAATGAATTTGCTCGCGGCTGGTTTATCGGCGGAGAAACTGAATTTCAGCTCGGCGAACACGACAGAGACGTTACCGCGTCGGTTATGTTTAGGAGGACTTGGTAAATGGCAGAAAAAATTTTCATCGTGGAAGACGAGAAATCGATAGCCCGCCTTCTGCAAATAACACTCGAACGCGAAGGTTTCAAGACGGCGATTGAACCGAACGGGCGACGCGCTTACGAACGAATTCTTCAAGAGAAATACGACTTAGTTTTGCTCGACGTGATGTTGCCGGAAATGGACGGCATGGAAATTTGCAAACGTGTGCGCGAAGTCAGCGACGTGCCGATTATCATGTTGACTGCCCGCGATGAAGTCATGGACAAAGTTGAAGGGCTTGACTTCGGTGCGAACGACTACGTGACCAAACCATTTGCCGCACCCGAATTGCTTGCCAGAATTCGCGGAACGATTCGTCGGCATAAGGAACGACTGCGCGGCGTCGAAGATACTCGTTACGTTGTCAAGAATATGATTCTCTATCCCGAACGCTACGAAGTCACCGTTAAGGGAGAACTCGTCACGTTGACGCACAAAGAATACGAATTGCTCAAATATCTCGTTGAGAACAAGCGCAACGTCCTTAGCCGCGATCAAATTCTGCAAAAAGTTTGGGGCTACGACTACATTGGCGACACAAACGTTGTCGACGTTTATATCAGTTATTTGCGCTCAAAAATCGATGACAAATTCGGCGAGAAATACATCTACACGACCAGAGGCGTCGGCTATGCAATTAGGGATTAGATGGCGGAAATTGGTGTGCAGAAATCACGGACGGGCGTCGGAAATCACTTACCAACAAAGATTCGTCAATGACGTGTCACACGAATTGCGGACGCCGCTGACGATTATACGAGGTTACGTCGACATTCTCGAACGCTACGGAGTCGAAGACCCGGAACTTTTTAAAGAGGCGGTCACGTCAATAAAAACGTCCGCGCAGAACATGCAGAGCCTTGTCGAGAATTTATTGTTCTTTGCCCGCGCAGATCAAGACAATCAGCCGCTGATAAAGGTGCCCGTCGATTTGGACGAGCTGCTGAAAAATTTCGTGGAAGCTTATGGTTCACCGCGCGTGCACGTCACAAAGCTTGCACCGTGCAAAATTTTGGCGGACGCGGAATTTTTAAAGAGAATGTTTACGGCATTTCTAGAAAACGCGTTGCAATATTCTCCGCCCGATAAACCTGTCACGATTGAATTGACGACTTCTGACGACGCGGCGACGCTCAAATTCATTGATCGCGGCATCGGCATTGCCAAGGAAGATTGCGAAAAAATTTTTGACCGCTTTTATCGCTCGGACAAGGCTCGCACAAAACTTGAGAACGATAAAAATTCTGTCGGGCTCGGTTTGTCAATCGCAAAGTGGATAGCCGATCGTCACGACATAAAAATTTCCGTCGACAGCACGCTCGGCAAAGGTTCAATCTTCGCGTTGAAGATACCGATAATTTGACCGAAAAAAATTTAAACGACCATCGCAAATAACGGTGGTCGTTTATTTTATGGAAGTCGTCAGCCGTGATGATTATTCGTCGGCGGAAGTCGACCCTTCTTCGGCAACAGTTTGTTCTTCGGCAACAGTTTGTTCTTCGGGCGGACGATAATCCTTGCCCACCTCCAGCCCGGCGAATCGATAAGCGAAAATGAATTCTTTCGGCTTGTAAATGAGGTTGGTGACGCCGCGCACTTTGTACTGGAAATTTCTTTCGGCGTCGGGATCGTCCATGTTGTCGCGATAGTCGATAAGCAACGTGAGCATGAGGTCGAACGGAATATTTTTCTTGCCGTTGCCGAGCAGATTGTCAAACGCCATGAACTCGACCATGTCAACGAATTTTTTCTCCAGCTCCAGATATTTCTCCAACTTTTCGGCGGGTACACCTTGCTCCTTGAGTTTGGCATAACCGTCGCGCCACTCGAAGAAAAGTTTGATGATGTTGGTGATTCGCTCTTTGTTGGCCTCGTAAAATTGCACACGACGCGCAATGCCGCTTGCGCTGAAGACAACCGCATCAACCATATCGGCAAAAGGCACGCGATTTTTGCTGCGAAGTTCATCGTCGGGGTCGATCAAATACGAGACGAAGTTCATCATTTCGTACTTTGCCTTCATGTGTTCGGCGTGCATTTTCATATCGAAGAGATTATCGTTGACTTTGCCCATGCCGTGCCCGAATATGCGGAAGAAAAGTTCCTGTTGCTCCTCGAAGAGCCGGTTCTCCTCGTCCGTGAAAATTTCGTTGGGTTCGTATTTTGTACCGAGAGGTCGGGTTAAATCACGCAACTCACCCAAAATTTCTCTATGAGTGAGACCGTAAACATTTATGAGTTTGAATGCTCTGGTTGACAACTTGTTCATGGCTTGCCAATAACGCGCGGCAGAAGTGTCGGGATAATCGAATTTGAGTTCCTGCAAAACCGCCCACGTGTCCGTATTGCCGGAGAGCTTGATTTTGGAGGCATTGAACTGCTTTTTTGTCTTGCCCATGCGATAATCTTCGATGAAGGCGTTGCCTGCCGCGATAGCCGAATGATAAACTGCACGTGTTGCCGCGTTGTAAGTTTGACCGCTTGCAGGTTGAGTGCCGCCTTGAACGCCTTGAGCCGCTTCTTCTGCTTCATATTTTTCGATAAGTTCAGCTTCGTCGATTTGTTCAGATTTCTTTTTCTTCTTCTTCTTTTTCTTTTTGGCAGGCGCAGGAGTTTCTTCGGCGGACTCGTCGGACGGTGCAGGTTGAGCAGTTTTTTCGACGACGGGTGCAGGTGCGGGAACAGGTTCGGGTTGCGGTTCAGGTTCGGGCGGCGCAGTGTATTTTGCCTTCAAAAGGTTGTAAGTTTCCTCACTGACCGCGCTGAGACGATTGGAAACTTTGATGCCCTGTCCTGTCAAGAACTCGATGATTTCCTTTTCGTCGCGCTCGAATTCCTTTGCCAGTTGATAGATTCTCTTTGCTGCCATAGGTATCACACTCCCAATAAAAAAATTATTATCTTGCTCGGCGAATGTCCGCAATCTCGTTGCGTTTAACGGGCAAAGTCACGTTGCCGCCGCATAAAAAATTTTACCGTGCCCGCCGAAGTTTCTCAAGCTTGGCGAAAATCTCTGCGCCGATTCTGTCCGCGACCTCGTTGCGTTTAACGGGCAAAGTCACGTTGCCGAGATATTCCTTGCGCAAATGTTTCTTGGCGCGTTTGATTGCGCGATAAAATTCCGTGGACGGGTGACGATATGCTCCTGCGCCGAGTATGACAGTTTCAATCGTCGCGTCGGAGCTGACAACGTGCACTTCGCGATTCTTACGGACTTGCTCATAAGAGAGCCGCTCAATAACGCTGTCCGCCGATACATTGAATGCGCTGTATATCACGCGAAAAAAATCGTCGTAATTCTCAACGCGCTCATCTTCTTCACTGCGTGCGGCATCGAAGACGAGAGTTATTTCAAAATTTTCATACGCGCCGTATTCTTGCAGACTGCGAATCAGAAATTCACGCGCCGTTGCCAAATCGTCGGTGTTAATCTCTTGCCAAACGTGAATCAGATTGTAGCCGTCAACCAGATAATGCGGTCGCTTCTTTGTCATTGTGAACGTTCCCGCTGTGAAAAAATTTCGTACATGAGCACTGCACCCGCCGCAGAGGCGTTGAGAGAATTGATTTTGCCGACCATCGGAATTTTTATCAGCACGTCGCAATTTTCGCGCGTCAATCGGCGCATACCTTTGCCTTCAGAGCCGATAACCAAAACGATGCTGCCGGAAAGTTCCGCCTGCCTGAAGTCGATTTCCGCGTTCATATCGGAGCCGACAATTTTTAATTCGAGTCCGCGCAGATATTTGAGCGTTTGAGCGACGTTGGTGACTTGAGCGACTTTGACATATTGAGCCGCACCCGCCGAAGTTTTGAAAACCGTTGCGTTGAGTTGAACGTTGCGACGTTTGGGAATTATCACGCCGTGCACGCCGACAGCTTCTGCCGTGCGGAGAATCGCGCCAAAATTTTGCGGGTCTTCCAATTCGTCAAGCAAAATCAAGAATGGCGATTCATTTCTGCTTGCGGCAAGTTTCAAAATTTCCTCGACCGTCGAATAATCAGTTACCGCCGCTTGAGCCGCCACGCCTTGATGACGTCCGCCGCAGAGCCTGTCCAGTTTGTCACGCTTTACGGATTCTACAACAATGCCTGCCGTTTTGGCAAGGGAAAAAATTTTTTGTATTGAGCCTTCGCGACTGCCCTCGGCGATGAAAATTTTGTTTATGCTGTGTCCCGACTTCAACAGCTCGATGACGGCATTGCGTCCGAAAATCAAATTGTCTTCCAAAGTTCAAGCCTCCAAAAATTTCTTGCGAAGTCAATCGTCGACGCCGACAACGTGCTTCACGCCGTAATATCGCGCGACAAATCGATTGATATAAAAATTCGCGTCGTCATTGATACCGCCGAGATGTCGCAGATAAGGAACGCCGGTTCTGTCGCCTTGAATCGAATCAAAGCGGTGTCGCACGGGCAGTGGCGGCAATTCAATCGGATCGAGCGTGGCGTTGCGTTCAATGTAACGGACTTGTCGACGCGCCGCATTGAACACGGAAATATCGACGTAAATCAGCAACACGAAGTAAACAATCAATGCGGAAGTCACAATCGTCGTCACGCCGCGCAGAATTTTTTTCGGCAGTTGCAAATTGAGTTTGAAGTTCGGGCGGCTCAATTCCAAAATCGCACTCGTCGCCGCGACCAACGTAAACGCCATTGACGGCATCGACATGCGCAAATTGAATTCGGGCGAGAACAACATTATGCACGGCACAATGAATCCTCCTGCGGCAAAGGCGAGCATTAAAATTTCCGGCGTCGTGAGCTGTCCAAATTTGCGGTTGCTGAAGTAGACGAACATTGGAATCAGCACGATTAAATCTGCAACGACGATTCGCGGGAATGAGCCGGTCAAGTGTTGGAAAAATAATTCTGCCGTGTAATGATAATTCGGGCTGACAATCGCCAATCGTGCGAAATTTCCCGGTGCGAGGATCATCAACGCACAACTTACCGTCAACACGACGAGCCCGGCAATCATCCACGGGCGCAACAGTCCGCGAGCTTTGCACATCATGACCATCAGCGTCGTTAGAAAAATCGTGACCAATGCTCCGACTTCGTTTGACCAGCCCGCCAAAAGTCCGAGCACGATCATTATTATCACGTTGAGCGCGGAACTTTTCACTTCGCTTGAACGCAGAGCTTTAACATACGGCGTGAGGAAAAATAATTGGAAGAACGCCATCCAAAGATAATTGCACGAGCCCGTAAGCCAAAACATTGTGCTGATTGACTGCGCGGCGAAAAAGTTCAAGGCGATAAATATCCAAATCAGTGCCGCACGAGAAATTTTCAGCCACGTGTTCGCGAGATTGAGAATCACCAGGATAAAAAGAATCAGGACGATTGTATTTGCCACGTCGAAAGCCGGCTTGCCAATCCACAGAAAAAATTGCGCGATGCTGTGCGCGAAAATTCTGCCGCCCCAAGTGAAATAATGCGACCACATCGATTGAGCAATGTCGCCGAATGACGAGACTCTTTCGCGATATTCAATCTCCGGCGAGCCGAATTGCATTCCCGCCAAATTTCCGCCGTGTGCTCCGTCCCAAATGAATGCGTAAGAAAAATCGTCGTGTGCAAGCGGCAACAACGTCGTGCGTGCGAAAAAATACGTCGCGAACACTGCGAACAGAATCAGCGAGCGCGAAGAGTTCAGCGTCCGATTTATGTATTGGAAGAAGCTCAAAACTCAACCTCCTTCATTCAAGTCGGGCAACGGCGTCGGCAAGCGTCTTGCCAATGTTTTCGCGAATGACAAGTTCCGCGTCAACATCAGCGCGCGTGGCAGTTTTGTTAATCAGAATCAAATGCCGTCCTCTGAAGTAGTCGATAAGTCCCGCCGCAGGATAAACGATTAAACTCGTGCCGCCGACAATCAACGTGTCAGCATTGGCAATGGCGCGAATCGAATTGGCAACGGTCGAATCGTCGAGATTTTCGCCGTAAAGCACAACGTCGGGTTTGACGATACCGCCGCACTTTTCGCAATGCGGAACGGGAATATTTTCCATGACGAATTCGACGCCGTAACGTTCGCCGCATTTAACGCAATAACTTCGCCGAATCGAGCCGTGAAGTTCATAAACGACTTTCGAGCCGGCAAGTTGATGAAGTCCGTCGATATTCTGCGTGATGACCGCGCTCAAAATTCCGCGACGTTCCAATTCGGCAAGCGCAATGTGACCGGCGTTGGGTTTGGCGTCAAGATAAACGAAACGTTCACGATAGAACGCAAAAAATTCTTCGGGATGCCGGACGAAAAATCTGTGCGACGCCATTTCCTCCGGCGAAAAAGTTTTATTGAGCTTCTGATTGTAAATTCCGTTCGCGCTCCGAAAATCGGGAATGCCCGATTCGGTTGACATGCCTGCGCCGCCAAAAAATACCGCGTCCGAGCTGTGAGATAAAATTTCAGCAAGTTTTTCAACGTCCGTCATAATCTTCCCTCCGAAAAATTTTCTGCGCAAATTTTAATTCACCGCTCAATTTTTGGCAATACACGATTTGCGGCAGAAAAAATCGGAGACGCTTTGAAAGTGCCTCCGATAATTTTTTGTCCGTGATGATTTCAAGTGCGCGTGAAAGTTTTGTCGAGAATCTCGCCTTCCGCGCCGAATACGCCCAAACTTTTGCCGTCCCGGAAAAATTCGACTGCACCGGCATTTCCCAGGCGGAAAGAGATATTTTCCTTGCCTTCCCACGAAAGACTTTGTCCCGCCTCCATAATGCCTTCTTGAGCAACAACGCCGTCAATCGTGACGAGAATCCAACAACGATTGCTGAAACGCGCCTCAATGTTCAGAACGTCGGGATTTGGAACGGGATTTGCATTGGCAACGGGCGTAGGTTCGGGCGCAGGTTCGGGCGCAACAACTTGAGTTTGTTGTACAGGCGGATTAGTCGTTGCAACGTCGTCATCTGAACTTAAAAATGACCATGCACCGCCCGCAAGTGCCGCGATTAAAACGACTGCCGCGATAATCAGCATACTCGACGAGCTGCGATTTTGAGCGTCCGCAATGGAATGACCCAACGGTTTCTTTTCGGGCTTGACAGGTTTGACTTCTGAAGATTTATCGGGATTTTCGGCGGCGTTTTCGGCAGCAGCTTTTGCCTCCGCCTCCGCAGTAAGTTCGGCGATGTCCGCGACGAATTCCTTGACGACTGCATCGGCGTCCATGCCGAGAAATTTCGCGTAATTTTTGATGAATCCTTTGGTGTAAACTGTGCCCGGCAACTGGTCGTACTCGCCGTTTTCGATAGCCTCTATGTATGTAGCGCGAATACTCGTGCCTTGTTCAATGTCTTCAATGGATAATTCCTGTCGCTCGCGCTCCTGGCGAAGCGTATAGCCTACCATGTCAAACATCTCCTTTCGGGCGCATTATAAACGACTGAAATTTAAAACACAAGCGGAATTTGGCGGCAAATGTTTGCGATTGACCGGCGAATTTGGCATCAAATACTAGAGCGTGTTCACACTATGGAAAATAGAAAATAAAGCTGATAAAATGAAGTCATGAAAATCACACAAGAACAATATGAAAAGATAGAAAAATATC
>CAJOHG010000061.1 GCA_905234395.1 uncultured Selenomonadaceae bacterium
GTTCTCGATAGGAACAGGCACTTATACGGGCAAGACCTTCACGGGAAGTGACGAAGCCGACACGATTACGAATGCGGGCGCAAAACTCGTTATAAATGCCAACGGCGGTGACGATTACATCGTAAGCAGTGGCGTGAAAGTGACAATCAACGGCGGCGCGGGTGACGATTACATAAACAGCACGGGAAAAGGTTCGTCTGTTCTCGGCGGCTCCGGTAATGATACCATTTCCGGAAGTACTGGCGCGGACACTTTGTATGGCGGCACAGATAATGATTCCTTATTTGGCAACGCGGGTAACGACAGCCTGAACGGTGCGGCAGGAGCAGACACATTGTGGGGCGGCGCAGGTAATGATTCTCTGTATGGCGGTGCAGGTGCAGATACGTTCATTTACAAGCCCGGCGAAGGTACCGACAAGATCAGAGATTATTCCTACGATGCCGGCGATATGTTGCAAATTCTGAAGACCGATGGCACAACCGGTTCCTTCACTTCGTCGACATTCAGTGGCAATGAACTCTCGCTTGCCATCAACGGCGGCGGCACTGTCATTTTTGAAAAAGTTGCCACGGGCGACAAGTTCAACATCAACAATAAAACTTACACTCTTAGTGACAGTAACCTCAAATAATCAAGCAACACAGAATAAAAACATCTTAAGCAACAAAAAAAAATTCTCCCGCCAAAATCAACGGGAGGATTTTTTTCGTTCAATCGGCGCGAATAAAATCGCTCAACGAAAATTTTTTATTCGGATTAGCCTGCGCGGGAGTCTTTGGAGTTTCGTTGCGAATCGGTGTTTCCAAATCGTCAAGCGGCTTGAATTCCATACCGTCGGGCGTCTTCAACGTGATGTCCAATTCGTCGCCGCTCTTGACGGGATCGGCAAATTCAACGGGAATGCCATTGACTTTGATTGAAAAACTCATGCGACTTTTCGCGGGCGGCGGTTTGAAATTGACGGCAAGGAGCGCGTCGCTGACCATGACGGAATTTTTAACATCACGTTCGTAAACAATCTGCGCACCGTCCTCGATAATCGTGTTCTCATTCGACACGCGACCATTGACGCTTAAAAGGAGCGTTGATGTTGTCGGAATGCTGTATTCTTTGCCGTTGTAGAGAATCTTAATCGCGGCGGCGCGGTTCTCGTCCTTGATAATCTCTCCAACTTTAATCGCGTCGTTGGCAACATATTCAATGGCGTCGCCGGCGTCGGGCACGTCGGAAATTTCTGCGCGTTCACCGTTGCGGAAAATGTCGGGCTTGCAAACGTAATGCGCCTTGCTGCCGTTGAGCGTGTAATAAATTTTTTTGCCGGCGGGCGGATAACCTGCCAACCTCAACAGTTCGCCGATTGTCCTGCGCGTCTTGGTGTCGAGAATGTCTCCGTCGTGAAGAAGGCGCGTCGGCAAACTGACTTCATCATTGACCAAAAGTTTCGGTTTGACGGAAATTTCTTTGCCGTTAATCGTGACGACAAAATTCGGCTCAATGGCAACAACGTCGTCGATTTTAATCTGCGCGCTGATACCGTCCTCGCCCGGCTCAATCACAATTCGGCAACCGTCTTCAAGCGGCGTATCAAGACCGGCGGGCTTATCGTTGACAAAAATTTTCGCGAACGTGCCCATTGTGCCGGGAAAAGATTTTTTCTCGCCGTCAACCGTCACGACAAGTCCGAGTCCCGGTTTGCCGTTAAATTTTTTGTAATCAATGCCCGCGCTCAAAACTGCGTCGCTTACCGTCAATTCGCGGAAGTGGAACAGATTGACTTCCTCGCCGTTAATCGTGACGTTGAAGAAATGGAAAGTGTCCGTCGACGCAACCTTGAGAATTCCCAACGGCGTAGCGGCATCGGGCGATTGAAGTGCAGGCGGAATATTTTTGATGCCTTCGACGTTATCGGGCTTGCGAATGGCGACACGGTCAAGCGGCATGTTCAACGCCTCGGCGACAAGTTTATTCAAGTTCGGGCTTAACGCGCCGCCACCGACCAAAAGTAAAGCTTGCGGCGGCTCGTTGCCGTTGAGTTCGAGAATCGTCTTTGCAATGGCGTTTGCAATCATGCCGACGTTTTCATTGATTGGCATTAAAATTTCGTCAGCCGTGAGCGTGTAACTTCGTCCGAGTATGTCGCTGAACGTCGCGCCCTCGCCGTTTGTCGCCTTACGTTTAATTTCTTCGGCAACATTGAAGTCGAGCAGGAAACGTTGAGAAATTGCCTCGGTGACTTCGTCGCCTGCAAGCGGCACCATACCATAAGCGATGACTGAACCGTTTTTCGTGATGGCAACGTCGGAAGTTCCCGCGCCAATGTCAACGAGCACGATATTTAAATGACGCATTGACGGCGGCACGAGAACATTAATCGCGGCAATCGGCTCCAACGTCAACGCGCGAACTTCAAGCCCGGCATAAGTCAGAGCGGTACTTGTCGCGGAAGAAACGTCGCGATAACTTTTGTCTTCGCAACCTTGCCGCGCTGTCCGACTAAACTTTTCAAGCGGATGCCGTCGAGTTCGTAATTGATAATGCTGAAGCCGACGCAGTAGTAAATTTTTGCGTCGATTTTTTTTTCTAACGTGAGCTGCGATTGTGCGAGCTGAATGGCTGCGAAATTTAAACTGCTCTGAATTTCATCGGTGATGACGCCGTTGACTTCGACAGTTGCCTCTGCAGTCATTGTGTACAGCGCACGACCTGCCGCCGCGATAGCCGCGCTTTTGAGTTCGCCGACTTTCTCCGCCAAATGATTTTTTACGCGAATGATAACTTCAGCGACTTGCGGAACGTCGTGAATTTGTCCGTCGAGCATTGCGCGACTTGTGTGTTCAAGGCGGTGCGTCGCGATAATGTTTAGCTTGCCGTCGTCGTCTTCCGCGACAATTCCGATAACCGAACGCGTGCCGATGTCTAGTGCGAAAATTTTTTCACGCCCGTTATCGCGATAATTAACTTTAGCTCGTCCGCGCCGCAACTTCGGAACGATTGAATCCGCAGAAATTTTTTTCGGACGCTCGCGCTTATGAACTTGAGCAACGGAATTTTGCTCGCCGTCGATTATTTTATCTGCCATTGAATTTTCTCCTTGCCTTAAAGGTTATTGCGCTTATTTCGCGAATTAAAGGGATTATCCCTTCAAACCAACTCAAAATTAGTTAGGGGGTCTTCCTATGACGGGCAGCAGAGAAGTTATCACGGGCGGCGACTTCAAGCGCATGGTTGCCGGTGCGTACAGCGAATTTCTTTTGGAATACGAGAACATCAATGCGCTGAGCGGTGCGGGAACTTTGGCGGGCACACACATTTTGCGGACAATGGGCGCGGCGGTTATGCCTCTCGCTGATGCCAAAGATGATTCAATCGGCGGACTTGCTCGGCGTGTATCGACTGCGGCGGTCTTCGGTGCTCGCGGAAATGCAGGTGTCGTTTTGGCGCAAATGTTTCGCGGAATCAGTGCGGGACTTGTCGGCAAATACGACGCGACCGGCTCCGAATTCGGCAAGGCGTTTCAATACGGCATCCTTTACGCGCAACGACTTGTTCCCGAAGAGCCGGAACGACCTTTTATCACCGTTGCAAAAGCCGTTGCAAAAGGTGCGTATCATGCCGTGCGCGACACAATGCCGATTGTCGAAATACTCTTGCAGGCAATTCAATCGGGCGAACAGGCGGTTGAAGAAATCGGCAACAACGACGCCGGTGCGAATATTATGCTAAGCTTCTTGAAAGGTTGCTTGAAAGGTATCGACGGCAATTTTGTTTCTCCTGCAGTGAGTCTGTCACTCGGACTCGGCACGCATAAAAATATGCCCGACCCGCGAAATGATCTCGTGCGCCCTTATTGTGTCCGACTGCGCGTCAAAAATTCCAAAGCCAGCTTGAACGAATTGGAACGACAAATGCGAGACTTCAGCAGCTTTTCGATTGTTGAACGTGCACGCGGCGGACTTGACGTTCACGTTCACACGGATCACGTCGGCAAAACTTTGGAACAGGCAATCGGTTGGGGACCATTGTCGGAAGTTAAAATCACGAACATGAGCGAAGCACACGTTCTGCCCGCGCACGAGGCGTTGATGAAAGTTGCCGCATTAGCCGTCGCGAAAGATTCGTTCGAGGCGCAGAAACTTCAAGATGCGGGAGCGTCGATTTTAGTTTCGGGCAGCGAAGAGTCGTCGCCGTCATTGTCGGAGATAATCGGTGCGGCACATTCGGATTTGGCGTCGAGCTACGTTTTGGTCGCGTCAAGCCCGGATTATCGATTGGTCTTCAAGCAGGCGAAAAGACTTTTGGGCGGACGCGTTGAGTTGGTTTTAGCTGACACTTTCGAGAACACGATAGCCGCGCTGAAAAAATTTTCGCCGAGTTTATCTGCAGTCGAGAATGCAAAAATCATGGCGCAATTCTAAAGAAAGGATTTTGCTTATGGTAAATCTTGATTATCTTTACAATCCCGCCGCCGCCAAGGACGCTTTTACAAAAGACTACTTCATTGATACAAAGTTGGGCTTTCAAGTTTTGGAGCACGCAACAATTCTTCCGCACAAAAGCGTAAAAAATAGCAGATCTCACTTCGGACTTGGCGGCATCGTCGACAATCAAGGAAATTACATACAAAGTAGTTCGTTGCATGATGGAGTTGGCGGAATTTATACACCCCCCCCAGTGAACTTGATCGCAGTTCCGAAACTGTTATTTATCTCGGAATGTTTTATCGCATATGGGGACATGATTTAACCGATAATATTCGGCGCGTGTGGTTTTTGAAAAGCGAAACCTTCAAGAGCGAATTCAAAAATTGTCCGATCGTCTACATTCCCTATTTGAACGGAACTCTTACAATCGATAAGCAACCGAGCCTAAAACGTTTACTGGAGATTTTGGAAGTCGACGTGGACAAACTTCGCCCAATCACTCAACCGACGCAGTTTGATAAAATTATCTTGCCCGACGGATGTTTTTCAGCACCATATAACAAGATAAAAGGTTTTACGGCGGAATATCGCGAGATGATTGAGCGCGTGAGAAATTTCGCATTGAAAAATCGAACTCCGAATTCAGCAAAGAAACTTTATTTATTTCATGGCAAAAGAGGACAAATAGGCGAAGAAAGACTCGCGGAATATTTTAAGACAAAAGGCTACGATATAATCTTGCCTGAAAATTTGTCGCTTGATGAACAACTGAACTTGCTGATAAACGCAGAAAGCTTTGCAGCGACAATAGGCTCGTTATCTCATAATTCCATTTTCTTGCGCGAAGATACAGAAACGATCCTTATTCCTCGCGCCGAGAACAAATTTACATTCTATCAAGAAATTCTTAATCAAATTCATCCTCTGAACGTAAAATATATAGATTCGTCTCTTTCGATTTTTACCAGAACCATAATTCATACGGGATTTTGTTATATAATCAGCGATCAGTTGAAACGATTCTTCTGCGACAAATTCGACGGCTATGAGGAAGGCGACTTTAAGATTTTCCTTCAATATGTTAAAAATTTTACAGACAAAGGTCACGGTGTCTATCAACAAGCAATATCATATTACAAGCCGATTCTTGAAGATTTCATTGCTCAACTTAAGCGGCGCGGAGATTTAATTGCAGCCTATGATATGCCGCTTGATTGGGAGAAATTTCAACCGTCGTTTTTCAGCTATCAAACTCATGTTCACCGCAAAGGTTGGAGTTCATGGCTTAAAGGGAATGCAATCAGCAACGACATAAATCAACAGTTTGACATTCAAGCGATTAAGATAAATTTTCCCGGGCACAAAGTTTATTACTCGGTCTATTTCAACGACAAAGAAGGTTGGTCGGAAGAAGTCTCGAACGGCGAACCGGCGGGCACGACAGGCAAATCAAAATCGATTTACGGCATAAAAATTCGGCTTGATGAATCGGGCGCAAAAGAATTCGACATACTCTATCGCGTGTACACTTTCGACGGCAACCGGACGCCTTGGGCTAAAAACGGCGAAGTTATTTATTCGCACGGACAAAAGCTCAACGCCATTCAAATAAAATTGGAAACTAAAACTTAAAGGAAGTGATTCAATGCTTGAAGACAGGAAAGTAGAGTTGACGGCTCTGCGCGACAAGTTGAACGAAATGGGGAATTCACTTTGACATTGCCCGCAAAGAGGAGAAAATTGCCGAGCTTGAATATAAAATGGGCGAGCCGACTTTTTGGGACAATCCCGACGTTGCGCAGAAGATCACGCAGGAATTGAACGACGTTAAGAGCGGAATTGAGACTTACAAAAATCTTTTGGCGAAATTCGACGACACGCAGACTTTGCTTGAACTTGCGCTTGAGGAAGAAGACCTTTCGCAGGAAACAGACATCGCCGCGCAGATAGCCGACATTGAACGCGGACTTGAGACGTTGCGGCTTGAAATTATGTTGAGCGAACCTTACGACGGCAACAACGCGATTTTGACGTTGCACGCGGGCGCGGGCGGCACAGAGGCTCAAGATTGGACGCAAATGCTCCTGCGAATGTATGTGCGTTGGGCTGAACGTCACGGCTTTGAAGTCGAGACCGTTGACCTTTTGCCGGGCGACGAGGCGGGCGTTAAATCGGCGTCGCTGTTTATCAAAGGGCACAACGCTTACGGTTATCTCAAATCGGAAAAAGGAATTCATCGGCTCGTGAGAATTTCGCCGTTCGATTCAAATGCTCGTCGTCATACGTCGTTCAGCGCGTGCGACATCATGCCGGAGATTGATGACGCTGTCGAAGTCGATATAAATATGGCGGACGTTCGAGTTGACACGTACAGAGCATCGGGCGCGGGTGGGCAGCACATCAACAAAACATCTTCCGCCGTCCGAATGACGCACATACCGACGGGAATTGTCGTGCAATGTCAAAATGAGCGTTCGCAAATTCAGAACCGCGAGCGTTGCTTGAAAATGTTGCGCGCAAAACTTTTTGAGCTTGAGCTTGAGAAAAAGGAACAGGAAATTGCCGGGCTTGAAGGCGACTTGAAGAAAATCGAATGGGGCAGTCAAATTCGCTCCTACGTCTTTCAACCGTACAAACTCGTCAAAGATTTGCGCACCGGCGAAGAGACCGGCAACGTTCAAGCGGTGATGGACGGCGAGCTTGATCCGTTTATCCGCGCGTATCTTGCAGCCAAAGCTAATGTCAGGTTATAGGTTTTAGATTTTAGTAGAACCCTGACACCCAAAACCTAAAACCTCATCGGGAGTGTAAAAACATGAAAAAATTTTTAGCCGTTATTTTAGGCTTAATAGTTGTCTTGCTGATAGCTGCGGGTGCGTTCGTTCAATTCGTCGCGCCCAATGCCTTGACGAACTATCTTAAAGACCGAGTAATCTTTTTCACCAAAGCGCAGGAAGTCGAATTGTCGTTGGACTCTCTGCCCGACGCCAAGCTTGCTTTTGGTTACGTCGACAATCTTCGTTGCACAGCGAGTGATGCGACAATCGGCGAACTCAACTTGAAGAAAGTCAACCTTGAAGGCACGACGTTAAACATCAACATCAAAGAAATTATTTTTCCGACCGAAGGCATCAGCCGCGAAGAACATACCGACCGTTGCTTGACCTCGGCGGGAAGTCTGGAGCTTAGCGGTGTCATCACTGCGGAGAGTTTGAGCAAATTCCTTGCCGAGAAAGTCGACCGCCTTGAAGATCCGCAAGTCACCATGACGCCTCAAGGTATTTCCGTGTCATCGAGCGTCAAAATCATCAACAGATCCACAAATGTTCAAATCGGCGGGCAGATTGTTGCGCGTGACGGCGACCTTTTCTTCCACCTCGAAAACATCAACATTGAGAACGCAATTTTGCGCCGCGTCAATCTCGACAGATTTTTGAACGACCTCAACTTGACTCAATCTGTTAAAATGCCGTTTGGATTGAAATTCCGTACCGTCGAAATGCGCGAAGGTGAAGCTTTCGTCAAGGCGACGCGCGATTAACGGAGGCAAAAAATGTTCAAAGTTTTAATTTTGGACAGCATAGGAATCAGTGCAAAATGGCTTGAAGAATTCGCCGACACAAAATATATCGACGTTATAGGCACAATTACGCCGCAAGAGCCTGTGTCCAAAGTTTTGCTC
Organism: uncultured Selenomonadaceae bacterium; assembly: GCA_905234395.1. GTDB lineage: Bacteria > Bacillota > Negativicutes > Selenomonadales > Selenomonadaceae > Quinella. The sequence continues at coordinate 8,107 of CAJOHG010000061.1, forward strand.
AATCAAGATGCGTGGGATTGGCTTCTGATTTTTGAACGCGGTGAACGACAAATTTTCGACGAATTTATTCAAACGTTGCGCTTGCCGTTCGACAAGGTGATTTACGCGCTGGACATGTACAGCTGGTTGCAACATTCCAAAGCCGCTTACAAACTGATAAATCCTCATACGCGAGGATTAAGCGTCTTTGTTTATCTGAACTTCATCCTTAGCCGGCAGCTTAATGATTTCGTCGCGTGCACGGTTGACGGACTCTCTTACGTTGCCACATCAAACGACGACTACATTATGCGCATTATGTATACGGAGCGTATGAATTTTGCGGCAAATAATATGAAACGTTTTCAAGCTCTGGCGAAAAAATTTTACGGCGTCGACGACAGCGCGGGCTACTTTCTCGATTTGGGCGCGAACATCGGCACGACCGGCATTTACTTCACGAAAAAACTTGCGCCGAATTTGAAATTGCTCGCCTTTGAACCCGACGCCGACAATTTCAAACTCCTGCGCATAAATCTGCTCCTAAACGACCTTGACGACGACAAAGTCGTTGCCGTAAACTGCGGACTCGGCGATCAATTCGACGAAATAACTTTGTACAGAAATTTGTACAATCCCGGCGCAAACAGCATTTTTCAATACAAAAATGATATGCCGACGGCGACGATTATCACCGTTCCGCTTGACATCTGCCTTGCCGAATACAAAATTGCGGCGCATGAAGTCAAATACATTTGGCTTGACACGGAAGGCTTTGAGGCTCAAGTTTTGCTCGGCGCGAAAAATTTGCTCGCCGAAAATCCCGCGCCGATTTTTATGGAATGCAATTTAACCTCGTGGAAAGAGTCCGCCAAATTTGAGCCGTTGATGAATTTGCTGGAGAATTATTATTCGCACTTCATTCTTTTTAAGGACGACAAGGAGACTTTGTACCCGCTTGACGCTTTGCGGACAATCGCGCCGCCGCTATATCATCCTTGGGGACAAATCGGCGACATTTTTCTCATCAAACACGGTGCGAACATTGATTAGGAACTGGGAATCAGCATGAAAAAATTTTACTACAACAGGACGCTTTTGATTGTCATCTGCCTCGGACTTTTCGCCGCGATTATCATTGCGGGACAACGCTACTTTGTCGAGAGCAACAACATGCAAGTCGATTTGGCGGTTGACTATCAAAATCTCGTCGACATTGCCGACCGCGAAGGTCTTGAACTTGACGACGTGTTCCGACAAACCAGGCAGGCGGGCATAACTTCCCTTGCGATTTACGATTCGACGCTCGAACGTCTTCACCGCGCAGGAAAAGTTTTCACGCTCGCCGGCAGTGAAATTCTCAGCAATTATCAAAGCGGCACGCTCACTCACGACCTTTGGAAGCAGACGATTGAAATGGGACACGTTGCCGCCAACAGAGTTTATGTTATCGGCGGTGATCTTGAAAGCTACTACGACACCAAAGAGGCTCTCAATCAGCGGCTCGGCATGGAACGCGTCAAAGTTTTTTCTGTCGGCGGCATTGAAGTTCTCGAAGTCAAAGCTCAATACGGCGAAGTGATGAAAATGCCGCTCGGTATGCCTCGCGACGAAATGAACAAAGCTCGCGCTTTTGGATTCAACATTCTTGCGCGACCGATGAATTTTAAAAAATGTTCCGGCGAAAACGTTCAATTCTTCTTTGACAGGATTGAATATTATCCGATCTCCGAAATTGTCTTCGACGGGCCGGAAGTCCTCGGCGCGTCAAATTTTATCGACATCACCGCCAACAACATTACGCGGCGCAAATTGACTTTCGGCGTGATTGAGCACTTCAGCCAACTGAAATTTTATCCGCAACTCGGCATGGAATATCTCGCTCAACGAATCGGCAAAGATCACGTCGCACGACTTTACGCCATTCCGAAGGACGAACAGCCGAAACTTGACATGCAAACCGCCATCAATCGCTGGTCGACGACGGACAGGGAACGCAACATCAGAATCAATCTCCTGCGCATTTTTGATAAGCCGGAGCCGGAATTGACGTTGCTTGAAACGAACATGAAGTATTTCCGCGAAGTCCGCGCAGTTCTTGAACGTGACGGCTTCACTTTCGGCAAGGCAAGCACTTTCGACAATTATTATCCGAACGTGATTTTGCGCGCATTGGTGATTGTCGGAGTCGTGGCGGCGGGAATTTTGTATCTGTCGCTAATCTCGCGTCGATTCAATCGCAACCGTAAACTTCAGCTGCAAATTTTCGCGGTGTTGGCAATCTGCTCGGCGGCACCGATTTTGATGGGCGCAGGCGGCAAAGTTCGATTGTTGGCGGCGTTCATGAGCGCGAATCTCTTTCCGGCGTTGGCGATAATCTGGCAACTCGATTTGCTCCGCGTGATTCAATACAAAGTCCGCGTGCAAAATCGTGCGGCGCGTCTGAAAGAAAATCTGTCGACTTTTCAGCTCGTGTGGATTTCGGCATTCGCACTGCTGATAACGGGTCTGATGTCGTTGACGGGCGCGGCATATTTGTCGGGCGCATTGTCGGACGTGTCGTATTTCTTGGAGTTTGAAATTTTCCGCGGCATCAAGTTGACGTTCGTGTTGCCGCTGATTTTGGTCGCCGTCGCATTTCTGCAACGATTTAACGTCGTCGACGAAGTGCGCAAAAATGTTCCCGCCGTTGAGCAAATAAAAGAGCTCCTCAACAAATCGGTCAGCGTCAAAGCGTTGTTGGCGTTGATGATTGTCGCAGGAGCATTCGTCGTTTTAATTGCTCGGAGCGGTCACACGTCGGGCATGCCGGTTTCGGGTGTGGAAATAAAAATTCGCGCGCTGCTTGAGCAAATTTTCTACGCCCGTCCGCGTTCAAAGGAAATATTTTTCGGGCACCCGGCATTTATGTTGGCATTCGCCGCCTTCCTGAAAAAATTCCCGAAGTCGATTTGTTTTCTGCTGATTATGGCGGGAACAATCGGTCAAAGCTCAATGGTCGAAACATTTGCTCACATGCGCACGCCGATTTTTATGTCGTTCATGCGCGGACTTGACGGCTTGATTCCCGGCGCGATAATCGGCGCGGTGCTGATACTCGTCCTGCAAATTTTTGCGCGTCAACTCAAAAAGGAGTGACATTATGATTCACGTTTGCTTCGGACTGCACGACAAGACGGGACGTTATTCAAAGTTCACGGGCACGGCAATGTGTTCAATATTCGACAATACCGCCTCCGCAGTAACCGTCCATATTTTGCACGACAACACTTTGACGCAGGACAATCGCGAAAAATTTATTTACTTAGCCGGGCAATATGGTCAACTTGTGAAGTTTTATAACGTCGAAACTCTCTGCGCGGACAAGACAACAGAAATACGCGAATGCTTTTCGCGAGTCGACAACACCAACTTTACCATCGCGACATTCTATAGAATTTTTAGCCCTTTTATTCTTTCGGAAGAAATAGGCAAAGTGATCTATCTTGACAGCGACATTATCGTTACACTGGATATAAATGAACTTTGGAAAATCGACACGGGCGATAAACCGCTCGGTACGGTTTGGTCTTATCAGATAAGCCTCAGCGGTGTTGTCAAAGCCGAAGATTATTTTAATGCGGGCGTATTGGTGATGAATCTTAAAGCTTTGCGAGACAAGGAGCAAGCGATGAAAACCGGACTTAAATTCTTTGCGGAAAATCCGGGTCATGAACGATGGTTAGATCAAGATCTCTTGAATTACTGCTTCGCGTCGCAAGCCGTGAAGTTGCCTCTAAAATTTAATTGCCAGGTGCAATATCATGCGCGCCCAATTAAAGAAGTTCCCGGAAGAAAAATTTATCATTACTTGGGCGGCAGAGAAGCTCTTCACCTCCAAATGAACGATCCGTTCAATCGCCTGTGGATGAAATATTTCATCCGAACGCCGTTTTTTGACGAAGAGACAATCGGCAGACTTTATGCGGGCTTCCAACAGATTCACGTCGGGCTGAAAAATTCCATGATACAGTTATCTGCTGTCATGAGCGGCAAAGAACGAGCATTTTTCACCGTGCCGCAAAGTCTCGACGTTGTCAAGAAAATTTTTTTCATACGCGACGACGAAGAGATTATCTTCGCCGAAAATCAAGAGTCGCTGAAAAAATTGCTCGACGCCATGAAAAATTCCGGCGGCAAAAAAGTTTTCTTCATCATGCTGATGAATTTCCCGTTCAATCTGCTCACGCAAGCGGGCTTCGCGGCGGGCAAAGACTTCGTCAACGGCTTTGAATTTTTTTCGGAGGCACACGGCGTCCCGCTGAATTCTTATCAACTTATCAAGGAAATGTAAGGAGTGATTTGATGATTCACGTTTGCTTCGGACTGCATGACGGCAACGGGCGTTATTCAAAGTTCACGGGCACGGCAATTTGTTCAATCTTTGACAACACCAAATCGGAAGTCACGGCGCATATTCTTCACGACAACACATTGACGCAGGACAACCGCGAAAAATTTTTGACGCTTGCCGCTCGTTACAATCAAAACATAAAATTTTACAACGTCGACGAACTTTGTCCGCGTGAAATAATTTTTCTGCACGAAAAGCTTTCCGATGATCTGAATTCTCGATTCAGCATTGCCACGTTCTACCGCCTGTTTGCAAAGAAAATTCTTGCGGCTCGCGGCGTGCACAGGATAATTTATCTGGATTCGGACATTATCGTCAATCTCGACATAAACGAGCTTTGGCAACACGATCTGAAAAATTTTCCCGTTGCCGCCGTCCCCGAAATTGACGCCGCGTTAAAGCATATCCGTACAGACAAGTTTCTCCTGCAATCGGGTTTCATCAAGCCGGAAAATTATTTTTGCGCCGGAGTGATGATTTTCGACCTTGACAAGCTTAACGAAAATCTTTTGCTTGACGGCGTGCAATTTCTGAAGAACTGTCCCGAATGTGAATGTTTTGATCAAGATATTTTGAACGCGTTCTTTGCCGCCAATTATCTCAAGCTTGAGCAAAAGTTTGATTCGTTTGTGGAGGTTGAAAAGAATGAAAAGAATCCTGTCGTCAGAAAAATTTATCACTACGCCGGCAATTGCATTGAGCTTGATTCTTCCGACGGTTACAACAATTTGTGGCTCAAATACTTCCTCAAGACGCCGTGGTTTGGTATTGAAATTTTCGGCAGGCTCGATAAAAAGTTTGGACAAATGTACCTGAAACTTCACACTACGGCAAAAAAAGCTTTGATTGAGATGTCGGTTGCCATGCGCGGCAAAACTCGCGCGTTTTTTGTCACGTCCGCTGAAGTGGATTTGATAAAACAAATTCTTTCCGTCCGCGACGACGAGGAAATTATCCTTGCCGATACAACGGAAGCTGTCCCAAATTTGGTCTGCTCAATGGCAAAAGCTCAAGGCAAGAAACTTTTCTTCATCATCGTGCCGAAATTCAGTGCCGTGCAAGAACTGTTGGAGCAGTTGGATTTTGTCCCGGAAAGGGATTTTATAAACGGAAGACTGTTTGTTATGACGAAGGAGGATACCGAACTCGACTCCTTCAAGCTGATTAAGGAAATGTGAAAAAAATTTTTGGAGGAAAATTTATGAGCAACCTTGAAGTCGGTATCGTCGGTTTGCCAAACGTCGGCAAGTCGACGCTTTTTAATGCGATAACAAAAGCCGGTGCCGAAGCCGCCAATTATCCTTTCTGTACCATTGAGCCGAACGTCGGAGTCGTTGCCGTGCCCGATTCTCGATTGGAAGTCTTGACGAAACTTTACAACTCGAAGAAGACGACGCCCGCAAGTGTTCGATTCGTTGACATTGCCGGGCTTGTCAAAGGCGCGTCGAAGGGCGAAGGGCTCGGCAACAAATTCCTTGAACACATTCGGCAGGTCGATGCAATCGCTCACGTCGTGCGCTGTTTCGACGACGAAAATATTTCTCACGTTGCGGACACGATTGATCCGTTGCGCGACATTGAAACGATTCAAACGGAGCTGTGCCTTGCGGATTTGGACGTTATCGAACGACGGCTTGCCAAGGTCGCAAAACTTTTGAAGTCGGGCAGCAAAGACGCCAAGCTTGAGTCGGCAATTTTGGAGCGAATAAAAAATTCTCTCGACGTTGCAAAACCTGCGCGGGCTTTGGAATTGACAAGTGACGAGTTGGAGATAATTCGCGACGCAAATTTGTTGACGCTCAAGCCGACGCTTTACGTTGCCAATGTCGCTGAAGATGAACTCGCCGCAGAAAATTCCTACGTCAAAAAAGTTCGTGAACTCGCCGCTCGCGAAGGTGCTCAAGTCGTCGTCATTTGCGCCAAAGTCGAATCGGAGATCGCTGAACTTGACGCCGACGAGGCTCAAGAATTTTTGACGGACTTAGGGCTTGAAAGTTCCGGGCTCGACAGATTGATTCACGCGGCATTTGATTTGCTCGGCTTGATGACGTTCCTAACTGCCGGTGCCGATGAATGTCGCGCATGGACGATTAAGAAAGGAACTCCTGCCGTTAAAGCCGCCGGAAAAATTCACAGCGACATTGAACGCGGATTCATTCGCGCGGAGATTGTCAACTACGACGATTTGATTCGACTCGGTTCAATCGCCGCTGCTCGCGACAAAGGACTTGTTCGGCTTGAAGGCAAAGATTATATTATGCAGGACGGTGACGTGACTTACTTCCGCTTTAATGTTTGAATAATAAAAAATCCCTCGACGTTTGTTGACGTTGAGGGATAAATTTTTTTTGCCGCGAAGAGTTTATTTCTTGACGAATTCGTTTTTGGTGTTGATTTGGTAAGTGTCGCTGTTGACGTGGAAGCTTGTCGCCGTGAAATCGCTCAAAGTAATTGCATTGGCAGTGGTGCCGACTTTGAAATAAACTTCGTCTTTTGATTTGCTGTAAGACGCGGAGAAAGTCCCGGTGATTTTGAGCATGTCGTCGTTGTCAAAGCCGTAAATAACATCTTTGCCGTCGCCGTCGCCGTAAATGAACGTGTCGCTGTAATTGCTGCCCCAGAGACTGTCGTCACCCGCGCCGCCGTTGATTGAAACGTTGGAGCCACTGTTTACGATGTAATCGTCACCGCCGTTTGCATTTATAACGAGTTTTGCGCCCGCATTCGTAATCGTGTCGGCTTCGTCACTTCCCGTGAAGGTCTTGCCCGTATAAGTGCCTGTTCCTATCGAGAAC
>CAJOHG010000062.1 GCA_905234395.1 uncultured Selenomonadaceae bacterium
GCACGATTTATCGCTGGCAATTCAGTATTGCGACGACGTGATTGTAATGATTGAAGGTCGCGTGAGGATTCAAGGCAACGTCAAAGAGATCATGCAACCCGATTTGCTGACAGAGATATTCGGCGTCCCGTTCGTGAAATTTGAACACGCCGGGCGCACATATATAAACTATTAGAAATGTATGAGCAAAATTCAAAAGTTGGAGGTCATTTGAATGCGTTTCACCAAAAAATTTTTGCGGAAGGGCATCGTAATCGGCGTATCGACACTTGCTCTTACATTCGGGCTGACGGCTTGCGGCAACAATCCCGCGCCGGAAAAACCTGCCGCAACGTCCGAAGTCTCGTGGACAGAAACTCTCGACGGACAAGAAGTCACCGCCAAAGTCGACAAAGTTCCCACGCGCGCAATTTCAATGTCGCAGGCAACGACGGAAATGATGTTGGCACTCGGTCTCGAAGACAAAATGGTCGGCACGGCAATGAAGGAAGAAGAAATTTATCCGCCGCTGCAAGAAGCCTACGACAAAGTCAAAGTGCTGTCCGAAAAGTGGCCGTCATACGAAACTTTCATGGCAGAGAAACCTGACTTCGCAACGGGCTGGGAAGTTCCTTTCACAAAGCGCGGCATTCCCGCCGAAAGAATCACTTCGCAGGGCGTGCCAATTTTCGTCCCGTCTTCAATGCAGAAACTCGACGCCGACTTGAACACGGTCTTTGCCGATATGATGAAATACGGCGAAATTTTCGGTGCGACTGATGCGGCAAAAGTTTGGGTCGATGCTCAAAAAAAATTGTTAGGCACAGTTCAGACTAAGATCAAGGATTTGCCTCGCAAGAAAATTTTCGTCTACGATTCGAGCGACGGACAACCTTTCACGGCGTTCAAAGGCTACACGACGAATATTTTAAAGCTCATCGGTGCCGATAACGTCATGGAAAATGCGGGCGTTGATAAGACTTGGGCGGCGACGAGTTGGGAAAGCGTCGTTGCGGCTGATCCCGACTACATAATCATTGCCGACTACAGCAACGGCGTTCGCAATGACGAGGACTTTCAAGAGAAGGTCGCGACGATAAAAAATAATCCGCAACTTCAAAACGTTACTGCTGTCCGCGAAAATCATTTCGTCAAAGTCAAACTGTCTGAAATTACTCCGGGCGTGCGCACAGTCGAATCACTTCAACGTTTGGCTGAAGAAATTCACGGCGTCAAAATCGATTGAACATTTCCCGACAAATTCTCCGTAAAAAAATCGGCGGCTCATCTTCGGACGAGTCGTCGATTTTTGTTGCAATATTTCGGTAAGCTTTACGCCTTCAACTCAACCAAATATCTTTTCAAAGCGTCCTGCCAAGTCGGAAGTCGTTCAAAGCCCGCCTCGTCGAGAGATTTTTTGCTGAGACGCGAATTAAACGGTCTGCGGGCGGGCGTAGGATATTCAACAGTCGGGATGCCGTCAACTTCAACTTCAAGACCGGCTTCATTGAAAATTTCCCGCGCAAATTCCGCCCATGAACAAAATCCTTCGTTCGTCGCATGATAAACGCCGAATTTCTCCGTCTCAAGCATATCCGCCAAAAGTTTCGCAAGGTCAACGGTGTAAGTCGGGCTGCCAATCTGATCGTTGACAACGTTCAATTTTTTATGCGTTTCGCCCAATCGGAGCATCGTCTTGATAAAATTGTTGCCGTTAATTCCGAAGACCCAACTCGTGCGCACGATAAAATATTTTTCAAGAATCATGCTCACAGCGTCCTCGCCGAGCAATTTACTGCGCCCGTAAACGTTGACGGGATTTTTCTCGTCGTCGACTTCGTAAGGAATTTTTCCGTCGCCGCCGAAAACGTAATCGGTGCTGATGTAAATCATTTTCGCGCCAATTTCGCGACAAGCTTCCGCAATCCAACGCGTGCCCATGCCGTTGACCGTGATTGCGAGTTCAGCTTCCGATTCCGCCTTGTCGACAGCAGTATAAGCCGCGCAATGAACGACAGTATCGGGCTTTTTGTCAAGGATAAAATTTTTCGCGCCGTCTTCGGTCGTCAATTCGAGTTCTTCAAGCGATGGTGCGATAAATTCCACGCCGCGCTTTGTCAATTCTTTGGAAAGGTCGTAGCCGAGCTGTCCAAGAATTCCCGTTATCAAAACCATTTTGTAATGCCTCCGTAAAAAATTTTCTGCAACAAAAAAATCCTGCAGTGTCGCAGGGAATTCTATAACTTTTCGGCGCAAAAGGCAAATTCAAGTTTTTGGTGGCATTAATTGTTTTAAATCTGCGCTCGGCAACGCGGGCAACGTCGTTTGTTCTGCAGATAAATATTTTTCCGCGATTTGTTGAGTGATTTGCACCGTTTGAGCCAAAATTTTATCCCGCGACGACATAAAACTTTTTATAATCAAATTTTGTCGCTTGGCTACTTGCGCAAGCTGCTGTTCGATAAATTTTTTCTGCTGAATTCGATCGTCTTTAATCTGCTCGGAATAAATTTCATACTCAATCGAATCTTTGTCGTATTGCCGCAGAATTGAAAGCAGTTGCGGCAATTTTTTTGTGTTGTATTCGTCTCTGTTGGCATTAATTTTGTCGTTGACTTCGCCGTAAAAGTTTTCTATCTCGCGAATTATCGGCATGGAACCGCTCGCGATTATCGCAATTCGTTTTTCGGCGACTTCAAGCAATTTTTCCTGCAAAATCACGAGTTGCTTTGCGCGTTCAGTAAAACCTTCCGTTTTTGCTTTTTCGATTGCGATTTGGCTCATTGTCTGCAGCTGAATCAATTCGCGTTGTGCGTCGTGAGCTAATTTTATTCGTTCGTTGTCCTTATCGATTAAACGTAGCTGCATTTCGTTTTCCAGCTCTTTTAATCTTGCTTGTTGTTCAGCTTCTGCCATTCGTGAACGCGTTTGCTCCTGTAAAAGCTTGATTTGATGTGCCTGCTCGATTTTCAAGCGTGCGGCTTCCTTGTCGGCAAGATTTAACGATTTATCGCGCTCAATTTCTGCAAGTTTAATCTGTCTGTCGCGTTCAATCTGTTCAAGCTTTTTTTGCTCGATTTCAAGCTCTGCAAGTCGAATTTGAGTGTCTCGCTCAATTTTCAAGCGTGCGGCTTCCTTGTCGGCAAGATTTAACGATTTATCGCGCTCAATCTCCGCAAGTTTAATCTGTCTGTCGCGTTCGACTTCCTCAAGCTTAACTTTTTCGGTCTTGGCAGGTTTTCTACTGCTTGATGACGACGGCGAACTAAAAATATTGCCAAAAATGTCCAGAGCACCCGAAATTAAACTTCCAAATAATCCCATAACCTTACCTCCTGCAAAATCTGCCGCAGTTTTAAGCGCGCCGATAAAACCGTCAGATTGTTTGCTCCTGTGCTCGCCGATAACGCATTCATTCGCAAAATGTTCGCAGTTCTCGCGTAAAAGATTGTAACCGGTGTCGCCGACGCAATCGCGGGCATATTCGACTATATCATCAACAGGATACAACTTTGCCGGGTCATGTTTAACTACTTCAAGCTCTCCGCCGCGCAGAAATTGTTGCAAATCGGTTTGCATGACGCGAAGAATTCCGTCGTCTTCAGCCGTCGTGAAGTGAATCACCTCGTCATTTGAGATAAAAACTCCGTGATGATAATAGCCTAACGACCGCAAGACGCGAATATGATCTCCTCGGCGCGGAATATTGCTGCTCATTTTTTACGCAAATCCTTTCTCATGCGGAAAATCAGCGCATTGAATTTCTTTTCGCGTTTTTGAACGGCTTCGCTGTATGCTTTGCTGTCCGATATGTACGTTGCGAAATTTTGTCGTCTCAACTCGGCGAATTGCGTCAAAACTTCTTCCGATATTGCGTCAAGCTCTTTGTCGCGGATAAATTCGCTGATTTCGTCTATCGAGATGTTCAAAAGCGGTTCTGCCCAGCGCAATAAGAATATTCGTTCCTCGGTTTTGTCGCGCGAAAAAATTATTTTCTGCAAATCGAGCTGAAATTTCTCCGAAAGCTTGTAAAGTTCCTGTTCCGTCTCAAATTTATCCTGCAAGTCGCCGCCCGATTGAAATGCAAACTTCTGATAAATATTTTTCCGCTCGTTCAGATATAATTTCGTGACTTCATCGCGATAATCGACCAAAATTTTCAGCACGTCGTCCAACGAATCCAAAAGATTGCCTTTAAGCGCGAATTCGACAAGCGGCAAGAATCTTTGCTCAATCGCGAAACGTTTTTTCTGCCAATCGTCATACCACGCCGCGAAAATTTCATCTTCAATGCCGTCCTCGTGACAAATCGCCGCCAATTCTTCCCGCAAACTCGTTTTGAAGGCTTTGTAGCTGTCATTCCACGACGACTGCGCATTTACGACAGTGACGACCAAATTTTTATGTTCGGCGAAGAAATCGGCCTTGCTTTGTGCGTCCGTGATGATTCGCGATAAACTTTCCGTCAGCAAATCGAAATCTGCGCGAGGTTCGGCTTGAAGTGCGGCAAGTTCGCAAATAAAGTTGTCGCCGTCGCTGATTTTGTCCAATCGCTCGAAAAATTTTTCTGCCTGTGCTTTGACAGATAAAATTTTGCGTTTCGGCGCGTCGATACCGAGTTCAAGGCGTTGCGATAAAAATTTTTGACGTTCGGCGAGCAACGAATTTTCTTCCGGCGTGAGATTCGGATTATCGGTGTACTTTGCGCTTAGTTTGAGCGATATTTTCAAGAATTCGGCGATTGTATCTGCCTGTGCCGCCTCGTAGTCCTGCAAAACTTTTAAAAGTCCGTCCGTGAATATCAATACTGCCTTGAAATATTTTATCGGCGACTTGTTGACTGCTGTAACGTCGTATTTAGCGAGTATCGGCTTATAATCGAATTTCGCGACCGATTTTTTCTGCGCAGGCTGTTCGATTTGTTCTTCTGAATGATTTTCAACAGAATCTTGCTCTGATTGTTTAAAGATGTAATTTTTCATCCAATTATATTCGTTTTCTTCGACGAAAGTATTTCTTGTAACGCCCTTGTATCCTTGTTGAATTAAAAACCTAATGATTTCTTTATATGAGCGACCAAATTCATAAGCGATGTCTGAAACTCTTTTTCTTCTTACTAAAAAATGTTCTCTAGCTTTGTCATAATAATACTCATTAATGGCAGTTAATCTAAAGGCATAATTTAATCCTAAATGTTTTAAAAACTCTAGAAGGTCATCTTCAGAGCAACCAAATTCTTTTGCAACCTCATAAATTCGCTTTGTCATAGTCTCAACCTCCAAAAAATCTTTGCGTCAATTTCCTTCGCCGCCGAAGAAAAGACCTTTCGTGATGATCCACCAGGCGACAGTTCTCATTGCGCCGATGATTTGTATTGCGTGAGCGCGTTCGTCAGTCAAATTCACGTCGTTTAATTCGCTGGACGCCACGTGCGGCAAAAGTTCAGTCACGTCCGAATCGATTTGCCCGGCGATTTTGCTTGTTAGAAAAGCCGTGTTGTTGAATCCGACTCCGTCGCTGTCAAAAAGGCTCGGCGCGATTGAATAATACGCAAAATCTTTCGGCGCGATGAGTTCAATCAACGTCGGAACGATTGAAATGTGGTCGCCAACCGCATCCGGCGGAAGAATCTCTTTTGTAATGCCTGCACCGTACAAAATAAACGGAACGCTCTGTTTTTCAAAGATTGTCGGGTGCGTCGACGGGTCGCAACGAACAGCATGATCGCCTGTCACGACGAAAACGCTTTCGGGATATTTTTCGGTGACTTTGCGGACAAAATTCGTGATAACTTCGTCCATGTACCAATAATGACCGAGTTCAATCGCGAGCTGATTCGGATCGTCAATGTTCGGGAATTTTTTCAACGCTTCTTTAACCGCGTCGATGTGAAAACCTTCCGCTGCAAGGTCGAGATTATACGGCGGGTGATTTGTCGTCGTCATAACCAAATGAACAGTCGGCGGCTCCGAATCGAGGTGTGCAAGCAGCGCATTGAATAAATTTTCGTCTTTCGTGCCCCAAGTCGTCTGTTTTGGCGCGTTATAGTCCGGGCAGCCGTAAAAATTGTCAAAACCTTGCGCGAGCGACATTTTCGCAATCGAATCCCAGCCGGGCATTCCGCCATACCAAAAATCGACAGCATAGCCGAGTTCTCTGAACGGAGCCGCCATTGACGTTATGTAAAGCTTGTCGTAGGTGCGAGATTGATAATTTATTTTGATATTCACGTCGGGAAGTCCCGTAACGAGCCCGGTTATCGCCGTTGATGTGAAATCGCCGTTGGGCATGAAATTTCTGCTGTAGTAGCAATTTTCTTCGGCAATGAGCGATTTTACGCCTTCCGCAACCAAAAGTTCGTCGTATTTGCCGAGCATTGGCCACTGCATGAACGTTTCGCCGAGAATTATAAAAATATGTTTGGGCGTCGCGATTCGTTGACCTTTGGCTTTGCGTTCAAGGTATGGTGCGAGATTTTTTTCGGCGAGCTCTTTGTTGTCGGCGATAATCAGCGCGGACTCTGCAATTTTTTCGGCGTCGACACCGGAAATTTCGCCGGCTTCCATGCGTTTTGCCATCGACTTTGCACGATAGAGAGCTTGCGCGTCGTCGAGAATGCATTCGTTCAAAAAAGCGTCGGACGTGATGCTTGCGTTTTCCCAATTTATTCCGTGAGCGTAGTTGAAACTGCCGCCGAATCGAACAAACATTCCGAAGAGAAAAATTCCCGCAACCGTCAACAATGTAAAGCCGATTTTTTTCAACGTACCGTCGAGTTCGGGCAGCGGAAACGTTTTTATAATCAGCAGACGACTCAACGCCGCAATGCAAAGGAGTGTTAAAATTATTGCGACGATAAATCGCCACGCGAACCCGTATTCTTGAAACATCGTCACGATTATTGACCAAATGTCGTCATGAAGACCTTGCACGACTTCAAGCCCGAAAGTCGATTGGAACGCGCGATAATACGGAAACCTTAGCATGAACAGCAACGAAAATATCAGCGACGCAAAAATTCCAATGACGAGCCGCAATCGTGAACGCAAACCGAGGATTGTCACGAGCACAAACGAAATTAACGTGACCGCGCCCGCAGTTTTCAAACTCAATCGCAAGCCCGCGAACATTGCCGAAAAAATTTGCGTTGCGCCCGACGTTTCGCCCAAATAATTTGACATCAGCAAGATGAACAGCCCGCGATAGACTTCCAGCAAAATCAGCACGAAAAAAAACAGCCGCAAGTCGCGTTGAATGCCGTCGAAAAATTTTTTCAGGAACTTCAACTCCGCAGCTCCTTCCGATAAGAATTTTTACGCCATTATAGCAGAAATTATCATTCGCGCAAAAAAAATTGCCCGCACCGGGCGAGCGAGTCGTATTTTTCCCGCGCAGTTTGTCACGCCATCGACGCGATTTTATCTTTGACAACGTCGACGGTGATTTTCTCAAGGCAAATTTCTTTTTTCGGGCAAGAACGTTTCCAACAACCTTTGCACGTCCTGTCGACTTCGATTGCGTTTTGCAGTTGATTGAAAGGTCCGTTGCGCTCAACGTTCGTCGGTCCCATAAGCATAATCGTTCGCACGCCGAGAGCCGCGCCCATGTGAACCGGACCGGTGTCTCCTCCGATAATCAGCCGCGCAGTTCTGATGACGTGAGCAATTTGCGGAATGTTCGTGCGGTTGACGAGATTAATCGGCGGAATTTCCATCTTCGATTCGATTTCTTTGGCAAGCTGTTCGTCGACGGCACCGCTGCCGATTAAAACGGGAACGACCGCCAGTTGATAGAACCAGTCACCGAGCGCGGCGAATTTCTCCGTGTCCCAACGTTTATTTGCCCAATTCGCACCGACTGCAAAGACGACGTAGGGATTGCCTTCGCGAATTCCGGCGTGATCCATAATCTTGCGAGCCTTCTCCGATTCGTCTACGGGAATTTGAATCGGGAACGTGACATTGCCGACGACGCAGCCGACTGCCCGCGCAGTGTCCAGGTAGCGTTCGACGATGTGACCTTGAGCATTTTCGCCGATGACGGGCTTTGAAACTTTGTCGCTCATTTCGCGCATGTTGCAGATGCCGAGCTTGATGTTCGACTTTGCGAAGAAAGCTATTGCCGCCGATTTGAACAGCCCTTGCAAGTCAAGCACCGCGTCATAAGTTTGCTCCTGCAGTTCGTGTTTGAACGGAAAAAATTCGCGCATGAAACCTTTCAACGTTCGGAAGTCTTTTTTCTTGAACAGCAGGATTTTGTCAACGCAAGGATTCATTTTGAGCAGGTCGAGGCTCGGCGGCTCAACGACCCACGTGACTTTTGCATCGGGAAAAGTTTCTTTTATCGCGTAGCTGACCGGCAAGGCGTGAATCACGTCGCCCATCGCGCTAAGCTTGACGATTAACACAGTTTTTAAATCTTCAGTCATGGTTTAACCTCTAAAATTTTTTCTACAATGTTCGTCGTGGAATGCCCGGCAACCAAATTCACAAGCTCCACGCGTCCGCCGAAACGTTGAACAATTTTTGCTTCGGGCAACGTCTCCAAGGTGTAGTCGCCGCCCTTGACGTAGACGTTCGGCTTGACTTCGGCGATAAGATTTTCCGCAGTCTGTTCGCCGAAAAAAATCACGTGGTCGACGGCTTTAAGTCCGAGCAAAACTTCTGCGCGGTCGAGCTGATTGTTAATCGGTCGAGAATTTCCTTTGAGCCGTTTGACGGATTCATCAGTGTTGAGCCCGACAATCAGCACGTCGCCGAAATTTTTTGCAGTCGTCAAATAGCGAACGTGTCCCGCGTGAATTATATCGAAGCAACCGTTCGTGAAGACGATTTGTTTATTTTGACGCCGCAATTCGTTGCAGAAGGTCGCAACGTCGTTTCTGTCAATAAGCATTTGATTTACTCCTAAGTCAACCGATTATTAAGATAAGAAACAAAAAGGATTATAGCCCCAAAATGTCAAAGTTTCAAGCAGAGGTTGTACTTAATAAAAATGTGACTCATGCTCACGGCACAAACAGTCGATTTTGGCAGGAGCAAATCATTTTCCATACGAAAAATTTTCAAGAGAACAGGGATATTTGATTCGGTGAATTGTTCTTCCCGAAATTTCAGCAAGGTTATCTTATTGAATCGCATGATTTGAAAATTGATTTTCGTGCCTGCATATTGCATTGAATTTTTTCAAGTTGTATAATTTCTGAAGTTAGCTTGGGCGTTTGCTGGACGCTCATTCTGTTGGTGAATAATTTTTTCGGAAGGAGCATTGTTATATGAGCGATTCATCAAACGATTTCATTTTTGATTTACAACGATTCGACGAAATACCTTTCTCAAGTATTTCGGTGCCTTATGACGAAATTAATGCCTCAATCAGTTCCCATTCTGCAGGTTACTATTGGGCGGGAACTTCTCTCGTTGTATTGAGCGAAGACAGCGGTTATTCGCACGACGCAACGTTTGACGTGTCGGGTGTCTCCGAGGCGATAACCGGCAGCGATTCTTACTATGGTATCAGCGGCGTCGGCGGCGTCACGTTGAATGAATCAGAATCCGCTTACTTTTTCTCAACCATAAGTTCCACGGAAACATTCACAATCGTCGGGCTCGACAGCAACACAATCGGCGGTTTATCTGCGGCGGGCGGAAGTTTAAATCCTCTTTCCTTCAGCGACGCAGGCGACAGTTCAGTCGACTACATTGCAATTAACGGCGGCTCTATTGGCGGTATCTCCTTAGGCTCGACAAATGCCGCTCTCAATGTCGAAGGCTCCACTTCGGGCATCGGACTAAATCTCAACGGCTATTTGATTGACATTGATCAAAGCTTTTCCTATCAAGTCACGGGCGAAGGCTCCCGTATAGTCTCTCTTACCGGCGGCGGAACAAGTGCCGCAATTAACGGCGTGGGCGGAGCAAGTCGTCTCTACATGCAAGCCGATCAATCGCTCCTTAAGATGAGCTCCGACACCGAACGGTATTATTTCAAAACGGGCGGCAGTGCTTATTTTGTCGTTGAAGACGCCGACGAATACAAATTCCCTGATGTACCGGGCGTATTTGTCACGGGCTTTAATTTTTCCGAAAATGACGATATGCTTGTCCTGAATGAAAAAGTGGTCGAGCTTCTGGCAGACAATTTCACTTTTTATTATGAAGGCTCAAGCTTTGAAGATTTATTTACCGATTTAAGCATCAATGTTGTCGGAACGAATCCGGAAGGCGACTCAAGCTTTGACGAGCTGAAACAACTTGTCTTGAGCGATAATGATCTGTTCACTCTCAAAAACCTCAAGTACGACGACAATATTTCCCTTAGCGGCATTAACGTTAAATTTAGTGATGATGTCGGCACCACCTTTGATGACGGCGGCGATATTGCCTTCCGTGCCTCAACGGGCAAAATTACAGCGATTAATGTTGATGACGATGCGTTGGTACAAATTTCCAATGAAGAAGAAGAAATTCTCTCCGACACTTATCAAATTGACGGTGCGAGCGTCCAACTTGATGTTTCCAAATTCGTTTACAGCAGAATCGGCGGCACCTCGACCATCAACTTAAATATATTCGACTACTCGGACGAATTCGGCGGCGGCAACAAAATAACCGTCAATGAATTTGGCAAAGCCGAACAAATCATCATGGGCATGACAAGCGGCACAGAGATTGTTATCGGTGACTTGTCGGCGACCTTGACGACTGCATTTCCCGGCGGTGAAGAAGAATACGGTTACGAAGTTCTCGGCACCTTCTTGCTCGATTCTCAAGGTGCTTCGGGCTTTATATTCGGCTCATATTCCGGCGCGGACAAAATCATTCTTAACAGCACCGCAGAAAATTTTTCGCTCTACTACGTCAATGATTCGGCAAGCACAGTCTCTGTCGTTATGCCGCATCTCAACGTTGACGGCGACGGTAAATATGCCGTTGCCAAAAGCGGTGAAAGTTCTGCGTTTGACTTCTCGCTGATTTTCGGCGGCGGCTCTGCGACTGTCTCCGACTTCAACGGCGGCACGACTTTGACGACCGGCTCCGACAGCTACTTCCAAGTCGTCTTTGACAAATCGACGGGCGGCATATCGGGCGTCGTGCTAATCAACAGCTTGAGCGGCACCGAAACACTCGACAGTTGGAACGGTCAATCGTTCACGGTCAAAGGCAATTCGGCAACGGACAATCAAAGCGGCATTTACTTCGGCTCGACAAGCAACATCATCGCCGTTTACAGCGGCGACTACGTTTACTCCGTCGGCACCACTGAAACCGTTGTTGCATTGGATAACGCCGTTGATACGGTTTACGCTTTGGGCAACGCCGACAAACTTCAACTTGCCGACACTGCGGAAGGCACAATCACCGATAACTTAACGACGACCATAACCGATTACAAATACAAGAGCGGCGGCTCGGCTTATTTCACGGTAAACGATAACGCACTCGATTCTTTTGTATTCGCGCAACAAAACGACGCGCTCGGCGGGACTTCCGTCGGCAATTTGAGCTTGAAATATCTGAACAACGGCTCGGTCTCCGATGTCGCTGAATTCGGCATCACCGGTGCGACAAGTTATTGGCTCACGATGACGGAAGATAATGGCGCAGAATTCACGGTTGACGATTTCGGCGGCTCTGCATCAATCGCGCTCGGCTCTGCGTCATTCGCATTCGACAACACCGGCTCAAGCGGTGCGCTCATGTTCAACAACAGCGGCTCGGCGACGGGCTTCAACGCAACGTCGGGCACCGTCATCATGAATCAAACTGCGGCGACGGCTCTAAGCGGTGGTTTCTCAATCAACAGCAACACAGTCGACATTGCCGCGCAGAACGTAACGGCTCTCACCTACGACGCGACCGATAAAAGTTTGCTCGGTTTGGGCGACAAAAGCACCGTCACTCAAGCCGGCGACATCACGAAAATTTATGCGGCGTCGGGCACTGTTGAATTCACCTTTGGCAACGGCAAAACGTTCACGGCAACAGTTGCGGGCACTTCAGCAGGAGATCTCGCTTATTACGATGTCGGCGGCGGTTCGGCGACGGGCTTCCACTTCATGAAGACGGACGACAGTTTTTCCGTAAACAACGGCGACACTTTATCGTTCTATGACAACGCAACGTCATTCACTGCACCAAACGTCTACACGGACAATACAAGGGCTGCCTTTGTCGACAGCTACACCGTCACCAAATTGAGCGGCACGTCAAGCTTTGAAGTTTCGGGCTTCTCGAATGGCAACTACGCCGAATTCGACAGCACGAAGATAACTTTCGCGACGCTTGCCGAAATTCACCGCGCCTTGTTCGGAGAAATTTACGACTTCGCGGGCAAAATTCGCAACGTCAATCTCGCCAAAGGGCATTTCAGATTTGCTTCCGCGCTTTATCTTGCCGAAGCCCTCGCGCAGATTGAAAACATGCCCCAAAATAATTTCAACGCGATTGTCGAAAAATACGTTGAGATGAACGTGGCGCACCCTTTCCGCGAAGGCAACGGGCGCAGTATGAGAATTTGGCTCGACCACGCGCAGGTTATCGGCACTGCGGAAGGTCAAAGCGGTATCGGCAAATTCACGTTCAACATTGCAAACGAAAATCAAATCTTCACGGTTAGCGGTGACGGCAATGACGGCATCCTCTTCCAACTCAATTCGTCAAGTGCGGTTATCGGTATCAGCGGCGTTGACAACAACGAATCTGTCACGAGCGATTTCTTCAAGAGCGGCGGCTTCAGTCTCAACGGCGCGGAAGTCAACATTCTCAACGGCAATTCCAATACGACGCAATACACATTCACGGGGCAATCACTTGCGGGCTTGTCGAATAATGATAACGTCACGGCGGTCGGCGGCATTTCCTATTTCATCACCAAAGAGTCGGGCGAATTCACAATCAACGGCTCGGCAATGTCAATCGCCAACGATTCTGAGGGCGTCACGTTCGGCGTTGAAGGCGGCTCTCTCGCGTCGATAACGGATTTGAACGGTGCAACGGCTTATGCTCTCGGCGACTTCACCAAAAATATCACTGTCAACGGTCAATCGGTCAACATTCTCGGCGACGATGAAATTGCTGTTTACGGCTCGGATGACGCAAGCTCTATCACGGGAATCAGCGGCGTCGGTTCAGCTGCCGGCGTCACGATTAGCAACATTGGCACTGCGAGCTATGTCACCACCGATTTGGACGGAAAATTTTTCTTCAGCGCAGGTCAAAGCTTCACGGTCAGCGGTGACAGTTCAGTTACGTTCCTCACGTCGACGACAAATAATCAAGCGTCGGTTACGGCTGTCAACAACTTCAACGCGGGCACGTCTGCGGCGACAATCATCGGCAAACTAAACAACATCAAAATCAACAGTAGTAGCTTGAGCATTTCAATCGTCGGCGACACCGATAATATTTTCAGCTACGCGCTTGACACTTCCAACAATTCGACGTTGGGAGCGGTCGGCGGCGACAACGTGACAATCAGCGGCACTGCGGGAGCCAGCGTCGTTCAGGTCGTCGACGACGGCAATTACAATTTCTTCGGCAATCAGCAATTCACGTTGAGCGGCGGCGATTCAAACGGCGTCAACTTCAAACTCGACGGCAACACGGTCACCGCGATTGAAAGTTTCGACAAGAACGACACGATTGTCGGCGACTTCAGCGACAAAATCACGGTCAGCGGCGGCGATTCAACGGCGGTCATTCAAATCGGCGGCGACAGTTCAATCGCGGTCGTAAACGATGACATTCTCATTAAAAACCTCAGCAACGGCGCGACGATCTCGGTTGCAACAGGCGTTTACGATGCTTGGACGGATACACTCGGCGCGACGGATTCGCTGGCA